>DQCI01000206.1:7459-18919 GCA_003545125.1 Paracoccaceae bacterium
CGGCATCGACCGAGGTTTGTTCGGTGCAACCGAAGGGGCCGCAGTTTTCGGTGACCACCATGATCTGCTCGTGTTCCACATGCAGCGATTGCACGACAACCGACAGCAGCGGCATCGCGATGAACACGAACATCGCGGCCAGCGAAGGCAGAATGAACCAGAAGAAGGTCTTGTGTTTCATCGTGCGTCGGTCCCGTGGCGCAGGGGGGGAGAGGCAGAGCCGACAGCGCCGGCTCTGCCCGCGGGTGGACTACTGCAGGAAGCCCTGTTCCCTGGCCGCCGTGGTGTAGGCCGCCTCGACATCCGTCAGCGCCTGTTCGGCGCTCTCGTTGCCTTGCAGGAAGTCGGTCAGCTCGGCGCCGAGTGCGGTGTGAAGCAGACCCATGAACGGCAGCATCGGATAGGGGCTGGCGCCCGCTTGCGCCGTCGCCGCGACACCGGCCGACGCCGGCCCCGGCGCGTAGGCCGCGCTCAGCCAGACGGCTTCGTCGTTGTTGGCCTGGATCACGTCGTCACCGAGACCCTGAACCAGCGCCACGAAGGTCGCTTCGGCATCTTCGTCGGAGATGTTCTTGGCAATGGTGAAGCCGTCCCACCACAGCGTCGAGGCCGGCGTATCGCCGTTCAGCGTCGGCGCCGCCGCAAGCACGGTCGCGGCGACGACCTCTTCCGACGAGCCTTCCGCGTCGAGGATGCCGCCGCCACGCGAGCCCCAGAGGGTCGCGAGGGCGAGTTGGCCGCCTTCCCACAACGCCTGGGTCGCATTGGAATCGTAGGTCAGGAAATCGGGGTTGGAATAATCCATCAGCGATTTCAACATGTTGAGCGCAGCTATGCCGTTCTCGTTGTTGATCGCAACCTCCGCCGTGCCTGGCACGAAGAAGTCGGCGCCTGTGCCGATATACATGTTCACGAATTCCTCGCCCAGGTTCCACCCGGTCTTGGTGTTCATCGCGAACGGATGATCCATGATGCCGGCAGCGCGGACGGCCTCGGCGGCGGCGAGCACATCGTCATAGGTGGTCGGCGGCTCGACGCCCGCCTGCTCGAGCAGGTCGGCGCGGTAGAACAGGTGCTGGGCGTTGGCCATGAAGGCCACGGCCATGACCTTGCCGTCGATGGTGATGAGCTGGTTCGACTGCAGATCCTGCCCGTGTTTGGCGATCAGGTCGTCGAGCGGGCGGACCAGATCGTCGTTCAAGAGCGGCACGATCGAGCTGTTGGCGACGATGGCGGAGGTGTACTGTGCCGGGTTTGCGGTCAGCGCAGCAACCTGGATGTCGCGATGGTCGGCGGTGAGGTTCGCCTCGACCGTCACCCCGTCGCCGGCGCATTCCTTGGCCTTCGCCACGATCGCCTGGATCGCACCGAACTCGTTGCCGAGGACGTTCACGTTGCCGCCCGAGAGGCCGCATCCGGCATGGGCGCTCGTGGCCATCAGCACCAGCCCTGAGGCCAGCATGGTGTGTTTGAGAAACATGTGCTCTCTCTCCCTGAGTTTGGGTGCGTCTTCGAAGCCCGCACCCGGGTGTCCCGCTGTTTCGCGGGGAAAATGGGGTTAACCCCCGACGCGTTCACCGCTCGCGGTATCGAACAGGTGGCAGTGATCTTTGTGAACCTGGATCGAGGTGGCGTCGCCGATCCCGGCCCGGAAGGTCTTGTCGGCCTTGACCGACACCAGCTGGCCGGCGATCCGCACCGAAACCATCGTGGCGTCGCCGAGAAGTTCGAGCGTGTAGATCGGCGCGTTGAGTTCGCCGCCGCTCTCAACGACGTTGGCGTCTTCGGCACGGAACCCGAGCGTAATCTTGCCGTCGGGCGCGTCGAGGCCCGCGACCTCACAGTTTTTTGCGTGGAACACGCCGGCTTGCATTTCGCCTTCGATGAGGTTCATCGCCGGGTTACCGATGAAACCGGCGACGAAGGTGTTGGCCGGCATGTCGTAAATGTCGGTCGGCGTGCCCACCTGCTGCACGATGCCCTTCTCCATCACAACCACCCGGTCGGCGAGGGTCATCGCCTCGATCTGATCGTGGGTGACGTAGATCGTGGTTACTTTCAGCTCGTGGCTGAGGTTCTTGATCTGCGCCCGGGTCGAAACCCTGAGTTTGGCGTCGAGGTTCGACAGCGGCTCGTCCATCAAAAAAACGTTGGGTTCGCGCACGATCGCCCGGGCGAGCGCCACCCGCTGGCGCTGACCGCCCGAAAGCTCGGCGGGCCTGCGGTGCATGAACTCCCCGAGTTCCACCATCTCCACTGCCCGCATCACCCGTTCGTCATGCGTCGCGGGATCCACGCCGCGCACTTTCAGAGGGAAGCGGATGTTTTCGTAGACGTTCATGTTGGGATAGAGCGCGTAGCTCTGGAACACCATCGAGACGTCGCGGTCCTTCGGCTCGAGATCGTTCACCACCTTGCCGCCGATCAGGATCTCGCCGTCGGTCGCGGTTTCCAGCCCCGCGATCATCCGCATCGTCGTGGTCTTGCCGCAGCCCGAGGGACCGAGCAGCACGAGGAATTCCCGGTCCGGAATTGTCAGGTCGAAATTATCGACGCCGACGAAATTGCCCCAGCGCTTCGAGATGTTGCGAAGCTGGATTTCGGCCATGTCGGCACTCCCGGTGGAATCGATGCGCTATTTTGCATACGCTTGCAAAAAGGCTAGACTTGGCTGTGGCTATTTGGCAAGATTTTTTTGCAAACGCATGCAAATCCCCCCGCGAGAAGGCTGTACGTGACTGATTTCCAAAATGAAAAAGAACTGATCCGCGGGTTCTATTCGGCGCTCGACACGGCCGGACCGACGGACATCCCGGCGGTGATGGCACGGTACGTGGCGCCAGACGCGCTGTGGCGGGGCTTCCACCCGTTCAATGAGCTGACAGGTCCCGAGGCGGTGGCGACCACCTTCTGGGAGCCACTCCGTCGCGCGCTTTGCCGGCTGCAACGACGCCAGGACGTGTTCATGGCGGGGCGCAACGAGATCGACGGGTTCCGCTCGACCTGGGTGGTCTCCATGGGTCACCTGATGGGTCTGTTCGACGCCCCCTGGCTTGGAATCGCGCCGACCGGAAAGATGGCGTTCCTGCGCTATTGCGAGTTCAACCGGGTCGAAGACGGCCGTATCACCGAGACGGCGATGTATTTCGACATCCCGCACCTGATGATGCAGGCCGGGCTCCAACCCTTCCCGCCGCAGACCGCCGCGCATCTGGTCCAGCCCGGGCCGATGACCCATGACGGGCTGCTCTACGACGCCCAGCCGGACGCCGAGGGTACGGCGACGCTGGCCGCGATCAACGCGATGATCAGCGATCTTGGACAATGGCAACTCGACCTGCCGCTGGAAGAGGAGCTGGCGCGGACCTGGCATGACGACATGATCTGGTGGGGCCCGGCCGGGATCGGGGCGAGCTACACGATCGAACGGTATGCAAAGCAGCATTCCGCCCCCTTCCGCGCCGCCTTCACCGACCGTTCCGAGACGCGACATACCTGCCGGATGGCCGAGGGGCACTACGGCGGTTTCTTCGGCTGGCCCAATTTCACCGCCCGCCACGTCGGCGGGTTCATGGGCTTTCCCGGCTCCGACAAGCTTGGCGAGATGCGGGTGATCGACATCTACCGGCGCGACGGCGACAAGCTCGCCGAGAACTGGATCTTCATCGACTTGTTGCATTTCTGGAAAGGCCTGGGCGTCGATATCCTCGCCCGCATGGCCGAAGTGCCGCGCACATGAAAACGGACAGGATCGACGCCCATCACCATCTGTGGGACCTGTCGGCGGTTCACTACCCTTGGCTGATGGCCCGTGGGGTGAACCGGTTTTTTGGCGACCCGACGCCCATCCAGCGCGACTACCTGCTCGACGAGTTTCGCCGCGACGCGGCCGGTTTCGGCGCCTCCGTGCACATCCAGGTGGGCGCCGAAGACCCTCTGGCCGAAGCGCGCTGGGTGCAAGCGGTGGCCGATGCCACCCCCGACTGGCCGCTGGTCCAGGTGGTGTTCGCGGACCTCACCTCGCCCGACCTAAACCCGCAACTCGACGCCTTCGAGGCACTACCAACAGTGCGCGGCGTTCGCCAGATCGTTGGGCGCGCACCGGGTGAAGACGCAGTCACCGGCACAAACGCCCTGCTCGACGACCCCCGCTTTCTCGAAGGCCTGCGCGAGGCCGGACGCCGCGAGTTGTCCTTCGACCTCCAGCTCATCCCCGAACTCATGGACAAGACCGCCCGGGTTCTGGCCGAAGCCCCCGACACCCCGGTCGCGCTGTGCCATGCCGGCTCCCCGCATGATCTCACCGCTGCCGGTCTCGCCGCGTGGGCCGACAAGCTCGCCGCGCTTTCGAACCTGCCGCATCTCACTTGCAAGCTCTCGGGGCTCGGCATGTTCAACCACAGCTGGACCGCCGACAGCATCCGCCCGATCGTCGAGACCTGCCTTTCCCAATTCGGCCCTTCTCGCACGATGTTCGGGTCGAACTTCCCCGTCGACAGCCTCTCTTCCGACTACGCCACCCTCGTCGCGGCCTATGAAGCGCTCATTCCCGAAATCCGGTGGGGTGCGGTCTTCCATGACACCGCCCGGGTTTTCTACCGACTGCCATGAGCCGGGTTTTTCACTTCGAAACGAAGGTTCGACCGGGTTGGATCGACTACAACGGCCATATGCGCGACAGCTACTTCGGCCTCGTCTTCAGCCTCGCGGTCGATGCGTTGCAGGACGAGGTGGGTTTCGACGCGTCCTACCGGGAGGCAACGGGCAACACGATCTACCTGCTGGAAGATCACAAGGTGTACCTGCGCGAAGTCACGCAAGGGGCAGTTGTGCGGGTCGAAACCCGGGTTCTGGGCTGCGACGCGAAGCGGTTTCACCTCTACATGCAGATGTTCGACCAGATGTTCGACCCAGGCGGCGCGCTTGCATCGGTCGGCGAGTTCATGGAGCTGCACGTCGCCCAGCGTCCCGAACCCCGGGCCGCGGCGATGCCCGTGCAGATCCAGGCCCGGCTGCAAGCGGCGATCCCGCCCGCGGCGGAGGTGGCGCAGCTCGAACACCGCGCCCGGGCGATCGGCCTCAGACGGTGACACCGGGCGACGCGGGGCTGCGGGGCTGCGGGGCTGCTGGGCTGCGCTGGTGAGCAAAGGGGGTTGTTTGGCCATAACCGCCCTGCAAACCCGAGACGCCAACTGACACCAACGATCCCGGCGCGCCCCGGCAAAACGCGGCCGCGCAGGCCGCCCGGGGTCGCGGCACGCCCGACCCAACGCGGAACCGAAGAGCTGGTGGCGTCGAGGACGGTCACCGATTTCGACACCCGGCCTGCCACGATAGTGGCCCACCTGTCGCCGCAGGACCGGGGCCGCATCGGCGCGCCTTTGATCGGCATGGCGTTCCCGTGCCCGGGTTTCCGCAGGTTCAGGATCCAGACCCTGTCTTGATCCGCCCCCGGGATGACCGCGCAGCCGCGTCCGTCGACCGGGTTTCGGCACTGATACGGTTTGGGGGGGGCGAGGTTCAGGGCCTCGATGCGGGCGATCCGGTTTTCCTCCAGGTCGACCGTTATGATCTGTTTGTGCGGCCCCTCGGCCCCGCAAAGCCCCCGCCCCGCCACTTGATCGAGACCTGTGCAGCGGGTTGGAAACCGCTGTTGGGATAGATCGGCCGGATGGTCCTCAGGTCGCAAAAGATCAGATCGCCGGCGGCGCTCCAGAAGGCCGCGAACCGGTCTTCGACCCCGTGCAGCGTGTGGTACGGCCGAAGGCCGACAGTGAAGGCCGGGCCGGCCTCCCGGGTCTTGGGTATGACCGGCGCATGCGCGCCAGCCTCGGGGTTCGGGGCGAAGGCCATGCCCGGCCGCTTGGACCCAACGATGTCTGCCGGCACATGCTAGAGCTCGATGGTCGCGGCCAGCCCGGCGGAAAGCGAAAACAGCATCGCCGTGGTCACGGTTTCGCGCGCGCAGCTCTTCGGGGATCAACAGCGGAAAAGGTCGTTCGAAGTCGACCGAGAGATGGCTTTCGCGGCCTGCAAGGCGACCCGCATCGCCGAACGCGCCGCCTTCCTCGGCGCGGTCGTCACCGGGATCTGCCAGGGCACAAGCGACAGCGCACGCGACGGGCCAAGCGATCTCGCAAACGTCGCAGGGTGCCAGCGCCAAAACCGGGACGACCGCTTCGGGTCGCCAGTCCCGCAGCGGGCGGCGGGCGACAAGACAGACCGGGCATCCGGGCGGAGGTCGGTCGACGGCCCGGGGCGTTCCCAGGAGACGGCGTCGAACGCAACGCCGGCGGAGCGGAACCGGCGGGGGAATTCGTGGAAGGTCCTCGCGCTGCGGAATAGGGGACAGATTCCTGGTGTGTGGTTCATCGGAGCACCTCACTGCTGTGTGCGGCCCATGGATGAGGCCGCATCAAGGGTGTCCGGTCCGTATCTGTCGGGTTCGTCAGGCGCTCCGGTTTGACCTCTCCGTCTGCCAGATTTGGCAGCGCTCCGGTCGCTGGCGGATCCGGGTCGTTTCGACTTCGGACTCGACCACCGGGAGGTGTTTTCGGCGCAGCGATTTCGCTTTGATGCAAAACTGTTGAGCACCAAGGACTTACGTAGCCCTGGTGCAGCTTTCCCCGACTCTTGTCCGCAGAACCCCCGGATTTGGCCAAACTATCGCGGCGCGGTCACACCCGAACCCGGCTGCCCGGTCACCCGCACTTGGAATAGCCGCAGGCGGCGCAAGTCATGCAGCCTTCGACCATGCGCATCTCGTATTGGCCGCAGCGTGGGCAGGCCGGGCCGCGGTGGGTGCCGAGGTTGACCACATCGGCGTGCGGGTCGGCCTTCAACCCCATCCCCTCGCCTGCGATGAACCCGGTCTCGATCATGTGCCGCTCGATCACCCCGCCGATGGCCGCGAGGATCGAGGGCACGTATTTACCGCCCATCCAGGCGCCGCCGCGCGGGTCGAACACCGCTTTCAGCTCCTCGACCACGAAGCTCACATCGCCGCCGCGCCGGAACACCGCCGAGATCATCCGGGTGAGCGCTACGGTCCAGGCGAAATGCTCCATGTTCTTCGAGTTGATGAACACCTCGAAGGGCCGGCGCAGGCCACCAACCAAAAGATCGTTCACGGTGATGTAGATCGCATGCTCGCTCTCGGGCCACTTGAGCTTGTAGGTTGTCCCTTCCAGCGCGCCGGGCCGGTCGAGCGGCTCCGATATGTAGATCACTTCGGCGCCGAGGTCGCTCTCGGGCGCCGCATCCGCCTTTTCGCTCACACTCAGCACACTCCCCGTCACCTCGTTGGGCCGGTAGGTGGTGCAGCCCTTGCAGCCGGTCTCGTAGGCCTGGGCGTAAACATCCTTGAAGGCTTCGAATGAGATGTCCTCGGGCACGTTGATCGTCTTGGAGATCGACGAGTCGACCCATTTCTGCGCCGCCGCCTGCATCTTCACATGCTCCCCAGGCGCAAGCTGCTGGGCATCGACGAAATGGTCCGGCAGCGGGGTGTCGCCCATTTTCTCGCGCCAGGCCTGGACGGCGTAGTCGACGACCTCTTCCTCGGTCCGGGTCCCGTCCCTTTGCAGCACCTTGCGGCTGTAGGCATAGGCGAAGACCGGTTCGATGCCGGATGAGACATTGCCTGCATAAAGGCTGATCGTGCCGGTCGGCGCGACCGAGGTCAGCAGCGCGTTGCGGATGCCGTGGGCGCGGATCGCATCGCGCACATCCTCGTCCATGTGTTGGAGCGTGCCGGACGCGAGGTAGGCCTCCACGTCGAACAGCGGAAACGCCCCCTTTTCCTTGGCAAGCTCGACACTCGCGAGATAGGCGGCGCGGGCAATCTGGTGCATCCAGGCTTCGGTGCGGGCCGCCGCTTCGTCGGAGCCGTACCGCAGGCCCACCATCAAAAGCGCATCCGCGAGCCCGGTGACGCCAAGCCCGATCCGCCGCTTGGCCTTCGCCTCCCGGGCCTGTGCTTCGAGCGCGAAACGGCTCTCGTCGACGACGTTGTCCATCATTCGCACCGCGGTGGCCACCAGCCGCGCGAGCTCCGCCTCGTCGAGCGCAGCCCCCTCTTCGAACGGGGCGTCTACCAGCCGCGCGAGGTTGACCGAGCCGAGCAGGCAGGCGCCGTAGGGTGGTAGCGGCTGCTCACCGCAGGGGTTGGTGGCGGCGATGGTCTCGCAATAGGCCAGGTTGTTCATTGCGTTGATCCGGTCGATGAAGATCACCCCCGGTTCGGCGTAGTCGTAGGTCGCGCGCATGATCCTGTTCCACAGATCGCGCGCCCGGACGGTGTGGTAGACCTTGCCGCCGAAGGTCAGCTCCCAGGGTCCGTCCGCCTTCACGGCGTCCATGAAAGCATCGGTCGCCAGCACCGACATGTTGAACATCCGCAGCCGGGCGGCGTCGGCTTTGGCCGCGATAAACTGCTCGATGTCGGGGTGATCGCAGCGCATCGTCGCCATCATCGCGCCGCGGCGGGAGCCTGCCGACATGATGGTGCGGCACATCGCGTCCCAGACATCCATGAACGAGAGCGGGCCCGAGGCATCCGCCGCCACGCCCTTCACGTCGGCGCCCTTGGGCCGGATGGTCGAGAAATCGTAGCCGATCCCGCCGCCCTGCTGCATGGTGAGCGCGGCTTCCTTCAGCTGGTCGAAGATGCCGCCCATGCTGTCGGGGATCGTGCCCATGACGAAACAGTTGAACAGCGAGACGCTGCGGCCGGTGCCGGCGCCGGCCAGGATCCGCCCCGCGGGCAGGAACCGGAAGTCCTCGAGGGCGTCGTAGAACTCCGCCTCGCGCTCGGGTTCGGACGCGCTCAGCGCGCGCGCGACGCGGCGCCAGCTGTCCTCGACCGAGAGGTCAACCGGCGTGCCGTCAGCCTCCTTGTAGCGGTATTTCATGTCCCAGATCGCTTCGGCGATCGGAGCGGAAAAGCGGCTCATCGGGAGTTCCTGTTCCGTTCACGCGAGACCTTGGACGATACACGGGGGGGTGGCGGCAGGTCAACGTGCGGCCTATATCTTGTCACCGGAGGGCTGCCATGCCGCAACAGATCGTCAATCTCGTCAAACTCTGCGTCGGCTGCGACAGCGTCGAACAGCTCGCGGCCTGGCAGGAAATGCGCGGTGCGGGCGTGCCCGAATGGCAGCCGCGCCATGTCACCCGGATGTGGCCGAAGCGCGAAGCAGAGCTGGTCGCCGGCGGCTCGCTCTACTGGGTCATCAAGGGCGTGATCCTCGCGCGTCAACAGGTGATCCGGCTCGACGAAGTGGTCGGCGAAGACGGAATCCGGCGCTGCGGCATCGTGATGGCGCGCGACATTGTGCGCACCCACCCCGCCCCGCGCCGGGCCTTCCAGGGCTGGCGTTACCTCGCCCCCGGAGACGCCCCCCCCGATCTGCCCGCCCAACGCCAAGGCGACGATGCGTTGCCACCGGAGCTGTCCGGCAAACTCGCCGAAATCGGCATCCTCTGAGAAGGGATTTCGCCGCCCGTGCCGGGCGCCGACCCGGGCCTCGCTGCGCTCGGCATCCGTGATTTTCACTTGGATTCGAGTATTCACGGGGACTGAGGGGGCAGAGCCCCCGCAGTGCAGGAACGCCCGATCCGAAAGCGGACCTGGCCGGGGGCAGAGCCCCCGGCGGGTCGCCCGCGAAGCGGGCGAAACCCCTCAGTACCCCGCAGCGCGGTCCACCAGGTTCAGGAACGGTTCGCCCGCCTCGCCCCGCCGGATGTTCTCGGCGATCACCGCAGCGGCCGTTTCCGGGCGGGTCACCGACGCGAGATGAGGGGTGACGGTCACCTTCGGGTGGGCCCAATATGGGTCGTCCGCGGGCAACGGCTCAACCCGGAAAGCATCGAGCGTCGCCTGTGCGACATGCCCCGCATCCAGAGCCGCGATCAGCGCCGCGTCGTCGATCAGCGCCCCGCGGCCGGGGTTCAGGATCACCGCGCCCGCCGGCAGGGTCGCGAGTGCGGCCGCGTCGAGGATGTTCTCGGTCGCTGGTGTATGCGGCAGCAGCAGCACCAGGATCTGCGCGCGTGCCAGCACCTCGGCGAGGCCCGCGTCGCCCGAGTAGCAGGCCACCCCCTCCAGATCCTTCTGCCGCCGCGCCCAGCCCGCCACGTCAAACCCGAGCCCCGCGAGCGTGAGGGCACAGGCGGCGCCCAACGCGCCAAGCCCGAGCACGCCCACTTTGCGCTGCGAAGCGAGCGGCGGCACGCGGGTGTCCCAGGTCGCGTCGCGCCGGCAAATGTCCGCATCCATCCCGAGATGGTGGCGCAGCACATGGCCGGTGACCCATTCGACCATGCCCTTCGTGAGGCCTTCGTCGACCATACGGGCATAGGGCATGGTGAGCGTCGGGTTGGCGATGATCGTCTCTACCCCGGCCCAGAGCCCGAGCGCCGCCTTTGCCCTGGTGTAGCCCGAGAGATCGACCTCGCCGTCGAACGGCGCATAGACGATGTAGTCCACTGTCCCGGGCGGGTGATCCTCTGCAAGATCGACCTCGATCCCGAGCGCCGACACCGCCGCCTCGAGCGGATCGCGGTATTCCTCGAACCGCGCGGTGCCCGTGATGAATTGCACTTTTACGATCATTTTGAGCGCGCCCTGTGGATATGCGCCGATTGAACCAGTCCAAATCCGATCATCAGCACCAGCATCGCGGACCCGCCGTAGCTGACCAGCGGCAAAGGTACGCCGACCACCGGGGCGAGGCCCATTACCATCGACATGTTGACCGCGAAGAACAAAAAGAACGTCGCCGCGATCCCCCATGTCACGAGGGCACCGAAGCGGTCCTGGTTGCGGGTTGCCGAGGCCACCGCCACCACGATGATTGCGACATAGAGCGCGAGCAGCGAGGCCGCGCCGATGAAGCCGAACTCCTCGGCGAGCGAGGTGAAGATGAAGTCGGTGTGCTTTTCGGGCAGGAAGTTGAGCCGCGACTGGGTGCCCTGCAGAAAGCCCCGCCCGGTCCAGCCGCCCGAGCCCAGCGCGATCTTCGACTGGGTGATGTGGTAGCCCGCGCCGAGCGGGTCGGTGGCAGGGTCGAGAAAGGTGTCGATCCGGCGGTACTGGTAATCTTTCAGGAGCTGCCATTCGGTCCCGCGCGACATCAGCACCGCCACGACCGCACCGACACCACCGGCGCCGACGACCATAAAATACAACCAGTGGACGCCGGCGAGAAACATGGTGATCGCCCCGCCCGCGACCAGCAGGATCGCGGTGCCGAGGTCGGGCTGCATCAGCGTGAGCCCGGCGGGGGCGAGGATCAGCGTGACCGGCGCCAGCACCCAGAGGGGCCGCGAGACTTTCGAGATGTCGAGCCAGTCGTAATAGGCCGCGAGCGCCATGATGAGGGTGATCTTGGTCAGTTCCGAGGGCTGAAGCCGCATGAAGCCGAGATCGATCCAGCGCTGCGCGCCCATACCGATCGC
>DQCI01000206.1:19008-23237 GCA_003545125.1 Paracoccaceae bacterium
CGGCATTGCCGCCGGCCACCGAGTAGAGCATGCCAAAGCCGATCCCGGCCACGGCCGTCACCAAAAGCACCAGCGCCCAGTTGACGTAGAACACCTTGCGAAAGCCCGTCGGCGTCCATTTGACGTTGTACTCGAGATAGCTCACGCCCGGCTCCTCCCTTCGGAGGGCGCCTGCGGGGGCCTCAGCTCAAGCGCGTCGAAGCGGGCACGGATCGTGCCGCGCTGCGACGGCGGATAGGCTTCAAGCGGCGGCACGTCGTCGTAGATCGCCGCCAGCAGCAGATCGCGCGCGATCGGTGCGGCCACAGTCGAGCCGCCCCCGCCGTGCTCCACCACCACCGCCACCGCGACGTCCGGGTTTTCATGCGGCGCGTAGCCGACGAAGAGCGCGTGGTCGCGCCGGTCCCAGGGCAGATCCTCGTTCGAGGTCACCCCGGCTTCGCGCTCCTCGGCGGTGATGCTGCGCACCTGGCTGGTGCCGGTCTTGCCGGCAATGCGCAGGCCCTCGGCGACAACCCGCGACGAAATCGCGGTGCCGCGCTCGTGATTGGTCACCTCGTACATGCCCTGACGGATCGCCGCGAGGTGGCGCGGGTCGATCCCGAGGCTCTCGCCGCCGAGGGCGGGTTGTTCGACCCCGTCGATGGCGCGCACCAGGCGGGGCACAACCCGTGTGCCCATCCCGATGCGGGCCGTCATTACCGCAAGTTGCAGCGGCGAAGACAGCACGAAGCCCTGGCCGATGGTGGCGTTGAGCGTATCGCCAATGACCCAGTCGGCCCCCCGGCTGCGCCGCTTCCACTCGCGTGTCGGCACCCGCCCTTCGGCTACCGACAGAAGCGGCAGATCATAGGCCACGCCCAGCCCGAGCCGGCGCGCCATCGCCGCGATCCGCTCGATCCCGACCTCCTGGCACAGCTCGTAGTAGAAGACGTCGCAGCTTTCGCGCAGCGAGCGGATCAGGTCGACCCTGCCGTGCCCGCCCCGGCGCCAGCAATGGAACCTGCGGTCGGAGACCTCGACATAACCGCCACAGGTATAGGTGTCGTCGAGCGAGATCAGCCCGTCTTCCAGCGCCGCGAGGGCCGTGACCATCTTGAAGGTCGAGCCGGGCGGGTAGATGCCTTGCGACGACTTGTCGGGCAGCGGCCGATAAGGATCGTCGAGCAACCCCTGGTAATCCGTCGACGAGATGCCGCGCACGAACTTGTTGGGGTCGAAGGTCGGCGCCGAAGCCATGGCCAGGATATCGCCGTTCTTCGGGTTCAGGATGACGGCGGCCGCGCTTTCGCCGCGCAGCCGCGCCTCGGAGAAATTCTGCAAGGCATGGTTCACCGTGAGTTGCACATCGGCCCCCGGGATCCCCTCCTCGCGGTCAAGTTCGCGCATCACCCGGCCGACGGCGTTGACCTCGATGCGGCTGGTCCCGGCGTTGCCCCGGAGCCTGTCCTCCAGCTTCGCCTCGACACCGAACTTGCCGATCTCGAACCGCGGGATCTGGAACAAGGGGTCCGGGTCGGTGATCTTCGACAGATCGTAGTCCGAGACCGGGCCGACGTAGCCGACGATATGGGCGAAATCGCCGCCGAGCGGGTAGCTGCGGCTGAGCCCCATCTCGGGGTAGACGCCGGGCAGCGCCGGCGCGTTGACCGCCACTTCGGCCACGTCGTCCCAGCTTACCCTGTCGGCCACCGTCACCGGCACGAACGGGCTGACCTTGCGCATTTCCTCGAGCGCCTTGGCCTGGTCGTCCGGGTCGAGCCAGATGATCCGGCCGAGCCGCGCCATCACCTCTTGCGGGTCGCCCGCGTCTTCGCGCACCATGACGATGCGGTAATTCTGTTCGTTGCCGGCGAGCAGCACACCCTTGCGGTCGTAGATCAGCCCGCGCGCCGGCGGGATCAGACGGATGTTGATCCGGTTCTGGTCGGCCAACATGCGGAACTCGTCGGCCTGGTCGATCTGCAGGAACCGCATCCGGCCGACGAGCAGTCCCGCGAACGCAAGCTGCGCGGTGCCGAGCAAAAGGCCCCGGCGGGTGACCGTGCGGGCGGCCTTTTCCGTGTCGGCGGGAGACCGTCTCATACCAGGCGCACCTCGCTTGCATGTTCGCCGGGGGCCAGCCTGCGGACCCTCAGGCCCCAGACAGACAGGGCCGCGACCGCCGGATAGGCGAGAATATTGACGAAATACCCGAGCGCGACCAGCGCGAAGCCCGGCTGATCGACGAAGAAGACCGCAAGCAGGATCCGTTCGGCCAACAGCATCAGCGCGAGAATGACGCCAACGGTGATCCATTCGGAGAGGAACCCGCGTTCGCGCAACAACCCGGCGCGGGCGCGGATCGCCTCAAGCCCGATCACCGCCAGGCCACTGGCCACGCCGGGTGGACGCAGAAACAGCAGCTCGGTGACCACGAGCAGGGCCGCGAACAGGAGCACCGGCACGAAATCGGGCCGCTGCACCACCCAGGCGAAACCCGCCAGCACGATGAAATCCGGCGGCGGCCAACCGCCCGCGCTGCCGCCCGTCGGCAGGATCCTCAGGAAGACGACCAACGCCGCGATGGCGGCGAACAGGAGCGCATAGGCCCAGCGGTGAAGCGTTGCCGGTGAGATCATCCGCCCGCCTCCGTCTCATTCGGGGGGACCTCGTCGGTGCCCTCTCCGGCAGGCGCCGCCTCGTCGGTGCCCTCCCCGGCACTTGCCCGGTCCGGCGCGCTTGCCTCGGCCGGCACACCCTCGGCGACCGGGGCGAGCACCGGGTTCATCACGATCAGCCCGCCGGCCTCGTGCACGGTCTCGCCCGGGTGCGAGCGCAGCACGCGCAGGAACTCGAGCCGCGAATAGTCGGCCGAAAGCTGCACCCGCAGGCGCCCGTCCGCCCCCGCAACCACCGCCCCCACCAGAAGGCCCGCCGGAAACACCCCGCCGTCGCCCGAAGAGACGACCCTGTCGCCCGGCCGCACGGCATCGCGTTCGTCGAGAAACTCCAGCGGCGGGCGGGGAGAGTTGTCGCCCGAGAGCAGCGCCTTCTGCCCCGAGGGCTGCACGGCGACCGGGATCCGGCTCGACGAATCCGACAACAGGATCACCCGCGCCGTCTGATCGCCGACCCCCGAGATCCGCCCCACCAGCCCGAGCCCGTCCATCGCCGCCCAGCCATCGACCAGCCCGTCGCGAGCGCCGACGTTGAGCAGGACCGACTGGCGGAAGGGCGAGCCCGAGTCGGTCAACACCCGGCCGGTGACGTAGGACAGGCGGGCGTCGAGGCGGACGTTGTTGAGATCGAGCAGACGCGCGTTTTCCTCTTCGAGCTGCACAGCCGCCTCTTTCCACGCCTTCATCCGCTGCAATTCGCGGCGCAGTTCCCGGTTCTGTTCGGCGAGTCGGGTGTAGCTCTGGAACCCCTCGGCCAGGTTGACCGCCTTGGTCACCGGGACCAGGGCCCATTCCATGTTGGGCACCACTGCGTCGACCACCTGGGCGCGCAACCGCTCGACCCGGGGGCTGTCGATCCGCCACAGGAAAAACACCGCGAACAGGACAAACACCAAGATCCCCACCAGGATCCGCCTGACGGGGGTGACAAAGTCTTCGGAATGCCGTCGGTTCTTCGCCAATCAGCTCTCCCCGGCACGCCTCGCAAGCCCGCGAGGGTCGCGTGCATACGCGCAGCGTGCGCACGCGCAGGCCCACGCTTTGGCCCTGGGGCCTCAGCTATCGTAGTCGATAACGTGGCGCAGTTGCTTTTCGTATTCCAGCGCCCGGCCGGTGCCGAGCGCGACACAATTGAGTGACTCGTCGGCCACCGAGATCGACAGCCCGGTCTGTTCCCTCAACGCGAGGTCGAGTTCGCCGAGCAGCGCACCGCCGCCTGTCAGCATCACGCCGCGGTCGACGATGTCGGCGGCGAGGTCGGGCGGTGTGGTTTCCAAGGCCACCATCACCGCCTCGCAGATCTGCTGCACGGGTTCGGCCAGCGCCTCGGCGATCTGGGCCTGGTTGACCTCAAGCTCCTTCGGCACGCCGTTGAGCAGATCGCGGCCGCGGATCGACATCGCCACGCCGCGCCCGTCGTCGGGCATCCGCGCGGTGCCGATGGCGGTCTTGATCCGTTCGGCCGTGGTCTCACCGACCAGCAGGTTATGCTGCCGGCGCAGGTAGTTGACGATGCTCTCGTCCATCCGGTCGCCCCCCACCCGCACCGAGCGGGCATAGACGATGTCG
>DQCI01000289.1:0-6142 GCA_003545125.1 Paracoccaceae bacterium
GACACGCAGGGGCCAACCCCGGCGCGGGCGCGACCTGGCCTCGCATTTTCCAGGGCTTCACACGGAAATGTCCCATCTTCCGCACGCGCCGACCATGTTTTGGCCGGTTTCCCATGCAAGGTTTTCGATGTCCGATAGTTATGGATTGCCTGTGCCAATGAGTTTCAACAGACCAAACGACCTGACCAGGTCAGCCCGGGCCGGCCCCGCACAAAGCGACGTGCCACGCCCCCGCCTGTCTCGATTCTCAGCCGATTGGCCGCCCGCGCCGCACCGCCGGACTGCGGAACGACCGCTTCTGGTACCGTCATGATCGATCCCGCCGGGAAAAAAGCCGCGCGTCGGTCGATGGGCCAAGCTGTGCCGGAGCGCGATATCGACCGTCTGTTGAGCGCAACGCACGGGCCCGGCGCAACCGCCACGGCGGCTCAAGCCCCGCATAACGAGTATTCCGCGCGGCTCGACCGGAATCGCCTCGGGCAGGTCGCCGCCCTGGCCGAAGCCGCCCGGACCGATCCCGAGCACCCCTACGCACGCACAGAGACGCACGGGCATGCGCTGACGATCTGGGACGTCCCGGTTTTCATCCTTTACGCCTGCCTCGGCATTTTCGCGAGGATCTGGACCGACGTCACCCTCTACTTCGATTTCGGCGAGAACGGCGGGTTTCAGACGTTCGCCATCGGGGTCTCGATCGCACTGCACATGTTTATCTTCGCAATTATCGTCAATGCCTGGCGGGGGAAATGGAAGTATCGCAGCCGCAATTTCCTCGCGCTCGCGGCCCTGTTCGGATACCTCGGCTTCCGCACACTCACCCAGCTCTGACACCCGGGACCGGCTACTGGATCGGCAGATCGGGATTGTCGCTCACCGACTTGCCGACATCCGCGTCGTTGCCGATCAGCTAGACACGGATCGTATAGTCCCCGTCCTCGGGCCCCGGCACGGTCGCCGAATTGTCCACGCCCATCGCGCCGATGTAGATCCCTCCCCGTCGCTGCCGGGCGGAAGGATGTTGAAATACCCCGTTTCTGTGCCGTCGGTCTCGGCGACAGTGATCTCGGCAACGGTGACCTCGGCGCACATCTCCTGACCGGCGCGGGCGCCGAGCCTGTCCTGGCATAGGCCTGCCCGGTGATCGATCCGCTCACCATCGTGCCGACATTTCCCGGCGCGACCCGCACCTCTTCGATGTCCCGTGACCGCGCTGCCGCGGCGCAGGTGAGCGCAAACGCGAGCATGGGCGCCAGGCGTGCCACGGGATGCACCTGGCCGGATTCAAGGGGAACGGTTGCCACCGCCGCCTGGCCAGCGACGCACCGATCTCAAACCGCGGCAGGATTCGCACCAAACCAGGTCCGGGACCCGGCCAACGCGGGTGTCCGGGTCTTGACGATGTTATTACCCGGGTGTAAATGGGACCTCCAATTATTACCCGGGTGCAACATGGAAACCGAGACCTACACAGCCTTCATCGGCCCCGACCGCGTGGCACAAGGCCCCAAAGCCGCCCTTGCCGCCACCCTCACCGCCACCCTAACCGCCCTTGACCACGGGGCGCATCCCGAGGGGCTGTTGGTGTTTTCCGACCGCACCGGCGCGCAGATCGACCTCAACCTCTCTGGCCGCGCCCCCGAAAACCGGCCGCCGAAGGGCTTCCGGCCCGATGGGACACCCCGGCGCGGCCCTGGCCGGCCGAAGCTCGGGGTGAAGGCGCGCGAAGTCACCCTGCTGCCGCGCCATTGGGACTGGCTGGCGCACCAGCGCGGCGGCGCCTCCGCGGCGCTGCGCCGGTTGGTCGAGGCGGAGATGCGCGCAATGCCCCCGGTCCCGGCCGCCGCCGCGGGACGCGACGCGGCCTATGCCTTCCTTACTGCGATCGCGGGCGACCTTCCTGGCTATGAAGCCGCGATCCGCGCGCTCTACGCAGAAGGCGGCAAAGATTTCGCCGCCGCCATGGCCGGCTGGCCCGAAGACATCCGCGCCCACGCCCGCGCACTCGCGGGGCTCTGATGCCTCATATCACGCCGACTGAAGCCCGCGCCCGCGCCCTCCTCACGCGCAATCGAGAGGGTCCGGTCTTCATGCTCAACCTGCTCAGGGTCCGCACCTTCGCCGACGACCGCCACGCGCCCGGCCGCGCCCCGGCCAAGCCGGTCACCGGGCGCGAGGCCTATGCGCGCTACGAGGCCGGGATCACCCCGTTGCTTGAAGCCTCCGGCGGCGAAGTTCTGTTTTCGGGCGCCGGCGGCGCCTGGTTCATCGGCCCCGACAGCGAACGCTGGGACCACGCCCTGCTCGCGCGCCAAGCCAGTGTGGCAGGTTTCCTCGCCTTCGCACAGGATCCCAGGGCCCGCGAACTTGGACACCATCGCACCGCCGCCCTCGCCGACAGCCGTCTCCTGCCGCTCGCAGAATCTCAAGCGGAAAATACTTGAGACATGTCCTGGAATCCCTTGATCTCCAGAGGGTTTCCGGACGGATCGCGAAAGAACATCGTCCATTGCTCGCCGGGCTCGCCTTCGAACCGGACCGTCGGCGCGATCACCCAAGCCACGCCCGCCGCCTCCAGCCGGTCGGCCAGTGTCCGCCAGTCCCCGTAGTCCAGCAGCACCCCGAAATGCGGCATTGCCACCATGTGCGCACCAACCCGGCCTGTGTCAGCGGTGTCGAAGGGCGTTCCGAGGTGCAGGCTGAGCTGGTGGCCGAAGAAATCGTAGTCGACCCAGCTTTCGGTCGACCGCCCCTCGGCGCAGCCCAGCAAGCCACCGTAGAAGGCGCGCGCGGCGTCGAGATCGGTCACGTTGACGGCAAGGTGAAAAGGCGTTGGCATGTCGGTCTCCGGTCCGGTTTCCTCCGAACCCTAGCGCGATCCGACGGCAATTCCACCCGGATCCCACCACGAACAACAGGGTTCTTTTCCCCCCTGATCCACCTGCGACCGATTGCCCCGGGGGCCGCCATCGCCTAGCGTCACGCAAAAACCCCGCATCTGGACAGCACATCAGGGAGAGACCACATGACCACCGATAGGCCCCAGGGCTTCGACACGCTTCAGATCCACGCCGGCGCCGAGCCGGATCCGGCCACCGGCGCGCGCCAGGTGCCGATCTATCAGACCACGGCTTACGTCTTCCGCGACGCCGACCACGCCGCGGCGCTCTTCAACCTCCAGGAGGTAGGCTATATCTACTCGCGCCTGACCAACCCGACGGTTGGCGCACTGGCCACCCGTATCGCCGCCCTCGAAGGCGGCGCGGGCGCGGTCTGCACCTCCTCGGGTCACGCCGCCCAGATCATGGCGCTCTACCCGCTGATGGCCCCGGGCCTCAACATCATCGCCTCGAACCGGCTCTACGGCGGCACCTTCACCCAGTTCACCCATGTCTTCCGCCGCTTTGGCTGGGAGGCGAAATTCGTCGATTTCGACGACCCGGACGCGGTCGCCGCCGCGGTCGACGACAACACCCGCGCGATCTTCTGCGAATCGATCGCCAACCCCGCCGGCGTGCCCACCGACCTGCCCGCCATCGCCAAGGTGGCCGACGCCGCCGGGGTGCCGCTGGTGGTCGACAACACCTCCGCCACCCCCTACCTGTGCAAACCCATCGAGATGGGCGCGACCCTGGTGATCCATTCGACCACCAAGTACCTCACCGGCAACGGCACGGTGACCGGCGGCGCGATCGTCGACAGCGGCACCTTCGACTGGTCGGCCAGCAAAAAGTTTCCCTCGCTCTCGGAGCCCGAGCCCGCCTACCACGGTCTCAAGTTCCACGAGGCGCTGGGGGCGATGGCCTTTACGTTCTACGGCATCGCGGTGGGCCTGCGCGATCTCGGCATGACGATGAACCCGCAGGGCGCGCATTACACCCTGATGGGGATCGAGACGCTGTCGCTCAGGATGCAGAAACACGTCGAAAATGCCCAGAAGGTCGCCGAATGGCTGGAGGCCGACCCGCGCATCGAGGCGGTCAGCTACGCGGGCCTTGCCTCCTCGCCCTACCATGACCGCGCGAAGGCGCTCTACGAAAAGGGCGTCGGCGGGCTGTTCACCGTGACGCTGAAGGGCGGCTATGAGGCCTGCGTGAAGCTCGTCGGCGCGCTCGAGCTGTTCAGCCATGTCGCCAACCTCGGCGACACCCGCTCGCTGATCATCCACTCGGCCTCGACCACCCACCGCCAGCTCTCCCCCGAGCAGCGCGAAGCGGCGGGCGCGGGCGACAACGTGGTGCGGCTGTCGATCGGGACCGAAGATGCGGCTGATATCATCGCCGATCTCGATCAGGCGCTGGGAAAGGCCGCCGGGTAAGCGGTTACGCCTCGGGCTGACGCCCGGGGCGACCCGACCGGGCGGCTGCGCCAATGACCTGGTGCGCACCTGCCGAAGACGCCTGCCCCTCAAGGGCTCTCGGACCCGAGAATCGTGGAATGGGCGAAGGTCGGGCGAAGGGTGGGCGAACTCGGACAGGGGGTTAAGTCC
Source organism: Paracoccaceae bacterium (assembly GCA_003545125.1). Classification (GTDB taxonomy): domain Bacteria; phylum Pseudomonadota; class Alphaproteobacteria; order Rhodobacterales; family Rhodobacteraceae; genus Sinisalibacter. The sequence goes on from DQCI01000289.1 coordinate 4,487, forward strand.
CTGTAATCTATGACGGTAGCGCTAACTGCTTGTTCGCGGGCGAAGGGCAGATCCACCGGGTGCGGCGAGCTTCACCCCTGCGCTCAGGGCGAGACCCATTTGCCCGCCGTCCCGCCCTTGAGCGGCGCGGCCGGAGGGGCCCCACCCTCTGCGGGCTCGGCGGGGGCTGCGGGGACCGGCGCTTCTGCCGGTGCCGCAGGCGTCGGCGCCGATTCCGGCACGGCGTCCGGCGCGGCCGGGGCGTCTGGGGCGTCTGGGGCCGCCGGCGCCCCAGCATCCGCTCCGGCAGACACCGACGTCGAGGCCGCCCCGGCGTCGGACATCACCGCCCCCTGCACCGGCGTGAGCCAGGCCAGGTCGAACGTCGCGCGGATTTCCCCGGCCTCGCGCGCGTTGCCGCCGAGGGCGAGGTCGATCACCGTGCAATTGCCGTGGATCACGCGAATGTCCGCGCAGGCGCTTGCGGCCGCGGCCATCACCGCGTCGGTCCGCGCCGCGATCCGGTCGGGAGACGGTGCGTCCGTCGTCCAGGGATCGAGCTTGAAGGTTTTCTCGTTCAGCGTGACCCGTGTGCTCTCGGGCAAATCACCGACCGGCATTCTCGGCGTGAACACCATCGTCGTGGTCAGAAGGTATTGACCGACGAAGGGAAGGTGCCGCCGGGCCCTCTCTTCGTCCATCCATTCCGCGACCGGACCAATTCGTTCGGCCTGGTACCTGCGCACGCCGCATTGTTCGGCGAGCCCCTCGCGCAGACGCTCGCAGGCCGCATCGGCCAGCCGCGCGGCCCGCGCCTCGACCATCAGCGCCTGCATCTCGCCCTCGGGCATCGTCTCGCCCTCTTTCAGCAGGCCCGCGGGATCGACAAGGGTGGCGAAGCGCGCCGAACGGTCCTCGGTGAAACGCGCAGGGGGTGAGCAACGGTGCCGCGCGCTTGACGGTGGTCGGGCGGCCTCTCATGTCGAGGATCTCGCAGCGCCTCTGCTCGGCCACCTGCGTGGCGGCGCCGATCGTCTCGTTGCGGGAGTCGAACGGCTCGATCTGCATATTGATGGCGTCGGTCACGGTCGACATCATGTTCATCTGGATCGCAAGGCAGGCGATCCCGAGGATTGCCCCGAACAGCAGCGAAATCGGGCCATAGCGGTTCATCTCAGAACTCCTTCGCCATGTATTCGCCATGTACACGGGCCGGACGATCTCGTGGGGATCGCCACCGGCGAGCAGCGTTCCCATCCGGGTGACGTCCTCGAGGTAGGTCTCGGGCCAGGCGTGCAGGCCCTCGACCTTGAAATACGCCTGTGCCTGCGCGCGCACGTTCGCCCCGGTGAGCGGGCGGTAGACCGGCGCCCCCTCGGTCGGATCCGTGGGCACCGGGCCGATCAGCGAAACAACGGCGAAGCTCGGCCCCGTCGGCCCCTGCGTCGCCGCCACGCCGAACTGCGCCCGGAACCAGGTCTCATGGGCCGCCACCGCGGCGGCAAGTGCCGTGCGGGCGGCGGCGATCTCTTCGTCGCTGCGCAGCTTGCGGTCGCGGATCTGCGCTTCGATCCCCGCCTCGCCGCGCAGGACATCGCGCATCGCCACACCGCAGGCGGCCAGAGTGTCGCGGGTCATCACCGCGACCGGGACCCCGGCCTCGAGCCCGGCGACCGC
>DQCI01000289.1:6147-7817 GCA_003545125.1 Paracoccaceae bacterium
CGGCCCTGGGGGCAAGGTGGATGTTGTAGAGCACATTGCCGGCGGCGAGGTTCTGCACCACCAGGTGCACCGGTGCGGCGGTCTCTGTCACCGCGATGTCGTGGACCCGGTACGCGTGGCTCGCCGCAGGCCCCGGCACGCGGGGCGTTTCTTCGGTAGACCGGATCCGGTCAAACCAGATCTCGATGCTTTCGAGCAGGTCGGCCTCGGTGAAGCTGTAGAGCCCCGACTTGGTCGACGGGTATTCGACCGCCAAGTTGACCACCCGCGCCCCCGCCGCCGGGGCCGGCATGGTGCAGTCGGTCCGGTCGAGCAGCATCTGCACCCGGGCGACCACCTCGTGATCGTCGGCCGGTCGCCAATCGCGGATCGCATCGCCGATGAACACGGCGGCACTCCGGTCATGGGCCGCCACCGGACCTTCGGCGATGACGCCCCATGCCCGCTCCACGAGATAATCCGTGGCGACGCCCGGCCCCCGGGTCTGGCCGTCGCGCCCGAGCGGGTTGGAACTCAGCGCGGTCAGCGCGGCGGGTCCCGGCAGCAGCGCCTCCGCATCCTTGAGCGTGGTCAGCGCGAAGAAGCCGCCGACCAGCACCGCGCCGATCATCATCAGTCCCTTGGGGTCCATCGTTCACCCCAACTTTCGCCGCACACCGATAGCGGCGAAGCGTGGCAACACTGCGGAAATTCCCGGGAGATTGCCGCCCTGCTCGGCGGGAGCAGAGGCGCGGGCGCGACCGACCGCATGGGCAGGCGCGCGCGCCGCGCCCTTTGCGCTGCGGACATGCCCCGCGGCGGCGCCGGAGGATGCAGGATCCTCCGGCCCGGTTGTCGGTTTGCCCGGCAGGCCCGGCTTACTGCGCCAGCAGGACCGCCGAAATCGGCGCCAGGGTGACCGTCTGCGCCCGGTTGCCGAGCGACCATTCGAGCAGCGCCTGCAACGTCTCGGCGCGGGTCCGCGCGAGCACGATCACCCCGTTCTCGTTGCGCGCCCGGAAGGCCGCGTTGTCGAGGAACCGGCGGATCACCGGGCCGCCCTGGCCGTCGCCGTCGAGATCGAGGAAGACCAGCCCCGCCGGCACCCCCTGTTTGAGCGCGGATTTATGGCCGGTGTTGAGCCCCGAGGGGAAGCTCACCAGCCCGTGCCCGCTCTCGGCCAGGTTGGTCGCCAGTTGCACGGCGCCGGGGCCGAGGGCCTGGAACCCGAGCGATGTATCGACCACGACCTCGGTGGCCGCGTCGAGCAGCGGACCGTAGGCCTCGACCGTGACATCGACATCCGACGGCGTCGCCCCGTCCGGCAGCGGCAGCAAGAGCGCGACCTCGATGCCGCGCGTGTCGTAGAATTCGATCGCCTCGGCGGCATCCGCCGCGCCCGCATCGACCGCGACGGTCAGCGGGAACGGCAGCTTGCCGATGTCCGCCAGCGCCGCGCGGTCGCCGCTGTCGAGCAACAGGAGCGCCAGCAAGGGCTGGCCGCCTTCGCCTGTGAACTCGATCCGGTTGCGTTCGATCGCGGGCAGGCCCGTCACCTCCGGCACCTCGGCTTCAGGCGCCTCGACCGCCGGTTCGTCGCCGATGGTCGGCAGCCGCCCGGTTACCACGGTACCCGCCCCGGACAGGCCCGGTTCGGGTGCGGTGGCGGGTTCCGGCGCGGGGTCCGGGGC
>DQCI01000154.1 GCA_003545125.1 Paracoccaceae bacterium
CGAGATCAGCTTGTCGAAGAACTCACGACTGACCAGCGCGTGGACCGAGGACATCGCCTCGCCCAGCAGGTTGTCTTCCACCGCGCGCAGCACCTCGCGGACTTTTCCCTGCACATTCGTGCCCGCCGTACCGAGCAGAAAGTCCACCGAGATTTGCGCCAGCCCAAACTCGGTGAAGTAGTTGTAGAGCGTGGTCCCAGCGCCATCCTTCACGATACCGCGCAGCGCGTTCATCTCCATGTATTCGCGGGTTTGGGCGTGCTTGCGCCGCATCAGCTGCAGTTTGCGGTTCATCACCTCGACCAATGGGTCGGCGCCATCGAACACGCCCAGCGCGGGTTGGCCTTGAATGTCGCCGGGCAGGATGACGTCGTCATGCGGGATCCATGGCAGGGCGAAGGACCGCATCGAGCGGCCCTCGCGGGTGCCGACCGTGGCTGGCCCGCCAAGGGGGACGGAGGGCAGCAGGTTCAGCACGCCCTCGTATTGCTCGATGATCACCGACCGCTGGCTGACGCCCTCAAAGCGGAAAAGGCCGATCTGGCCGAGGCGGGTGTAAAGGTTGGGCAGGATGTTGATCGCCTGCGTCATCTCGGCCAGCGAGTAGCCGCCAGCGTCAAACGGGTTGCGGACAAGTGTCATGGGGGCTCCGGGGAAAAGAAGGATGGATGTGGATGCGCTGGGCTGGTTCGGGATCAGACGCCATCGCGGGCAATGATGCCGACGGCAGCCAGCTGGCCGATCTTGGTGGTGATCTTCGCGGCGTCATCGACAGTGCCGTCGTAGGCGAGGCCTGCGCGCGAGACGATCGAGGGGCCACGCGCGACCACGATGCCGGTGGCATCAGCCAGCGTGGCGTCGACGGCGTAAAGCAAGACGGCAGTGGCGGTCTGCGCGCCATCAGCGCCGCCGCTGGTCGCCAGCTTGTACTTGCCGCTGGCGGTGATCTGGCCGAGCACCGAGCCGACCGGATAGGGCATGCCTTGCAGCAGCGTGACCACTTCGCGGGTGTAGTTCGGGTTGACCTCATATTTGAGGACATCGCCCATGCTGGGCGGTTCCGTCAGGACGGGCATTGGTCAGTCTCCATGTTTTGGGGGTTGGGCGCGGGATCAGCGCGAGGCTGTGGCGGCCTTCTTTGCGGCGGCGATGATCGGGCTGTCTTTCGCTGCCGCCGCAGCCGGGGCAGTGGCGATGATGCCAGCCGCATCGCCGCGCGAGGCAAGATCGGCCAGCACGCGGGCGCGCAGGGCTTCGGGTTTCAGGCCGCGCGCGACGGCGTCAGCGGCGTCGATGTCCACCCCCAGCCGGGCGGCCTGCGCGCAGACCTGCGCCACCTCAGCGGCCTCGGCGCGGATGGCATCGGCGTCCATGGCCGCCGCGTCACCTGCGGGAGCAGCTGGTGCTGAAGCATCCGTCACAGTTGCGGTGGCTGCGACCGGTGGCTCGGGCGTGGTCGGTGCGGCGGCTTTAGCGGAGGGAATAACTGTGTCGGCCGGGTTCTGGGTGTCAGTCGGTTTGGCGGTCATCTGTGGACCCTTTCTGCTGGTGGGATTGATGCCCCCTGGGGCGGCCGCGAAGGTGCGGAAGGCGGTGACAGGATCAGCGAGCTCGTCGGCCAGACCGGCGGCAATGGCATCAGCGCCGCGGAACACGGCCGCCTCTGTTGCAAGCGCGGCCGCATGGGTCATCTGATCCCCGCGACCGGCGGCGACTGTTTCGGCAAAAAGAAAGCGCACGACCTCCAGCTCGCGCTGCATCTGATCGTGCACCGCCTCGGGCAGGGGCTGGTACGGATTGGCGTCAATCTTGTGGACCCCGGCATGGATCAGCGTGACCGCAATGCCCTTCTGGTCCAGCGCCCCGCTCATATCGGTGTGCAGCGTCACCACGCCGATGCTGCCGACCGCCCCGGTGCGCGGCAGGATGATCCGGTCGGCCTGGGAGGCCAGAACGTAGCCCGCGGACAGGGCATGTTCGGCGACGAAGGCCTGCACCGGCTTTTGCGCCCGCGCCGCCCGGATGCGATCAGCCAGATCGAAGGCTCCCGCGACCTCACCGCCGAAGCTGTCGATATCCAGCGCAATGCCACGCACCGCAGGGTCCGTGATCGCCGCGTCGATCTGGGCAGCGATGCCTTCATAGGAGGTGAGGCCCGAGGATTGCCCGATCCACGCCCCGCGATGCACCAGCGTTCCGGCGATTTCGATCACGGCGATGCCGTCGATCACGGCGTAGGGCTGGCTTCCATTGCGCTGATGGCGCTGGGCGAGATCATTGCCGAACAGCGACGCGCGGGCGGGCAGGGCGGCGGCCGCCTGATCAGCGGCATCGGCCTCCACGCCCTGAAAGGTGATTTCCTGCCCGGTGATGCGCGGGCCGAGCCCCGAGAGGAACGCCAGTGCCTTGGCAGGGTCCACCATCAGCGGCGTGTTGAAGGCCCGCTGGGCGATCTGGGCGTAGTGCATCATGTGTCATCCTTCGGGTCGGGTTTGCCCTCGGCGCTATCGTCCATCTCGTCGGCATCATTCGAAGCAGGATCGTCATCCTTGGTGGCCCCGTTGCCCGGCCCCTGCGCCGGGGATCCCGGACGGCGGAAGTCGAGGCCCAGCGCCAATTCGCGTTTGCGCTCGGCGGCAATCTCGCGGTCGACCTGTTCGGCGTCATAGCCGCGCTCGGAAATTGCCTGCGTGCGGGATTTGAGGCCCGCTTCGATCTGCAGGATTTCCGCCGAGGCGTCCTTCATCGGATCGACCCAGTCCCATTTCGTCGGCAGCCAGGCGCAGGCCTGATATTGGCGGCGCTGGCTGTCATAGCCGGGCAAATCGATGGCCCCGGACAACACCGTCACATCCAACCAGCGCACCCAGACCGCGCGGCAGAGCTGGAACACCAGCACGCCATGCTGCCAGGCCGAGATGCGGCGGCGGAACTCGATCAGCGAAATACGAGTGTTGGAAAAATTGCCCTTGGCGGTGTCACCGGTCAGATAACCGTAGGGGATGCCCAGCGCCGCCGCGATTTGCAGCAAGGTGCGGTACTGGAACGGCTCATAGGTGCCTCCCGAGTCTGGTGTGGCGGGCGTCGAGACATCTTCACCGGGATCCAGCCTCACCACCTGACCTGGCTCGACCTCCAGATCGTCCTCGGTCGGTTCCAGCGGGGTTTCCGGAGCGGGCGAGGTGATGAACATCGCGAACATCGCCGCGATCTTTTTGCGCTCCAACTCGGCATCGTCGTAAAGGTCCAGCGTGAACAGCTTGACGATCGCAGCGGAAAATCGCGACACGCCGCGTAGCTGACCGGCCTCGACCGGGTCCAATACGTGGATCACTTCGGATGCAGGCACCCGTGTCGTCTCGCCCGCAAGCCCCGGATCGGTCAAGTCGCCGGGGTGGCGGCGCAGGAAGTGATAGGCGACGCGGCGGCCGATGCCGTCGAACTCAATCCCCTGACGGATCAGGCCGACGCCGGGCAATTCGCGGCTCATGTCGAGCGGCAGCATTTCCGCAGGCAGCATCTGCAATTGCAGCGGCACGGTCAGACCGTCTTCGGCCCGACGCGGCCGGATGCGGATGAAGACCTCGCCCGACAGGAACACTTCGCGGGCGGCGCGGCGCTGCAGGCCGTAAAAATCGGTCAGCCCCTCGGCATCGGCGTCATCGGTCCAGGCCAGCCACAGCGCCTGCAGGTCCTCCTTCAGCCCCGCATCCGCGATGGAACTGGACGGCTTGATGCCATCGCCGACCACATTGCTGGCGAAGGATTCCACTGCATTCGCTGCATAGCCGTTGTTGCGCACCAGCCAACGGGCGCGGGCGGTGATCGTGTCGCCGGAAGCCGCGATCAGCGTGTTAACATGGGCGCGGGACGCCCGGAAGCCCCGCAACCGCCGATGGGCCTGCGCCGCATCGAACCCGCCGATGATTGAGCCGATGCGCTGGCGGAAGGCTTCAAACGCCATGGATCAGAGGCCCTTCGTGGCGATCGTGCCCCAGCGCCGACGACGCGGCGTGCCCGAGGTGGCCGTCGCGATGCGGGTTTCCAGATCGGAGATTGCATTCGCCAGTTCGACGTCCGAGCCATAGGTGATGGTCTTGCCGTCATAACTGACCGAGCGGACGCCCGCGTAGCGTGCCTCCTGCAGTGCGGCGAGAAGCGCGCGCATCCGTTCCAGATCCATCTCAATCCCTCATGAAGTTCGGTGTGTAGACCCGGCGCTTGCGGCGCGGGGTGGTCGGTGTTCCGGCCTTGGGCGCAGCGGGTTCTTGCGATTCGGGAGCGGCGGCCGATTGCGGTGCCGGTCGGGTTTCCACCCCGGCCTGGTCTTCAAGACGCCGCCACGTCGCCTCGTCCCAGCGATCCGCGCCAAGGATCCACGCGGCCGCCCTTGCATAGACCCGGCAGTCCAGCGCCTCGTTTCTCTCGCGCATCTTCTGCCACTCGGGGTGGGCATAACCGCGCTTGTTGCGCACGGTGACCAGCTGTTCGGCCACCAGCTGTTTCAGCCATTCGGTGTCGATCCAGTCGGGCAGATGCACCGTGCCCGGTGCGTCGAGCGCGCCAAGGGCCCTGTCTTCATCCGAAGGCCGCTCCAGGCGCAGGAAGCGATAGGTCTCGGTCTTGAAGGTGGCGGTGGCGATTGACCACAACCGCGCGCCGCGGCGCAGACGCTTGCCGCCGATGGTGGCGTCGACAAAGGTTGGCCCCGACACCGGCGTCGCGCGATTGAAGCCCTCCAAGCCTTTGACAGGGGAAACCTGCCCGAAGCCCTGCGCCCGCGCCCAGGCGTATACAGCTGCCGATTCATAGCCGGTGTCGATCGCCAGCTTGGCGATCACCATCACAGCGCCGTTGGCATGGGTCCAGGTGCGCCCCAAGAGCGCCGTCAGCTTGTCCCAGCATTGCGGATCGTCAGGACCGCCAGCAATGACGATGTGATCGATCAGCCAGCTTTCCAGCCCGCGACCCCAGGCCCAGACATCGACCTCGATGCGGTCCTTCTGCACATCGACGCCAGCGGTCAGGAACAGACCACCCTCGGAGATCTGCGCTCCGAAGACCTCCCGCCGTTCCGCCAGCCGCTGCCATTCCGGCGCGTCGCCGCTCTCGACCCAAGTTTCCCCAAGCAGCGTGTTGCGCGCCGCGCGCAGCATCTCTTCCGAGCCCTGCGCTGCCAGCCAGTCGCGTGCGATCTGCGCCCAGCTTTTCCAGCCCAGCGGCGAATAGAGCGCCGAGAGATGAAAGCCGATCGAATGCGGGTCAACTGAGGTCGCCGTCGCACGCCATTCGCCGCCCTCCAGCATCTGCGTCTTGTGATGCTCGGCGATGGGTTTTTCGCAGCCTTTGCAATGATAGGCGGCCGTGTCAGGTTGCCCCTTGTCCCAGCGCAGGCGTTCGAACTGCAACCACTGCATCACTCCGCAATGCGGACAGGGCACAAAGTACCGGCGCTGGTCTGACGCCTCGAACTCGTGCTCGATCCGGCTCAGCCCCCGGATTGTGGGCGTTGAGACCATGAACACCTTACGCCGATGCGAGAAGGTGGTGGTGCGGGCTTCGGCCAGCGTGACCGGATCACCTTCCTCGTCGGCGGACGCCGGATAGGCGTCGACCTCGTCGAGGAAAATGTACCGCGCAGGCATCGACCGCAGACCGGTGGCGCTGTTGGCACCGGTCAGCACCAG
>DQCI01000283.1:0-1372 GCA_003545125.1 Paracoccaceae bacterium
AGTCGCATAATCGGTATTATGTTAAGGAAGGCCGGAGCCCGATCTGCCTCCGTCGAGGCATTGGTAGGTTCGCTGATCAGTTTAGTAAGGCTCGACAAACACCTCCCGGCTTGGCACGATGGAGCTTGGGACGATTTTGAACATGCGACACCATTCTTGTAACCTCCTGGTGCATTCTGGCCACCCCTCGCGACCCGATGCCCGACCGAGAGGTTTTGGGCAATGAGGGGTTATACGACAGATCTGGCTCTCGCGCAGTCGCTTGACGATGTCTGGGATCTGCATTGCCGGGCAATGGCGGACTTCGGGTTCGACCGGGTCATCTACGGGCTGACGCGGGTGACCGGTGCCAATGGCTCGCTTGGCGATTTGGACGATGCGCTCGTGCTCTCGAACCACGGCCAGAGCTATGACGACGCGTTCATCAACACCCAGATGTTCCGCGACGCGCCCGGCTTTCGCTGGGCCCGGGAAAACGCCGGTGCCATCGGCTGGGGCGCGCTCTGGGACGACGCGGCGCAGCCGAGCGAACGCGAGCGTGAGATCATCGCCTTCCACCGGTCCAGGAACGCCCACGCGGGCTATACGGTAAGCATTGCACATAACACCGCGCGCACGTTCGCCGTCGCCTCGCTGACCGGACGCCCAGACCTCAGCCAGGCCGATCTCGACGCCATCTGGGCGGATGAGGGCTGTCGGATCTGGACCATGAACACGATGATGCACCTCAAGGTCCTGGCGGTGCCGCACCGGGGAAATGGCCATGAATTGTCCGGCCGCCAACGCGAGGCGCTGGAATGGGTTGGCGAAGGCAAGTCCTACCGGGATATCGCGACGATCATGGGCGTGAGCATGGCGACCGTCGAAAAGCACCTGCGGCTGGCCCGCGAAAAACTCCGGGTCTCCACCACCTCGCAAGCCGTGTTGAAGGCCGCATTCCAGAACCAGATCTACACAACGGGCCACACCAGGGTTTTCGGCCCCGACCACGGACCGGGATCGACCGGCCACCCCTGTCGCGCAGGCGATCCGCGCTTCACCGAAACGTGAGGATATTCCGGGCGTTGTGGGTCGAAATTGCCAGATTCGGGACCACAATTCGAACCCAGGGTAGGGAATACCCGCCTAGACCGCCGCGCGGAGTCGCATAGCCTCCGACCCGTTCCGTTCGCGGCGGTGTGTGGCGGCTCCGTGGGGCATATTGCCTCACACCGCCGTGGGACTTCTGACCGGGGTGCCATCCATCCCAACCCGCGCACCCGGGAAAAAAAGGCGGCGCCAGATTGCGATCTGGCGCCGTTTCTTCTTTCATCCGGATCGTTCATCCAGGCGGGCGGCAACCGCCCTGCCCCGCCAGAACCGACGTTCAGCT
>DQCI01000283.1:1378-2372 GCA_003545125.1 Paracoccaceae bacterium
TTCGCCCGTTCAGCCTTTCGCCATCGAGGCGACTTCGGCGGCGAAATCGTCTTCGCGCTTCTCGATGCCTTCGCCGACTTGCATCCGCACAAAACCGACGATCTCGCAACCGGCGTCCGCGGCGGCCTTGGCCACCGTCAGGTCCGGGTTGATGACAAAGCTCTGGCCGAGCAGCGTGACTTCGGAGAGGAATTTCTTCATCCGGCCTTCGATCATCTTCTCGATCACGGCCTCGGGCTTGCCCGATTCCTTGGCGATGTCGATCTGCACCTGGCGCTCATGGGCGAGCACCGCCGGGTCGAGGTCGGCTTCGCCGAGCGAGGCGGGATTGGCCGCGGCCACGTGCATCGCGACCTGCTTGCCGAAGGCTTCGTCGCCGCCCTTGAGCGCGACCAGCACGCCGATCTTGCCCATGCCGTCGGCGGCGGCGTTGTGCACATAGGAGGCCACCACGTCGCCGTCGACCGTCGCCATCCGGCGCAGCGACATGTTCTCGCCGATTTTGGCGACCTTGTCGGTCACCACGTCGGCCACAGTCTTGCCATCGAGCGCGACGCCGGCGAGCGCTTCCACGTCCGCCACGCCGAGCGCGGCCTTGGTGATGCCGGCGACCATCTCCTGGAACTCGGCGTTCTTGGCGACGAAGTCGGTCTCGGCGTTGACCTCGACGGCCACGCCCTTGCCGCCCTCGACAGCGACACCGACAAGGCCTTCGGCGGCCACGCGGCCCGATTTCTTGGCCGCAGTGGCGAGACCCTTGGTGCGCAGCCAGTCGATGGCCGCGTCCATGTCGCCGTCGGTTTCCACCAGCGCTTTCTTCGCGTCCATCATGCCCGCGCCGGTCGTGTCGCGCAGTTCTTTAACAAGTGCAGCGGTGATTGCCATTTCGGCTCTCCTTCGTAAACGTACCCGGGAGCGTTGGACGCGCCCCCGGTATCAGGATTGTGAGAGGACGGATGGAGACGGGGTCCGCCCCCGATCAGCCTTCCGCCGG
>DQCI01000283.1:2398-3399 GCA_003545125.1 Paracoccaceae bacterium
CGGAGTTTCCGCCGGAGTCTCGGCTGTCTCGCTGGCGGCAGCGTCGCCCTCGGCGGGTTCGGCCACGACCTCCTCCACGGGCAGCTCCTCGAGCGCGCCCACGTCGATGCCGGCGGCCTCGAGCTGACCCGACATGCCGTCGAGGGCTGCGCGCGCGGCCAGGTCGCAATACAGCGCGATGGCACGGGCGGCGTCATCGTTGCCGGGAATCACGTAGTCCACGCCGTCGGGCGAGCAGTTGGTGTCGACGATGGCCACGACCGGGATGCCGAGTTTTTTGGCTTCGGCGATGGCGAGGTCTTCCTTGTTCACGTCGATGACGAACAGCAGATCCGGCAGCCCGCCCATCTCGCGGATGCCGCCGAGCGAGGCCTCGAGCTTGGCCTGGTCACGCTCCATGCCGAGGCGCTCTTTCTTGGTCAGGCCCTCGGCGCCGGCCGCAAGCTTCTCGTCGATCTCCTTGAGGCGGTTGATCGATTTCGACACGGTCTGCCAGTTGGTCAGGGTGCCACCGAGCCAGCGGTGGTTCATGTAATACTGCGCCGAGCGTTCGGCGGCATCGGCGATCGGCTTCGATGCCTGGCGCTTGGTGCCGACAAAAAGCACGCGGCCGTTCTTGGCCACGGTCTCGCGGATCACGTTCAGCGCCGCGTCGAGCATCGGCACGGTCTGGGTGAGGTCGAGGATGTGAATCCCGTTGCGGGCACCGTAGATGAATTCGCCCATGCGGGGATTCCACCGTTGGGTCTGGTGACCGAAGTGAACGCCAGCTTCCAGAAGCTGACGCATCGAGAACTCGGGGAGCGCCATAATCAGGTTCCTTTCCGGTTTGCGCCTCGGCGGAGCCATCAGGGTTGCGAAGGACAAGCCGTCCCGCGCTTCCCAACCGGCGGACCGAACGGGGATGTCTCCCCCGAAGGCCCAAGCCCCGCCTGTGAAGTGCGCGCGTCCTATCCGGCTTTGCCAGCGATTGCAAGGCCCACGTTGGCCCGCGCTTTGCC
>DQCI01000283.1:3427-4762 GCA_003545125.1 Paracoccaceae bacterium
CCAACCAGCCGGAGAATGACATGCCCTACCCCGCCTTCATCGAAGCCTTTCCCGCCCTCGAACTGCCGCTCCCCGACAGCGCCGTGCGCTCTCACGCAATCCGCTCAGAAGCCGGGCTGGTGGTGTTCTTCGAGTTTCTCGAAGATGTCGAGCTGCCGCCGCACAGTCACCTCGCGCAATGGGGCATCCTGGTCGCGGGCGAGATCGCGCTCACCATCGACGGCGCGCGCAGGGTCTATCGTCCGGGCGAAACCTGGGACCTCGCCGCCGGCGTTGTCCACGCGGTCGAGGTCAAGGCGGGCAGCCGCGCGATTGACGTGTTCGAGGAACCCGACCGCTACCGGCTGAAACCCTGAGGCACGCTTGCACCGCTGCGCGCGGCCTGACAAAAGAAGCCGCATGAGCCCCGCCGCGAACCCCACCCACGACATCCTGTGCATCGGCTCGGTCCTGTGGGACGTGATCGGTCGCGCCCACCTGCCGATGCGGCTGGGCAACGACGTGCCGGGCCGGATCACCCGGGGGCCCGGCGGGGTGGCGATGAACATCGCCATGGGGCTCGAACGCTTCGGGTTGAGGCCGGTGCTGCTCACCGCGATCGGCGCGGATGCGGAAGGCGACGAGCTGATCGCCGCCTGCCGCCGTCTGGGCCTCGTCACCGACCATGTCTGGCGCAGCCCGGACTTGCCGACCGACCGCTACATGGCGATCGAGAGCAGCGAAGGGCTGGTCGCGGCCATCGCCGACGCGCATACGCTCGAGGCCGCGGGCGACCGCATCCTGCACCCGCTGGAAGACGGGCGGCTGGGCACGCCGGAAGACCCGTGGCGCGGCTTCGTCGCGCTCGACGGCAACCTCACCGAGACGCTGCTGGCCGAGATCGCCACCCGCCCCGCGCTGGCGGCCGCCGATCTCCGGGTCGCCCCGGCGAGCCCCGGCAAGGCCAGGCGGCTGCGGCCCCTCATCGGCCACCCGGCCGCCACCTTCTACGTCAATCTCGAAGAGGCGGGGCTGATCCTGGGCACCGCCTTCACCACCGCGCCGCACGCGGCCCAGGCGCTGGTGGCCGCGGGCGTGGCCCAGGCGCTGGTGACCGACGGCGCCGGCGAGGCGGCGGAGGCGACGGCGGCGGGCCTCGTCGCCGCGCCGCCGCCCAAGGTCACCCAGGCCCGCGTCACCGGCGCGGGCGACACCTTCATGGCCGCCCATATCGCCGCCCAGGCCCGCGGGGCTGCCGGCGCAACGGCGCTCGAAACCGCATTGCGCGCCGCCGCCGCCTATGTTTCAGGAAACGAGCCGGCATGACCCCGCTCCCAATTCACTGACAAAATACCC
>DQCI01000088.1 GCA_003545125.1 Paracoccaceae bacterium
GCTGCCGGCGATGCCGTGACGATCGCCAACACCGGCGCCAACATCGCCGCCATGTCAGCGGCGCAGATTGCAGCGCTCGGAGCCGCCGGAGTCGACACGATCGACGCCAGCGACGACGGGTTGGACCTCGACCTCGCACAGTACGCTGCTCTCGGAACGGTCACCCTCGCGGCCGGCGACACCGTCACCCTGGCCGACACGGGCGCGAACCTCGGCGCGCTCACCGCGGTCGAGATCGCCGCGCTCGAAGGCAACGGGATCGATGTGATCGACGCCAGCGACGACGTGGTCAGCCTGACGGTTGTGCAATCTGGCGCCCTCGGTGGGGTCACCTTCGCGGCCGGCGACATAGTGACCCTCGCCGACACCGGTGCCNNAACATCGCCGCCATGTCCGCGGTCGAGATCGGAGCGCTCGCCGCCGCCGGGGTCGACGCAATCGACGCTAGCGACGATGCGATCACCTTCAATTTGGCGCAATACGATTCCGCGCTCGGTCTGGTCTTCGATGCTACAGACAAGATCACCGTCAACGGGACCGACGGTGACGACACCGTCACGGCCCTGGCGATCGGCACGAAGATCAAAGGGGGCGCAGGCGAGGATACTATCACTGGTGGGATCGGCGACGACAAGCTGATGGGCAACAAGGGCCAAGATAGGCTTGTCGGCGGTGCCGGTGAAGACACGCTCAAGGGCGGCAACAATGACGACGTGCTCAAAGGCGGCAGCGGCGACGATACGTTGCACGGCGGCAAGGGCCAGGACAAAATGAAAGGCGGCGATGGGGTCGACACCTTCACGTTCAAGTCGATTGACGACGTCGGCAGCGGCTCAAAAGGCCGTGACCTGGTAACCGACTTCGAGACCGGCACCGACAAGATCGACCTCACCGGGATCGATGCAAGATCGGGTGGGAGCGACCAAGCATTCACCTTCATCGGCACGGCGGGTTTCTCGAACACCAAGGGTGAACTTCGCTACAAGGTCAAAGACAACGGGGTGTTGATTCGAGCTGACGTCGACGGTGACGGCACGAAAGACTTCGAGATCCTGCTGAAGGGGATCGACACGATCGATGCGGATGACTTCTTGCTCTGACGGGCCCAACGCAACGGACCTTCCCGCGAGGTGGGTGTGCTCGGCACTTACTTTGCGGCCAGGAGGCTCCACCTCTTCGGGACGCTGTGACGGTATCCCCTGCTCCATTCGCGCGCTGCCGGCGTTTTCGCGCAGAAACCGTGTTGAATAGCGGTTTGACCGTGAAGGACGCACGCGAGGTCTTGACCTTTCGCTGAGCACAATACTGGCCAGAACTGCTGCGCTTTGGCTTGATCGGCCGATTTTCGGTCCTGTCATTTCCGTCACCAAGTTGGCTGTAGCGCGCGCGGCGTATGGCATCGGCGATCGCGATCCGCGCGCCCGAGTTTTTCGACCGCGACGGCGCTTCAACGACAGGCCTTCCTCCCGATACTGCCGATTCAGGTTCATGTGGGTCGTGATTGCGCCCTTGCGTTCGAGCAGCCCTCCGATCCGACGATAGCTGAATCCGGCACCGCTTGCTGGCGATTTCCTGGGTCCGCTTACTTAACCCGACAGGCGGTCGCGCCCATCTGTCCATGGATCGATACTGACAAAACACAGGCCAGACACCGCGTGATGTGGTGATCCCGCATCGCCCGAACCGATGCTTTTCGCCGCCGGGCCAATACTGTCAGCTTTACCCAGCAAACCCTCCAGAACCAAGTTATCCAATTTGGTGTCGGGCAGCCAGGCCGACGGCATACCCACCTCCTGATTCTTGATAATCCCGACAGTCTGGGCTTGGGTAAAACGCCAATTTCTCATCAATCTGCGTCGTCGAGGTTGAGCGGACTCTACATGATAGTGAGGGATTTCGCTGGGGCAGTCCCACCGTGGTTCGTGGTAGAAATAGTGGTATGTGTGAAGTTTATTTAGATTTAGTTGAATATTAATAATGGGTTGTAAGATCTATTAGGGGGGCTTCGTCTCCGCCACCGCATAACGCATTGGTTTTAAACGATTATTCGCCTTGTGTATTGTGGCGGAATTTCCGCGACATGCAAGGCGTTCTGCCCCCTGGAGGCTCGAGTTTGCGGGCGAAATAGCGGCCACATCTTGCGCGAGTCTCCGTTTGGCATTTGGCGCGATACGGTTTTCGGATGGCGCTTCCCGCGCCGGACTTGACTTCTGTTTCTTTCGAGACGGGCGCCAGCCACCTTCGCGCAAGTCTAGTCCCCAAGGCGGAAGGAATCTTCCCAGCTATGCTCGGCAGCCTTTTCGCGGAGTTGCTGCAGGAGCCCAGTGACGAATACAGCGGCGTCGCATTCTGGCGTCGCGCCATGCCTGTAAGTCCAGTTTGACCGAAAGGCCGGGAAACACGCTGGTGAAGCCCTGCTCCACTTCCGAGACCGCTTCACTGAACTGGGCCTTCTGTTCCTGCACGATCCCCGTGACGCCATCGGCCAGCTGTGCGACCGCCTGCGCGAGCGCGGTGTTCGCGTCTGCGGCCGCAGTCCAGAGTGCCGTGCCAACCGGTTCGAGCACCAGCTTCATGAGGGCCTTCTCGGCCTCTACAGGATCGCCGCTAGACCCGATCCGGACAGGTTGAGGCAGGCGGGACTTGAAGACATTGTCTGCACCGCCTGCTTTGCCGTCCTCGGCAAAGCCTTCGTTTTCCTCTTCGTCTTGGCCGGGCCTGCGGGTCTGCCTGATTGGGAAGAGTTTTCCGTCCCCAACGTGCTGCGGCCACCATTGCCAGCGGCTGGTGAGGATGCGGAGGCCGTCTCGCTCCTCCTTCCACTCTTCGTTGATGTTGCCGATCCCCTCTGGAATATGGATCTCAAGGACCACCTCGGAGGGCTGGTCCTCAGGCGCAATGGCGAAGCGGTCGCGGGACAAGTCGAACTTCTCGCTGCCCTGGGCGAGTTCGTAGGCCCTGAGAAGAGTCGACTTCCCGGAATTGTTCCGCCCAACTATGTGGACGACATCGTCAAGTGCGGCGCTGAACCCATCCGGCCCGATGCAGCCGATATTTCGAACAAACATGCGTACCAGCTTTGATCGGTTGTCAGCCACTTCGCTATTCCAAAATGAATTTCTCTACATACACATTTGGCCCTGACGCACACCTCTCGTCCAGCCGTATCCGGAACCCGGTCGGAAGAGAATGTCCGTGCTTCTGCTTGTGTGGTGGCCAGCTGACACGGTATTGTGATCGTCTGATCTCCACCCTTGATAACCGAGCCGGTCCAAGTTTCACCGCGGGCGAAGCAATGCGTGTCCGCGGCAGCGTTCCAAGTCGCTTCACAGGCCGCCGACCGTCTCCCGCTGTTCGCTCCAGGCGGCCGGCAGCTGCCGGCGCTTGAACCACTCCGAGGTGAAAGTCAGGGGCTGCACGCCTGCCGTGATCTGATCGAGGATGTCGGGCGCAAGGAAAGCAAGGCCAATCATCTGCTGGATTCGGCTCGGCGTGGTTTGCTCGCGTTTCGCAAGGCTGCCAAAGGACGCCCCGGCCTTGATCGCTTCATACCAACGCCACGCAGTCAGGGTGTTCTTCGCCAGCACCGGATCGACTTTCGGCATGGCCGCGCCCAGGATGATTTTCGCTTCGACCCCGCGGCGTTGCATCTGGAACGGCGCGGTGATCCGGCGCCCCCGCGTATCGATACGGTCCGGAGTGAGATTTAGCCGCTCAGCCAGAACCTTCCGATCGAGCCGTAGCGTGATGCTGCCTTGTGCGAGATCCGCGCGGCGGAGCAATGGCGCCCCTGGGTCAGCAGTACCGTCCGGATCGCAGTCGCTGGCCGTCTGCTGCAGCTTCTCCTGTAGCCTTGGCAGCTCGGACGCTGAAAGGTCTTTGACCAGATCAATGAGCGTGGAGGGCTTCAGAAGGTGCTCCCGAAGGATGCGGGCGATGCCGGTCTCGATGTCATGGGCAGGCAAGCGCCAGGCGTCCGGATGTTTGCGGCGGCGATCCGTGACCAGCCTGCGGGAGATGTAATAGCGAAGACGTTTGCCGTTCTTCTGAGAATGACTGGGGGTCAGGCGATTTCCGGTTTCGTCAAAGGCTTGCCGGCGAGGGGAGAGCGGGAGGCGGCATTTTCCCGGCCGCGGCTGCGGGCCGCATCAGCGCTGAGGCGATTCTGCAAGTCTTCCCATTGCGCGGGTTCAATGATCGCCGGGTGTTGCCCGTCGTAAACCTTGTCATGGTGCCGGATACGCCCGGCATAGAGTGGGTTGGTGAGGATCTGATGGATGTGCCCGCGGGCAAAGGGCTGTCCGCCGCCAGTGCTGCCCGACGCAAAGTGGCGGACTCGGGTCCGGTAGCCAAGTTCTTCGGCCCGTTCGGCCACGGCCCTGACCGATCCCAGCTCCTCGTGAAGCGTATAGATGTGCCTGACGATCGGGGCCTCAGTCTCATCGATCTTCAGGCTCCGGCCGTCAGGCTGGTAGCCGAAGGGAACCGTCCCGCCCATCCAGAGCCCCTTCTTTTTCGAAGCAGCGATCTTGTCGCGGATCCGCTCGGCCGTCACCTCGCGCTCGAACTGCGCGAAGCTCAACAGCATGTTGAGCGTCAGCCGTCCCATGCTGGTGGCGGTGTTGAAAGATTGCGTGACCGAGACGAAGGAGGCGCCGGCGGCATCGAGGCGAGCCCCCGAAGCCGTCGAGCACGATCTCGCTGCGGCGGGTGACATCCTTGATCGCGTCGGCCACCAGGGCCACCGGCTTCACCGTCGGGTGCAGCTCGAGGTGCTTCTGGTTGGCGCCGAAGCTGTTCACCCCGGGGTAATCCCATACATTGGTACGGTAGCGGCCGTGCTCGCCAAGCCCGAAGGTGTTGGTGTGCGGCGCGGTGCCGACCTTCCAGACATAGACCAGCTCGTGGCGCGAGCGGTAGAAGCTGCCCATGCCGCCGTTGGTCTTGGCCCAGACCATGAGGTTCTTGAGCGTGCTGTAGACCTTGTTGCCGGCCGCCTGAAGCTCGGCCATGTGGCGCCAATCCATGCACGTGAAGTGAATGGCGCCGTCGACGCTCACCGCCGCCATGGCGCTGAGGCTGTCTTCGAGGAAGGCGGTGAAGGCGGCGGCGTCCATCTCGCCCGGCTTGGGCCATCGTGAGCGGAGCTGATCGGCGACACGGCGCCAGGTCTCGCCGGCCTGCTTGCGGTCGGGCTGATCGAAAGCCTGGCGGATCGCGGCGGCGACGACCGTGTGTTGACCGCGCGAGACGTGGGCCAGGGCATTACGCATCCAGTGGACGCGGCAGCGCTGCCAGGTGGCCTCGAAGACCCGCTCAATGGCCGCCCTGAGGCCACTGTGGGCATCGGAGATGACCAGCTTGGTGCCGTCGAGCCCGCGCGCCTTCAGGCCTCGCAGGAAGTCCATCCAGAAGGTCTCTGCTTCGGACGGTCCCAGTCCCAGGCCGATGATCTCTCTGCGTCCGTCGGTGTTGGCGGCAACAGCGATTATCGCCGCGACGCTGACAATCCGTCCGCCCTGGCGGACCTTGAGATAGGTGGCGTCCAGCCAGACGTAGGGCCAGTCCCCGGTCAGGGGCCGATTGAGGAACTCGCCGACCCGTTCATCGATGTCCTTGCACAGCTTGGAGACCGTGCTCTTGGAGATGCCGGAGAGTCCCATAGCCTGGGCCAACTCGTCAACACGGCGGGTCGAGACGCCACCGATCCAGGCCTCCTGGATCACGGCGACGAGGGCCTTCTCGGATGTCTTGCGGGGCTCCAGGAAACCCGGGAAGTAACTGCCCTGCCGGAGCTTCGGGACCTTGAGATTGAGCGTGCCTAAACGGGTATCGAGCGCGCGCTCTCGATACCCGTTGCGCCACGTCACGCGCTGATCGGCCCGTTCGTGTTTGCCGGCACCGATCAGGCCTTCGACGTCGGCTTCCATGATCAGTTGAAGCACGGCCTCGGCGACGGCACGCAGGAAGTCGCCTCCATCTTGCTTTGCGAGAAGCTCGGAAAGGTCCATGTTGGTTTTGGTCATCCACTGGCCGACAGGGCATTGCGCAGCAATGCCCCGAGAGGCGGGGGTCTCCGTGTGGTCCGTGGTTGAAGCGGTCAAACTCCACCTCGACCATACACCTCGATGGCCACCTCGGATTACACCGGCAGCGCCGATGAAATTACACCACGTCCGCGGACACTACTCGATCCGATGCAGCACATTTTCACCGGCATCGCCGAAATCGATGGAAACCGGACCCTAACCGTAGTGATCTGCGAGGTTGCGCTTACCGAATAGCCTGCCTCAGCGACGTGATGCGCCCCGCTTCGCACGTGGCACATGGTGGAGGTTTCGTTCCCGAAACCGGGAGTGGCAGACAAACGGCGTGTCTTGCGGCATCATCCAGCCAAGGAAACAGTCAGACACGTCGGCAGGTGAGGTTGTGAACGGATCGAATCCAGCGGAGAGCGCTGTGCGGAATCGGGTCTCCAGGTTGTTGGCGCGTGGTCTGCCGGGCGAGCGTCTGCCGCGTATTCGCGACTTGATGACGGAATTCAAAACGTCGCAGCGCGTGGTCCAACGCGCAATCGCCCCGTTCGTTGCCGCCGGCAGGATCGAGGCGCGGCCGGGCGCCGGTCTGGTAATCGCGGCGGCGCCTGCGGCCCGGAAGGCCTACCAGGCCGATTGCCTCATCCTCTACCGGGGGTCGCAGAGCCGGCTGGCGCGCACATTGCTGATCGAACTGGTCGCGCGGCTGCAACGCAAAGGCTACCGGGTTGTGCTCCAGGGCTTCGAGGACGAAACCACAGTCATCGGGTTTCTCGGGGATCAGGGACCATTCCGCTGTTGTCTGCTGCAGGCGAATTTCGAGATCGTGTCGGTCGGACTGCTGGCCAAGATCAAGTCGGTCGCCGATGCGCTCGTCATCGACGGGGTTTCCGTAACCGGGATCGATGCCGACGTCATCGGCACGAACTGGCGTGAAGCGCTCTCAGTCGGCTACCGCAAGCTGGGCGCGCAAGGCCATGAGCGGATCGGCTTTCTCACCTCGTCGCACGACGCGCGCCAGATCGCGATGGCGCGGCGCGAATTCCTTCTGCTCTCGGGCTGGGAAGGACCCGCGCCGCATCCGCGGCTGCACATGGTGCCGCGCCTGCCGGGGGCGTACCGCCGCGAGGAACTGACCACGGCGCTGCCCGATCCGGGCACCGACGCAGAGGCGACCACGGCGCTGATCGTCTGGGGACTCGTCGACGGCTACCTGATGGATGCGGCCCTGCACGAGCGCGGGCTGCGACCGGGCGTCGACGTGAACCTTCTGCTGCTGGGGAGCGTGGATGTGCCGTCGGAACATGTGAGCCGTTTCGACGTGGTCGGCAACTCGAACGCCGAAAAGCTCGACCTGTTCGAACGTGTCGTCACGGCGCGTATCGAGGGCGACGCACGCCCGCCGAAGACACACTACCTGCCGATTCATCTGCGCGAGAACGGCTCGATCCGGCTGCTGGAAGCCACGTCGCCTGTTTGAGGTGAGTACAACTTGGGTTACGGGAAAAGTTATACTCAAATACTCTGAGCCCAAGACAACGACTCGGAGCAGGTATGACCGACCAGGGCGGACAAATCGGCGTTGCGATCATCGGCGCCGGTGAGCGCGGTGCCTATTTCATCGGGAGCCGGATTGCCGAAGCGGTCGGACAATCCTCGTTGCGGATCATCGGCGTCCACGATCTGCTGAAGGACCGGGCCCGACTGGCCGCGGCGCATCTGGACAATATCTATGGGCAGGTCGGGTCGAGCCAACGCGTGGCGGTGTTCGATACGCTTGAGGCGGCGGTTGCCGATCCCGACGTCACCCTGGTGATCGTCACCACCCATACCGACAGCCACCGCGAGCCGGTCGAACGGGCGGTCGCCCGCGGCAAGCGGGTGTACCTGGACAAACCCATCGCCGTGTCGCTCGATGATGCCGACGCGATCGCGCGCGCCGAGGCGCGCTCGGGCCAGCCGATCATGATGGGTTTTACCCGGCGTTACGAGCAAGCGTGGAAAGAGTCGGTGCGGCTTGCGCGAAACGGGCGGATCGGCACGCCGCGCATGGTGCTTTTGCGCTCGGTCATCCCGTACACCCGGTATCTGCAGCTGTGGCACCGGACCGGTGCGCGCTCGGGTGGCGCTCTCAACGACAAAGGATCGCATCACTTCGATGTGCTGAACTGGATCGCCGACGGCGCCCGACCGCGACGGCTGACGGCGGCCGGGGGCACGTCTGGCATCTTCGCGCCCGATCCGACGGCGCCAGCGCGCTGCCGCGACTGTGATCGCGACTGTCCCTATCGCCGCCACGAGACCCTGATCGACAAGTTCGAGGGCATCGGACAGGTGCCGAACGAGAGCTGGACCAATGCCGAGGCGGTGCACGATCGCAACGACACCTGCGTGTACCACCCGGGCGCCGATATCGACGACCACGCGGTCGTGACGGTGCAGTACGACAGCGGACTGGTGGCAACCTTGTTCTTCGCCATCTTCGGCCCCTGGTCGACCGATCAGGAAACGCTCGAGATCGTCGGCGACAGTGGCCGGCTGCGCATGGAGCGGCACTCGGGCGACATCGATCTGGTCGAGCAACATGGCCGGTCGCGCGCGCAGGTCCAGTTCCCGAACCCGGACCGGGTCTCGTCGCACTACGGGGCCGACCGCGAGCTGGTGCGCGCGCTCGAGCGGTTTGTGGGCGGCGAGCGGCCACCGGTGGGCGTCGCGGAAGGCGTCGCCTCGCTGCGGCTCGTGCATGCGGCCCAGACCAGCCTGGCCGAGGGCGGACGGCCGGTTGACCTTGCAGTCCAGGCCCGAGAGGAAGTGGCGCAATGACCAACCCGCCTTTGCCCGCCCGCCTGCGCCCGCGTGCCGCCGCGCTCGGCCTCACCCCGTTCTACGGCGACATCCACAATCACTCCGATCTGTCCTATGGTCACGGGTCGTTTCCGGACGCGCTGACCAAGGCGGCGCTACAGCTGGACTTCGTCTCGGTGACAGGTCACGCCCATTGGCCCGATATGCCGGTGGACGACCCCAGCGTAGCGCATATCGTCGATTTCCACGTCCGAGGGTTTGCCAAGCTCAAGGCCGCCTGGCCGGGGCATTACAACGTGTTGCGCGGCGCCGAGGCGCCGGGGCGGTTCGCGGTCTTTCCCGGCTACGAGATCCATTCGAACGCGCATGGGGACTATACCATCGTCCTTGCCGATCTTGACAACGGTCCGTTGGAGCTGGCGGACGATCCCGGAAGCCTCAAGCGCGCGCTGGTCGCCCGCTACGGCGACGGCGCGCTCGCTTTTCCGCACCACATCGGCTACCGCACAGGCGCGCGCGGGATCAACTGGGAGACCTTCGACCCGGACCTGTCGCCCTTCGTCGAGATGTTTTCGATGCACGGATGTGCCGAGACCTCGGAGACAGATCGTCCCTACCTGCATTCTATGGGTCCGGTCGACGGCCGGTCGACAATGGCGCATGGGCTGGCCGAGGGGCACGTTTTCGGGGTTGTCGCCAACACCGATCACCATAGCGGTTTCCCGGGCTCTTACGGGCACGGCCGGATGTCGCTGCTCGCCCCGGCGCACGACCGCAACGCGTTCTGGGAGGCGATGCGGGCGCGCCACACCACGGCGCTTACCGGCGACCGGGTGCATCTTCTGGG
The DNA here is from genome assembly GCA_003545125.1 of Paracoccaceae bacterium. Taxonomy (GTDB): domain Bacteria; phylum Pseudomonadota; class Alphaproteobacteria; order Rhodobacterales; family Rhodobacteraceae; genus Sinisalibacter. Next base: position 9,688 of record DQCI01000088.1, read on the forward strand.
CGAGATCGACGGCGCGGTGCAGGGCGACGTGATCGCCCCGCGCGCGCACGCCTCCCTCGGCATCGAAGCGGTGGCCGGGGGCGCAATCGACCACATCGACGTCATCCGAAATGGCGCACTCTCGCGGCGGATTTCCCCGGAGTTGGAGCCCGCGCTGGTCGACCCCGAGGGGGGCGACGAAACCCTCATCTATCTCGAGCTCGGGTGGGGCGCGCGCGGCGCCCATCATGTCTGGGACGGGCATGTCACCGTCGAGGGCGGCGTGATCGACGCGATTGAGCCGCGATTGCGCGGCCCCGAGATCGTCTCGCCGCTTGAGGGCGAGGACAGCGGCTACCCGATCCCGTCGGTCACGCACCAAGGCAGGGCCGTGCGCTTCACCGTGACGGCCGAGGCGAACCCGAACAACACCACCCCAACGACACAAGGCATGATGCTTCGCGCCCGTCTCGATCCCGGCGCCACGATACGGGCCACCCTTTGCGGCCAGGAGATCGTGCTCCCCGCCGAGCGGCTCTTCGCAGGCGCGAAATGCGGCAACCTCGGGCCGATCGACAGCCCGGCCTGGCGGTTTCACCAACTGCCCCGCGCACATGAGTGGCAATGGGCCGGGACGCTGGCGCTCGGCCCCCTCGAACACGGAGAATCGCTCTATCTGCGGCTCAGGCAGCGGACCGGGCAAATGGCATGGACGTCGCCGATATTCGTGCGGCGCCCGCAACAAGGCTGACAAACGGCCGTTTCATCACCAACGGAGGATACACCCATGAAACTCAAGACGATCCTTGGAACACTTGCGAGCGCGAGCCTGCTTGCCACCGGCGCAATCGCCGCGGACCTGACCATCGTCCACGGCTCTATTGGGCGCGACCAGGAAGTCCTGCGCAGCCAGCTCGACAAATTCGAGGCGGCGACCGACCACACGGTGACCATCGTGTCTATGCCCGAAAGCACCACCGACCAGTTCGGCCAGTACAAACTGTGGCTTTCGGCCGAATCCGACGACATCGACGTTTACCGGATGGACGTGATCTGGGCGCCGCAGCTCGCCGCCCATTTCGTCGACCTCACCCCGCATGTCGCAGACATCGTCGGTGATTTCGTTCCGGCGGCGATCGAAAGCCAGACTGTTGACGGCAAGCTTGTTGCGCTGCCGATGTTCCTCGGCGCGCCGGCGCTCTACTACCGCTCAGACCTGCTCGAGAAATACGGGGAGGAGGTGCCGACGACCTGGCAGGGTCTCACCGAGACTGCGCAGAAGATCATGGACGGCGAACGCGCGGCCGGAAACGACGACATGTGGGGTTTCGTTTGGCAGGGCGCGGCCTATGAGGGCCTGACCTGCGACGCCCAGGAATGGGTGCATTCGTCGGGCGGCGGACGCATCGTCGAACTCGACGGCTCGATCCAGATCAACAATCCCGAAGCCGCCGCGGCACTCGACCTCGCCGCAAGCTGGGTTGGCACGATCACGCCCGAAGGGGTGCTGAACTACAAGGAAGAAGACGCGCGCGGCGTTTTCCAGTCGGGCAATGCGGTGTTCATGCGCAACTGGAACTACGCCTTCGCGCTGGCCGCCGGCGACGACAGCCCGGTCAAGGGCAAGTTCGGTGTGTCGATCCTGCCGGCGGGCGAGGGCGGCCAGTCGACTGCCACGCTCGGCGGCTGGCACCTCGGCGTCACCAAGTATTCGAACAACCAGGAGGCCGCGATCGAGCTCGTGCGGTTCCTCAACAACTACGAGAACCAGAAGGAGCGCGCGATCATAACCTCGCGGCCCCCTACCGTTTCGGCTGTCTACCTCGACCCGGATGTGGCTGCCGAACAGGAGTTCATCCCGCTGTGGAAGCCGGTCGTCGACAACGCCCTGCCGCGCCCCTCGGCCGCGACGCTGCGCAAGTACAACGAGGTTTCGTCCGCGTTCTGGACGGCGGTGCACAACACCCTGTCGGGCAATGGCACGGGAACCGAAAACCTCGCCAAGCTCGAAACCGAGCTGACGCGGCTGCGCGGCCCGCGCTGGTAAGCCTTGCGGCATGACCTGGTCCGGACGGTCTCCCGTCCGGACCAACTCCCAGAGAAGGACCTGACCGATGGCGGGCAAGACCGCACAATCGCGCCTGTCGCGCAACCGGACACGCTCGGCCTGGCTGTTCCTGGCGCCGATGCTGGTGACGCTCTTCGTCGTCGCGGCGTGGCCCCTCGGCCGCACGGTCTGGTTCAGTTTCACCGACGCCTCGCTCGACCTGATTTCGCAAGCGCGTTGGGTCGGCATCCGCAACTATCTCGAATGGGTCGACTGGGGCGATGGGACTGGCCAATACTACGGCCTGCTCGCCGATCCGCGCTGGTGGCGCTCGGTCTGGAACACGGTGCGGTTCGCGGTCGTCTCGGTGAGCTTCGAGACTTTGTTCGGTCTCGTCATCGCGCTGGTGCTCAACCAGTCCTTCCGCGGCCGCGGCCTGGTGCGCGCGGCGGTTCTGATCCCCTGGGCGATCCCCACCATCGTGTCGGCCAAGATGTGGGCCTGGATGATGCACGACCAGTTCGGCATCCTCAATGACATGTTCATGCGCCTCGGGCTGATCTCGGAGCCCGTCGCTTGGACCGCCTCGCCCGACACTGCAATGATTGCGATCCTGATCGTCGATATCTGGAAGACCACGCCGTTCATGGCACTCCTGATCCTTGCGGGGCTCCAGATGGTGCCGCAGGACATCTACGAGGCCGCGAAGCTCGACGGCGTGCCGCCCACGCGGGTATTTCGCAAGATCACCCTGCCGCTGATCATGCCGGCGGTGCTGGTGGCGGTGGTGTTTCGCGCGCTCGATGCACTGCGGGTCTTCGACATCGTCTATGTCCTGACGCCCAATACCGACGCGACGCGGACGATGTCGGTCTATGCGCGCGAGAACCTGTTCGATTTCGACCAGTTCGCCTATGGCTCGGCGGCATCGACGCTTCTTTTCCTCGTCATCGCGCTGATCACGATCAGCTTCATCCTGGCCACCCGGATGGATCTGGAGGGCAACACCACATGAAACCCGGCATCTGGCAGCGGATCGGCTTCTACGCCATCGTCATCGTCATCGTAACGCAAGCGGTGTTCCCGTTCTACTACGCCATTCTGACCTCGCTCGAAGATGGTCAAGCCCTGTTCGAGGTCAACTACCTGCCCAAGGCGCTCAACCTCACCAATTACCGCGCGATGCTGGCCGAGGGGGTGTTTGGCAAGCAGATGCTGAACTCGGTCTTCGTGGCTTCGGTGGTCGTGGTCGTATCGCTGTTCCTGGCCGTGACGGCGGCCTTCGCGCTGTCGCGGATCCGGTTTCGCGGCCGCGGGCTGTTGCTGCTCACGGTGCTTTCGGTCTCGATGTTTCCGCAGATCGCGGTGCTGTCGGGCCTTTTCGAGGTGATCCGATTTTTCGGCCTGTTCAACTCGCTGTGGAGCCTCGTTTTCTCCTACATGATCTTCACGTTGCCGTTCACCGTCTGGGTGCTGACGACCTTCATGCGCAACCTTCCCGTGGAAATCGAGGAGGCGGCCATCATGGACGGGGCCTCGTCGCTCACCATCATCCGCCGCGTCTTCCTGCCGCTGATGTGGCCGGCGATGGTGACGACGGGGCTCCTTGCCTTCATCCACGCCTGGAACGAGTTCCTGTTCGCGCTGACCTTCACCAGCACAGACAGCCAGCGCACCGTGCCGGTGGCGATCGCGCTGGTGTCGGGGCGCAGCGAGTTCGAGATACCCTGGGGCAACATCATGGCCGCTTCGGTGATCGTGACCCTGCCGCTGGTGGCGCTCGTGCTCATTTTTCAACGCAGGATCGTCTCCGGCCTGACTGCCGGCGCCGTGAAAGGATAAGACATGGCCACCGTGGAGCTCATCAACGTCAGCAAGTCGTTCGGTTCGGTCGAGGTCCTGCGCGACATCAACCTGAGCCTCGAGAAGGGCAAGTTCGTAGTGTTCGTCGGCCCGTCGGGCTGCGGCAAGTCCACGCTCCTGCGGATGATCGCGGGGCTCGAGGACATTACCAGCGGGGAGCTGCGCATCGACGGCCAGCCGATGAACGAGGTTCTGCCGGCAAAACGCGGGATCGCGATGGTGTTTCAGTCCTACGCGCTCTACCCGCACATGACCGTGTTCGAGAACATGTCATTCGGGCTCGAACAGGCGAAGCTTTCGAAGCCCGAAATCGAGGCACGGGTGCAGGACGCGGCGAAGATGCTGCAGATCGAGGGGCTGCTCGACCGCAAACCCAAGCAGCTCTCCGGTGGCCAGCGCCAGCGCGTCGCCATCGGCCGCGCCATCACCCGCGATCCGCGCGTGTTCCTGTTCGACGAGCCGCTGTCGAACCTCGACGCGGCGCTGCGTGTCGACACGCGGCTCGAGATCGCCGCGCTGAGCGAACGGCTGCCCGACACGACGATGATCTACGTCACCCACGACCAGGTCGAGGCGATGACGTTGGCCGACCGGATCGTGGTGCTGAACGGCGGGATCGTTGAACAGGTGGGCTCGCCGATGGATCTCTACGAAAGCCCCGCGAGCGAATTTGTTGCGGGCTTCATCGGCAGTCCGCGGATGAATTTCCTCAAGGGCGGGGTGGCCGAGGCGCACGGCGCCGCAACCTACGGCATCCGCCCCGAACACATCGCGCTGTCGGACGAGCGGGGCGACTGGAGCGGCAGGGTCGTTCTGACCGAGCGGTTGGGCAGCGACACCTTTGTCCATGTCGAGGTCAAGGGGGTCGGCCCGGTCAACGTGCGTGTCGAGGGCCGGGCCGACTTCGCCAGCGGTGAGACGGTCTACCTGTCGCCGGACCCGGCCTCGGTCCACTTGTTCGATCCTCAGGGGCGTCCGGTGGTGCGGTCGGTGACGCCGTGAGCCGGGGCATCGCGCAAATGCGCGTCGAATTGGCACGCCAGCACCAGGACGCTCTGGCATCTCTCGACCGCGCGCGCCCTCAGGCGGCCGGAATGGCTGACGCGATCCGGGCGAAAGGGCGGCTAGTGCTCTTGGGCATGGGCGGCTCGCATTGGGTCAACCCTTCGGCCTGTCCGTATTACCGCCGCACCGGGGTGGATGCCACGGCGCATGTGGTTTCGCAATACTTGCGGCCCCCCTCCCGCAAGACCCCGCCATGCTCGTCACCTCCCAGTCCGGCGGGTCGGGCGAGGTGCTGCGCATGATCGAGATGGGACTGCTGCACCCACCGGCGTCCGGCCTGACGCTGGAAGGCGACAGCCCGCTTGCGAGAGCCCTTCCATCGCTCGTGGGCACTGGCGGGTCGGAACTGGCCTACGCGGCCACCCGGTCGCAGCTGATCACGCTTGCGCAGCACGGCGCGCTGTTGGAGGCGCTGGGGTTGGACATCACCGACAGTCTCTCCGTACTGCACGAGGGGCCGCTCAAGGCCGACCTCAGCGATACTGTGGCGGTGCTCACACAGGCTCCAGTCGCGGTCATGGTCGCACACGGGGCGGCGGCGCAGGGCGCCATGGACGCCGCCGCGCACTGCCTGATGGAGACGGTCCGGATGCCGGTCCTGGGGCTGGAAGCGGGGCAATTCCGCCACGGCCCGTTCGAGATGATCCAGCCCGATACCGCCGTCATCATGCTGCGCAGCGCGGGCGAGGCCGTCGTGGTGCGCTCGCTGCACCAGGCGGGCGAGTGCGTGTCTTTCGGGATCACGCGCATTGTCATCGGCGCCTCCGGCCGCGCCCGGGTCGCCGGGACGATCATCGTGGCCTTAAAAAAACGCGGCGGATTGGCGCTTGCCTTCGCCGCGCTGCCGGTGGTGCAGGAGATCATCGTGTCGGCGGCCGCCATGCGCCTGCCGAACACCGGTGTGCCGCAACGCTCGACCAAGATTGCAAGCGCCGAGGTTGCATGATGGCGCCGCCGCCCCCTATCGCCGTCATCGGCAACGCCAATCTCGATCTTGTCTGTGGCCTGTCGGACCACTGGCCTGAACGCGGGACCGAGACCTTTTTCGACCGCGCTGACAGCCGCATCGGCGGCTCGGCTGCCAATACCGCTCTCGTCCTGCAACGGCTCGGCGCACACGCCGGGCTGATCGCCTCGTCCGGCGAAGATATCGTCGGCGATATGATCGCCGCCCGGTTCGCTGGCCCACTCGACCGGATCGGGCGCACATCCGGGCCAAGCTCGGTCACCTTCGGGTTGCTCCATCCGGGTTCCGAGCGCACTTTTTTCTCGACCCCGGGACATCTCGACAGCTTCGACGCGAAGATCGTGCGCGCCATGCTGGACGGTTGGCCGCTCGACGGCGCGGTGGCACTGGTGTCGGGCAGTTTCGCCCTGCCGGGGCTGCGGGCGGATTGCACCGCGCTTATCGAGGAGTTGCGATTTCTCGGCGCGCGTACGGCGATCGACCCGGGCTGGCCGGATGGCGGTTGGACCGATTCCAACCGGTCCCTGGCCCGGCGTTGGATCGCGGCGAGCGACGTGATCCTCATTAACGACAAAGAACTCTTGGGCCTGACCGGGGCGGCGCGCATTACCGACGGGATCGAGGCGCTGGCGGACGGGCTGCGGCCGGAGGCGCCGCTGGTGGTCAAACGCGGCCCCGAGGGCGCCGTCAGCCGGGTGGGTGATGCCGACTTCACCGCCGCAAGTCCCGCCGCCTGGGTGTTCGACACGATCGGGGCGGGGGATGCGTTCAATGCAGGCTACCTTGCCGCGCTGCAAGCCGGATGCGCGCCCGGGGCCTGCCTGCACGCGGGGTGCGACGTCGCCAGCCGGGTGATCCGGGCGTTCCCGCGCGAAACGACGCCGCTCGCCCTGCCGCAACCAGGCCTGACACGGAAGGACATCCGATGATGAACATCCTGCTCCTGATCGCAGACGACCTCGGCCGCATGGCGGGGTGCTACGGCGAACCCGCAATCCGGACGCCGAATATCGACGCGCTCGCGGTCCGGGGCACGCGCTTCGACATGGCCTTCACCTCAACGGCGTCGTGCTCGGCTAGCCGGTCGGTAATCTACACCGGGCTCCATACCCATGAAACCGGACAATACGGGCTGCACCACGATTTCCACCATTTCATGACCTTCGACGACGTGCCCACGGCGCCGGCGCTCCTGAATGCGGCCGGCTACCACACAGGGATCATCGGCAAGGTCCATGTCGGACCGGTCGACGTCTACCCGTGGCAGCACCGCGAAGAGAGCGGCACCCGCGATGTCGACTGGGTCGCCCAGCGCGCACGCGCCTATCTTGACGAACGCCAATCCGCGGATGAGCCGTTCTTCCTCACAATCGGCTACATCGACCCGCACCGAGACGAAACACGGGGCGGCTTCGGTAATGAGCGGTTCGGCGCACAGGACCCCGCCGTTTCGCCCGATGACGTCCATGTGCCGGCATTCCTGACTGATCTGCCGGAGGTCCGGGGCGAGCTCGCCGCCTACTACCGCTCCGTGCACCGGCTCGACCGGGGCGTGGGGCTGGTGCTCGATGCGCTCGAATCCTCCGGACTTGCTGAGGCGACGCTGGTCGTTTTTCTGTCGGACAACGGAGCGCCGTTCCATAACTCGAAAACAACCATGTTCGACGCCGGAATCCACCTGCCGCTTATCATGCGCAAGCCAGGTCAGGCGGCAGGCGTGGAAAACCCCAACCTGGTGTCGTTCACCGACCTGCTACCCACCTTCCTCGACCTTGCCGGCGCCAACCCGGACCCCGGCCTGCGGCGCGGTCGGTCGCTCTTGCCAATTCTCGAAGAAGCCGCGCGCCTGCCGGGCTGGGACCGCGTCTTCGGTTCGCACACTTTCCACGAGGTCACGAATTACTGGCCCACTCGGTACCTGCGTACGCCGCGCTACAAGTATCACCGCAACATCGCCTGGCAGCTCGATTTCCCGTTCTCGGGCGATCTCTATGGCTCGCTGTCTTGGCAGGGCATCCGGCAGCAGAACCCGGTGGTGATCGGTCGTCGACCGCTCATCGACTATGTTCGGCGGCCGCCTGAAGAGCTGTTCGACCTCGAGGAGGATCCTTTCGAGGTGACCAACCTCGCGGACCATCCGGACCATGCCGAGCGGCTGCAATCCTTCCGCGAGGCGCTGGAGACTTGGCAGCAAGAGACCCGCGACCCCTGGCTCTACCGCGATGGGATCTCGGTCAGGGCCGTCGAGCACCATCTGCAGAACGGTCTGCACCTGCCGGACCGGTTCGATTTTGACCCCGACAAACCGAATGGGTAGCAAGGGCCCAGCAGGCCCGAGATGTGTGACATCATCTTCCGGGTCCGTTCCTCTTCCATGACATTTTCGTGTCGAATCCGGAAGTACGCGGCTCATTTCTTGTCGGCATCGGCCAGTACGTTTCGTTGGAAATGCACCCGGCAGCGCTGCCAGGTTGTTGACAGCATCCGCGCCGTGGCAGCCTTGATGCCCGCATGGGCGTCGCTGATGACGAGCTTCACGCCCCTCAGGCCCCGCCGCACGAGATCGCGCAGGAACTCCGTCCAGAAGGTTTCGGCCTCGGATGGGCCAATGCTCATTCCCATAACCTCGCGGCGGCCGTCCATTGCCCGGCAGGCGGTGGCATAGCATGCTGCCGAGTATCCGTGATGTTCAAGCACGAACTGCGGACCATTTTCGACCGTCTCTCAGGAGCGCGTTGGCCAAGACGATCAGCTTGCGCATGATCGCTGTCAGGGCGACCTTGCGGGGCTTTCCTGCCTGGACGAGCTGTTCGAATTTCGTCTTGGCCGACGGGTTGTGCTGGATCGCGCTGAGAGCCGGCATGAAGAGTGCCTGACGGACGGAACTGCGTCCGCCCTGAATGCGCTCTTGTCCCTGCCATCGCCCTGACTGACGCGACATTTGCTGCCCGGCAGGCGATTTGTGAAACAAATCTGCCGGAAGGGGGCGCCAATCCTGCGAGGGCGGCGGCTTCTTTGCCCGTCATCTGACCGAGTTCCGGCATGTCAGCCAGGACCGCAGTTGCCGAGACGGTCGAGATCCCGGGGATACTGACCAGGATCTCCAGTCGTTCGCGGAGCTCCGGGTCCGCCGCAATGATGTCCTGCATGGCGCTGTCCACGCCGGTCATCTGCCGTTCGATCTGGGCCAGGCGTTGGTTGAGCAGACGTCTCAAGAGCGGTTGCCTGATGGTCTTCAGCCGAGTCCGGGCCGCCGTTCGATCCTTGATGAGCGCGCGCCTGAACACCAGCAATTCCTGCAGCTCAGCCACATGTTCGGGCAAGGTGACGGTCGGTACCAATTGTAGCGCGACCCCCATTCTGGCCAGCACTCTGGCGTCCACTTTGTCGGTTTTTGCAACGCGCCCGATGGCTTCGGCAAACCTGCGGGCCTGTCCCAGATTTCGCGGTCGATGATGGCGTCGTGCTGACCGGGGTAGCTGTCGCCCTTGTGGGTGATCTCGCCGATGTAAATCCGGTTGCTCAGCAGCCGGTAGAGATATTTCTTGTCGATCGGCTTGCCCTGTTTCGTAACGATCCCGTCGCCAAGGATCCAGAGGTCACCCGACTGGGATGCTGGGACCACAGGCGGCTCTGGCGGGCGCTCTTCGGCGCCCTCGATGCCTTCCAGGGCGCGCGCGAAGGCCCGCAGCTCTTTGTCGCTGAGCCCCAGGACCGGTGCCGTATCGTCGGCGAGGTCGAGCAGGTCGCTGCGCATCGGACCAGGCCGAG
>DQCI01000149.1 GCA_003545125.1 Paracoccaceae bacterium
GCCGCGCATACCGGGATAACTGGTCGCAATTCCGAAACAATTCCATATTATCGCCGCAATAACCCGCTAAACCGGCGACAAATGGCGATGTCGAGCACAGATCCGATTTCTCAGGCGCCCAACGCGCAGAAACGCCGCCTGCGCGACCGGCTGGTGGTGATCGGGCTCGTGGTCTTCGTCTTTGCGGGGCTCGGGGTGCTTGCGGCCGCCACGGGTTGGGAAGAAACGCGCGCCCAGATCGCCAAACTTCAGCTGTGGCAAATCCTTGTCCTGCTTGCGCTGTCGCTCACCAACTACCTGTTGCGCGGCCTGCGCTGGCACATGTTTACCGAGCACCTCGGCCTGCCGCTCGGATACCTGGCCACCTTCCGCCACTTCCTCGGGGGGTTCGCCATGAGCGTCACGCCCGGGCGGCTGGGCGAGCTTGTGCGGATGCGCTGGATCGGACGCGAGACCGGGTGGCGGTTCGAGCGCACCGCACCGCTGGTGCTGGTCGACCGGGCCTCCGACCTCGCAGCGCTTGGCCTCCTGCTCGGCATCAGCCTCGCCTTTTCGGCCACCGGCATATCCTTCGGCCTCCCGGTGACGCTGCTGGCGCTCGCCGCCGCCATCGTGGCCACAAGGCCGACGCTGCTGCGCGCCGTCGCCACTTGGGGGCATAAGGCGACGGGCCGGTTCGCGCGCCTGTTCGCCAAGATCCGCCGCGCCGCCAATGCGCTGTCCGTCTTCTCGTCGCCCTTCGTGATGTCGGTCGCCGGGCTCATCGGGCTCGTCGGCTGGTACGCGGAAGGCTACGCATTCCACCTCCTGCTCGCCTGGATGGGCGCCGATATCGGCCTTGCCAAGGCGGTGGCGATCTTCGTCTTCTCGGGGCTCGCCGGCGGTCTCACCGGTGCGCCCGGCGGGGTCGGCGGCGCCGAGGCCGCGATGGTCGCGTTGCTCACCCTCGAAGGCGTGCCGCTCGAAGCCTCGGTCCCCGCCACCCTCATCATCCGGGTTACGACCCTTTGGTTCGCGATCGGGATCGGCCTCCTGGTCTTCCCCGTCGCCGAACGCATATCACTGAGAAAGAAACATGCTCTGGAAAGAAACTGACTACGCCGGATGGGCGCGGGTTCACAAGGCGCGCGGGAACGTCGCGCGGCCCGAACGCAGCACCCAACTGACCCGGCTGATGGAAGAGGCCCCGGCCCCCGCTTATGGGATGCTGCGGAGCTACAACGATTCACCGCTCAACGACGGTGGCGCGGCCATCGACATGACGCGGATGGACAAGATCCTGCATTTCGATCCCGAAACCGGCGTGCTCGAGGTCGAGGCCGGGGTGCAGCTTGGCGATCTGATCCGGCTGTTCGCGCCCAAGGGCTGGGTGCCCGCGGTTGTGCCGGGCACCGGCTTCCCGACGGTCGGCGGCGCCATCGCGCACGACATCCACGGCAAAAACCACCATGTGCTGGGCTCGTTTGGCCAGCATGTGCTGTCGGTGACGCTGTTGCAGCCGGGCGGCAAGCGTGTCGAGGTCACCGCCGAAAGCGACGCGGCGCTGTTTCGCGCCACCATGGGCGGGATCGGCCAGACCGGGGTGATCGTTTCGGCGAAACTCCAGATGATCCCGACGCCCGGCAACGGCATGACGGTGAAGGAAACCCGGGTGGGCAGTTTCGACGAGTTTCTCGCGCTGCTCGACGGATCCGACTACCGCTACAATGTCGGCTGGATCGACAGCACCGCGACCGGCTCGGCGTTGGGCCGCGGCATCTTTGAGGAGGCCGAGCTGTCAGGTGGCCCGGACAAGGCAGGCGGCGCGCCCGCACTGCCGGTGCCGATCAACCTGCCGGGCTTCGCGCTCTCCGCGCCCACGGTGAAAACCTTCAACGCGCTCTACTGGCGCAAGGTGCCCGCGCGGGGCCGCACTCATGTGATGTCCATCGCGCAGCACGTCTTCCCGCTCGACAAGCTCCACGACTGGTACCGGCTCTACGGCAAGCGCGGCTTTCACCAGTTCCAATGCGTGGTGCCCTTGCAGAATGCGTCGGTGCTGAAAGAGATCGTGCAGAAGATCGCGCGCTCGGGCCTCGCCTCGCCGCTCGCCGTCATCAAGCGGATGGGCGAGGGGCGCGCCGGCATGCTCAGTTTTCCGATGGAGGGCTATACGCTCGCCATCGACTTCCCGGCCCGCGACAAGGCTGAAACCCTCATCAAGGCGCTCGAAGCGATGACGGTCGAGGCCGAGGGTCGGCTCTATCTTGGCAAGGACGCGCTGGCGTCCGGCGATCAGATCAAAGGGATGTATCCCGAGTGGGAGGCCTGGGCGGCCCAGGCCGCGAAGGCCGACCCCGACGGCGTGCTCATCACCGATATCGTGCGCAGGCTTCAGCTTCGGGAGATCGGCAAATGAGCACTTGGATCATTCTCGGCGCCACCTCCTCGATGGCGCGCGCGTTCGCGCGCGAAATGGCTGAAACGGGCGCCGCCGTGCTTGTCGCAGGCCGCGATATGGACGACCTCAGGGCATTGGCGACAGACCTCGACGCACGCGGTGCGGCGGCGGCGGCGGCGCTCTATTTCGACGCTGGCGATCCCGCGACCTTCGCGCCGATCGTCAAGGTGCTCGGCGCGACCGAAGGCAAGGTGAGCGCCGCCGTGTTCGTCGGCTGGATGCCGAGCCAGGCCGAGATCGACGCCAACCCGTCGCTGATCGACCAGGTCGGGGCTGTCAACTATACCGGCCCCGCCCGGTTCCTGCACGAGCTCGCACCGCTGATCGAGGAGCGCGGCGGCACCGTCGTCGGCGTCACCTCCGTTGCCGGTGACCGCGGGCGGTTCTCGAACTACGTCTACGGCTCCGCCAAAGCGGGCTTTGCCACCTATCTCTCTGGTTTGCGCAACCGGCTGAACCGGTCGGGCGCGCATGTGGTGACGGTGAAACCCGGGTTCGTCGATACCTCGATGACCTGGGGCGTGGAGGGGATGTTCCTTGTCGCGGCCCCATCAGCTGTGGCGAAGAGCATCGCCAAGGCAGTCGAGAAGAAGAAAAACGTGATCTACACGCCGGGGTTCTGGTGGATCATCATGACGATCATCAAACTGGTGCCGGAGCGGATCTTCAAGAAGCTGTCGTTTTGAGGGGGGCGAAGCGGCGTCGACGCCGCTTGAAACGCGATTTCGAAATCGCGTTTGAACGCCTTTCAAAAGGCGTTGACCTGCTCCTCTGAGAGCCCTCGTTCATGAGTTGGCTCTGTTCAGGTTTTGGTCTTCCTTTGACCGATTGGCATATCCCCATGGTGTCAGACCAGCGAGGCTGGAGTGCGCGCGGTGGTGGGTGACGTCATCGCGCCATGCCGCCACTAGATTGCGAGCATGGCGCAGGCTGTCGAACAGGGGCTCGTTCAGAAGCTCATCCATTGCCGGCAGGCGATGCTTTGCATCGCCGAGAGGGCGCATCCGACCGTTGAAGCTCTCGACGAAGCCGTTGTGCATGGGACTGTGAGGAATCTTGTGTGCGAGGCCTGTTCTCGTCATTGGCTGACGAACCTCTCGCCGAACATGACGGCGAACTGGGTCTTGGCCTCGGTCCCTTCGCGGGGGGGGGCGTTTCCAGTCTTGCGCCGCGCGATCGGGGACCGGATATCGCAGCTTGGTGGCAGCGTCGTCACTCGGGAAAGGGCCGCGCGCCCGCACCGCCCGGCGCAGCTTCGAGTTCAGCGCCTCAATTGCGTTGGTCGTGTAGGTGATCCGGCGTAGGCCTTCGGGAAAGGCGAAGAACGGGATGACCAGGTCCCAGTTCCGCCGCCAGGCCGGGCCCCCTCTCGTGGTTTGCGGGCAAACCACTGCCGGGCCGTGAATGGCGGGATATTTCACGCCCCAGGGGCCGTCCTCGAAGGCGTCCAGCGCCGTCAGGGCCGCGTCGGCGTCCCTGGCCCGGTAGACGGCCCGGAGCGCTTGCGCGACGCCTTTGCGATCCTTCCATCCGGCGAAGTTCATCGAGTGGCGGATCAGATGCACGATGCAGGTCTGGACGACGGTCTCGGGAAATACGGTCTCGGGAAATACCGCGTTGATCGCTTCGGGAAAGCCCGTCAACCCGTGCATTGCCCGGCAGGCGATCTGCAAGGCAGATCTGCCGAGAGGGGACGACGGCGACGAGGCTGTCGCCCAGGCCGCGTGCCTTGAGCTCGTTCATCACCCGCAGCCAGCACTTCGCACCCTCGGTCTGCTCAATCCACAGGCCGAGGATCTCCTTGGTGCCGTCAGGCAGGATACCCAGGGCGATGTAGACCGCCTTGTTCCTGACGAAGCCTTCATCGCGGATCTTGACCCGGATCGCATCGAAGAACACCAGCGGATAGCAGGTGTAGAGCGGCCGGTTCTGCCACTCCGCCATCTCTTCCAGCACCGCGTTCGTCACCGCCGGATCAGGTCGGGCGATCCTTCGATGCCATAGGGCTCCTCTAGGTGCATGCGGATCTCGCGCACGCTCATGCCGCGCGCATACATCGAGATCACCTTGTCGTCGAAATCCGGAAACCGCCGCTGATATTTGGCGATCAGCTTCGGATCGAATGTGCCGTCGCGGTCGCGCGGGATCTCCAGCGTCACCCTCGACGTCCCCGTCAGCATCGTCGTCTTCGACGCGCCGTTGCGATGGTTGCCCGCCACCCGGCCGGCGTCGCCGACCAGATGCTCGTCCAACTCGGCATTCAGAAGCCGCTCCGAAAGCGCTTTCTTCAGTTCATCGACAAGACCGTCCTTCGCGACCAGATCCTGCGGATCGCGGCCAGTCAGAAGCTGGTCCAGTAGTTCCTTCTCGATCGCCATGTGATACGCCCTTCCGTTCCATCACCATGGCCTCGCACACAAAACTCCTGACTGTCCCGAGAC
>DQCI01000148.1:0-1568 GCA_003545125.1 Paracoccaceae bacterium
CGGCGCAAGACTGGAAACGCCCCCCCCCGCGAAGGGACCGAGGCCAAGACCCAGTTCGCCGTCATGTTCGGCGAGAGGTTCGTCAGCCAATGACGAGAACAGGCCTCGCACACAAGATTCCTCACAGTCCCGGCTTGGGGGCGCCCTCTGCGCCAGGTCGCCATGATGCGTGCGTCAGTCGCCAACTGAGATGTCATTGCGTCGCTGAAAGACCAATCAACGATCACCCGGGAGAACAGATCGATGACCACCGCGACCCACAGCCAGCCTTCCGTGGTTCAGATGCAGGTGACGTCCGCGACCCATTTCCGGTTGGGGCCATCTGTCCCCGGCTTCGAACTTCCGCTCAGGCGCGGTCGCAGAATTGACCGAGCGCGCGCCCCGGTCTGTGGGAGGCCGCCGGCGCTTCGGGCGGGCCCTCAAGGCCCGCTGGCGCATCAGGCCTTCAACGCAATGCAGTCCGCAAGAGTGCCCTCGTCCAAGAGATCGTGCCAGATACACCGGGTTCCAGAAGTGCGGTCGGAGCGCAGGAAACTTGAACGGATGGCGACTGACAGCTCGTCATCACGGATCGACCGATCGCTTCTCCGCCTTGTGAGCCAGGCGTGGAAACCATTACGCGACGCATCGAGCGCATCGCACATCCATTTCACGGGCCAGATCCCTCAGTGTTTCGAGACAAAACCGAACATCAAAGCTGGTCCTTGGCGAAGTGGCCCGCGGCTCTTGCAGTATGTCACGCTCATCTTTGAGCTTTGCGACCTTCCGGCGAAGGCTGCGCCGTTCTCCCGGCGCCGGCTTCAGTTTGCCGTTACCAGGGATTGCGTCTGTGGCAACCGACCCGCCCGCACGGACCCATCGCCGCAGCCCTGTCGCATGGACCCCAGATCCCTCATAGCCCGCGCTGTGCTCAAAGCACGCTGTGTCATTGCCTCCACCGCTTCCTGTTTGAACTCCCGGCTGAATACTTGTCTCGTCATGGGCGTCCTCCGGTTTCCTGAACACCTTATGTCGGGGTCCACGCAACCGGCAGCAGGACAAAACTCGATTGTTCGCTCAAAAGCATCACAGGATGTTCTCCATTTTACGGCAGAATGGAACCTGTCACCGCGCAGCGAAAGGCAGATACATTGCGCGCAGCACGACCGTCGCGCTGTGCGACTCTCGCTTGTGAGAACCGTCGGAACGGCCAACGCCCCGAAATCGCTTCGCAGACCCTCGGATCAGGTGAAGTCAATGAGTTAAGGGACTGTTTTCCAAACTGAACTCGCGTTTTCGGTTTTCAAGGTTCCGCCAGGTTTCGGCCTGCGGCAACCGTGCATGTCGCAAGTCTCCCGAACGGGACCCAAGGGGCCCGCTCCTTCCACACCTTGCTTGTGTCGCCCGGTCGAGCTTCGGCAGGCAGACGCGAACCCAATCGTGAACGCCCGCCGTTCCCCGTCGTCCGGCTTCGGATCAATCGCCCAAGAGGCAGCGCCGGTATTTCCGGGCCGGCCGCCCTGGGATTGCGGCCCGGTCAGAGCCGGTCAGAGCCGGTCGCGGGCCTCGCCGGCCACAATCACCTTGAT
>DQCI01000148.1:1658-5290 GCA_003545125.1 Paracoccaceae bacterium
AGCGGCCATTCGTAGGTGGTCGCCTTGCGCCGGCGCTCGAACTCGGCCTCCGGCAGCTCGATCGCGCTCCCCGTGCCGACATGCATGAACACCTGCGTGCCCTCGTAATGCGCGCGCGCCCAAAGGATACGGCCCGCCTTGCCCTGACCCTGGATCGTCGAGCCGCCCTTGGGGAAGTACATTTTCGGCTGGCGGTACCCGGTGGCACCGGCGATGCCGCCCTTGAGATGTTCGAAGGGCACCGCGCCGGAAATCTCGAGATCCCAGATGAACTGGCCGTCAAACTCACTGCCCCAACGCACGTCGTGCAGCGTCGTCTCCGACGGCAGGCCGAGCGCTTCGAGCAGGCGGAACATCATCACCTGCGGGATGCCGGTGCCCATGTCGACCTCGTTGATGCAGGGGATCGGCTGGCCCGCGCGGATAATGTTGCCGTCCGCGTCGGGGATCGGGAAACGCTCGGTCGCGCCGATCGCGCCTTCGGCGAAATCCGAGGCGGCACAGCTGCGCGCAAGACCCTGCTGGTATTGCACCCCGACAGCCGCCAAGCCGAAGCGTTCGGCAAACCGGGCCATCGCGATCATCATCGCGCATTGTTCCTTGAGCTGGTCGCGGGTGAGCTCGGTCGCGCCATCCTCGCCGAACAGGAACGTCATCCCGCGGGCCTCGTACCAGGCGACGCATTCCTCGCGCAGGTCGTCCGGCACCGCCGCCATCTCGACCAGCAAATCCGATTGCGACAGGCTCTCGATCGGCATGCCGATCTCATAGAGCGCTTTCAATGGGAAAACGCCATTGATCATGCCCATGCAGAAGGTGTCGAACAGCCCCATGATTTCCTTGTGGCGAAGCGACCAGGCGCCAACTTGGGCCCCGACCTTGCCCGCCTCTGACTGCATCAGTGAATGGTCGGCGGTGACTTCCGTGATATGGCCGAGGTCGTGTTCGACGATCCCGGTGTCGAGCCAGGCCTTTAGCCCGTCCATGAAGAACGGATCGTCGAAGGTTTCCGACCACAGGCGGGAATAGGGCCGGTCGAGCGCGGTCAGCGACCCCGCCATGTTCAACATGCCGACGAGACCGGGCCAGGTGCCGTCGAAATTAGCCAGCAGAAGCACTGGGCCGCGGTGCGTGACCAGTGAGGGCGCAACATGGTGGGAGTATTGCCAGGCCGTCATCAGCACGATCACCGGCGCGTCCGGGTCGATAGCGGCGAAGACGTCGGAGCCCTCGCGCTGGCCGGCGATGAAGCCGTGGTGGTGTTCGGTCTTGATTGGATGGGCGCGCCGCGCCGTCTTGCCGAGCTTGGCCAGCGCCTCGGTCAACAGCTCCTCATATTTCGCTTCGACCGGCCAGCAAGTCTCGTTGGCGCTTTCGCGCAGATCGGCATTGGTGACGAACAGCACTTCGTTCTCGGCCGGGGTCACGACCTCGGGGGTGGCGGGAAGGGTGAGATCAAGCATGGTGGTCTCCGGGCAGTGGAAAGGGATTGGGACGGCGCGTCGAGAGCGCTGCGCGTTGGGAACTCCGGCGGGGGTCGTGGCGCGCGGAACGCCGGGCCGTGCGGCCGGTTTCGGCGACAAAGCGGATCGGATGGGCGGGCGTGGTCACTCAGTATTTCCTCGGTTGGAGACCTTCGCCTGATAGGCGTCGATTTCGGCAAGCACCGCCGCGCCGACCGGCGCCTCTTCGCGGGCGCAGTACTCGGCCCAGACCGCGCCGAAGGGCAGGTCTTTCAACTCCTCTGTCAGAACCAGGCGCGTCGTGTAGTCCAGCCGTTCCTCGGCGGCCTTGAGACGGTCTTGCGGCAGAAGGAGCGCCCGCAGGAGCGCCTTTTGCATCGCCCGCGTGCCGATGATCCAGGCGGCCGGGCGGCTGATCGTGGCGTCGAAGAAGTCGAGCCCGATCCGGGTGCGGTCGAGCACGCCCGCGAACACCAGCTCCTGCGCCAGCATCAGGATGTCGTCGTTGAGCAGGATTACATGGTCGGAATCCCAGCGCATCGGACGGCTGACATGCAGCATGATCTCGTCGAGCGACAGCAACACCGCACTGACCTTGTCGGCGACGATTTCGGTCGGGTGGAAATGGCCGGTGTCGATGCAGAGCAGGATGCCTTTGCGCACCGCGTAGCCGAGATAGAATTCGGCGCTGCCGACCGTCATTGCCTCGACGCCGATGCCGAAGAGCTTGGGCTCGACTGCATCGCGCAGATACGCGCGGTCGTGGGGCTCGGCGAAGACCTCGTCGAGCGAAGCTTCCAGCCGACGGCGGGCGGCCATCCGGTCGACGGGGATGTCCTTGGAGCCGTCGGGCACCCAGATGTTGTTGACTGTGACCTGTCCAAGCGCGCGACCGATCTCGGCGGCGATGGCCCGCGAGCGTTTGCAGTGCTCGATCCAGAAGTCGCGGATGCTCTTGTCGGGGTGAGCGAGGGTCAGCATGTCGTCGACCTTCGGGTGCGAAAAACAGGTGGCGTTGAAATCGAGCCCGATGCCTCGCGCCTTCGCCCAGTCGACCCAGCGCGAAAAGTGGCGATATTCCAGCTCGTCGCGGTCCGGGGCCTCGTCGGTGTCGATGTGGAAGGCCTGGAGGTTGACCCGGTGGGTGCCGGGGATCTGGGCCATCGCGAAATCGAGATCGGCGCGCAGCTCGTCGGGCGTGTTCGCCCGGCCCGGCATGTTGCCGGTAACCTGGGTGCCGCCGGTGGAGCCGCCCTTGGTGGCTTCGAACCCCATCACGTCGTCGCCCTGCCAGGCGTTGAGCGAGATCGGAATAACTCCGAGCGCGGCAAGTGCGGCTTCGGTGTCGATGCCCCAGTCGGCAAAGACCTGGCGCGCGCCTTCATAAGTTGTCGAGTTCATGTTTTCCTCCCTTTCCCGGAGGCACGCCTCGCGCCAAAAAAAACGCGCCGAGGCACGGATCTCCCGGCCCCGAAACGGCACCGCGGGCCTCATGACGGAGCTCGTTTCTCCCGAGTCCTGCCCGGTTTCAGGCTGTGCCCCGGGCAGGGCGATGTCAAGTTGGATCGCCCGGGGTGCCGGGCCGGAGCGGCGGACTTTGCCGCCGCGGCCGGTTCCGATTGACTTCGGCTCCCCACCTCAGCAGCATTCGATCTCGGGCAGACTCGACGGAGCTTTGTCACGCGCCTCCGGTCGGCCCGTTTGGCGGTGCCGGGCTGGCTGTGTCACACCCCCGGTGTCACCGCCCTTGAAGACGGAAGAAGGAGGGCCATGCATGACCCAACCCCGGTACGTCGCCGTGATCGACATCGGCAAGACCAATGCCAAGCTCGCATTGGTCGACCTTGCCTCACTCAAGGAGGTGGCGGTGGTCACGCGGTCGAACGACGTGCTGCCCGGGCCGCCCTGGCCGCATTACGATCTCGATGGACACTGGGCGTTTCTGCTCGACAATCTCGCCGCGTTTCACCGCGACCATGGGATCGACGCAATCAGTGCCACCACCCACGGGGCCTCGATGGTGGTGCTCGACGAGCGCGGCCACCTCGCCGCCCCGATGATCGACTACGAGTTCGACGGCCCGGACAGCCTCGACGCCGCATTTCAGGCGATCCGCCCGCCGTTTTCCGAAACCGGTACGCCGCGCCAGCACCGCGGGCTCAGCGTCGG
>DQCI01000146.1:0-9208 GCA_003545125.1 Paracoccaceae bacterium
CCGCGTGTGTAGCTCGCGAAATCGCCGAACAGCGGATCCCAGAAGATGATCCGGATCGCCTCGATCGGGTTGGCACCGAGCGCCCAGAACATGACCCCGCCCGCAAGCATCGTCGCCACCACGGCGAGCACCGGGGTAAGCGCTGTGATCAGCCCCGAGGGCGCTGGGCGGCGTTCGAGCTTGAACCTCATGGCCGCGCCTCCGGTGTTTCGCCGGACATTTCACCGGACATTTCGCCGGCCGTCTCGCGCGCGATGTCCTGCATGTCATGGGCGCCGCCCATCATCAGCCCGACCGCCTCGATCGAGAGCCCGGCCGCGGCCCGGATCGGGGCGAGCGCGCCTTCGTTGAGCGCGGTGAAGTGGTCGCAGATATCCATGAGTTCGTCGAGATCCTGGCTGATTACGATCACCCCCGCGCCCTCACCGGCGAGGTCGAGGATCGCCTGGCGGATCGCGGCGGCGGCGGAGGCATCGACCCCCCAGGTGGGCTGGTTGACGACGAAGACGAGCGGGCGTTGCAGGATCTCGCGGCCGATCACGAATTTCTGCAGGTTGCCGCCCGACAGCGCGCCGGCCGCCACCTCCGTCCCGGGGGTGCGCACGTCGAACGTCTCGATGATCCGCGAGGTGAAGGCGCGCGCCCGGCCCCAGCGGATGAACCCATGCGAGGTGAGCGTCTCGCGCACCGCACCGGTGATGAGCGCGTTTTCGGTCAGGCTCATACCCGGTGCGGCGCTATGGCCGAGCCGCTCTTCGGGGGCTGCGAGCAGCCCACGCGCGCGCCGTGCGTCGGGGCGCAGGCGGGCGATGTCGTCGCCGTCGAGCAGCAGGGTTCCCGTCGGCGCCAGCCGCTCGCCCGAAAGGGCCGTGAGCAACTCGTCCTGGCCATTGCCGGCCACCCCGCCGATCCCCAGCACCTCACCGGCGCGCAGCGAAAACGAGACATTCTTCAACGATGTGCCGAACTCCGACGGGGCCGGCAGGCTGAGGCCCATCACCTCGAGCAGCACCGCGCCGCGTTCGCCGCCCGCGCGCTGGGGTACATGCAGCGCGCTGCCCACCATCATCTCGGCAAGCTCGGCGGCACTCTGTTCGCGCGGGTCGCAGCGCTCCACCACCTGGCCGAGCCGCAGCACCGTGGCGTATTCGCAAAGGCTGCGGATCTCTTCGAGCTTGTGGCTGATGTAAAGGATCGAGGTGCCTTCCCCGGCCAGCTTGCGCAGCGTGTGGAACAGGATCTCCACCTCCTGCGGCGTCAGCACCGAGGTCGGCTCGTCCATGATCAGGAGCTTCGGGTTCTGCAACAGACAACGCACGATCTCGACGCGCTGGCGCTCGCCCGCCGAAAGGTCGCCCACCAGCCGGTCGGGGTCGAGCGGCAACCCGTAGGCCGTGCTGACCTCACGGATCCGGGCGCCAAGCCTGCGCCGTCCGGGCGGGTTGTCCATTCCCAGCGCGATGTTTTCGGCAACCGAAAGCGCCTCGAACAGCGAGAAATGCTGAAACACCATCGCCACCCCGGCGGCGCGCGCGGCGCGCGGGCTGACGGGTGCGAAAGCCGCGCCGTTCAGGATCATGCGGCCCGCATCGGGCTTGACCAGCCCGTAGATCGTCTTGACCAGGGTCGACTTGCCGGCGCCGTTCTCGCCCAGGAGCGCATGCACCTCGCCGGGCCGGATCGAGAAAGAGACATCGTCGTTGGCCACGACCCCGGGGTAAGCCTTGGTCAGCCCCGCAAGCGTTAAAAGCGCGTCCGTCATCCCGTCCCCTTATCCGGCGACCGGGCCGACTGCCTCTTGTTTCGCCAGATCCATGAGTAGCGCGTGAGCAGCGCCGACCGCAATGATTCCCGGATCTTTCCCCAGGGCGGGCGTACCGATCGGGCAGCGAATGCGGTCGATATCGGCGGGCGCGTGCCCAATTTGCCCAAGACGTGAGCGGAACCGGGCCCATTTGGTGGCCGAGCCGATCAACCCGGCGCTCTGGAAACCATGCCTGAGCACCGCGTCGCAGAGCGCGAAGTCGAGGTCGTGGGAATAGGTGAAGATGAAATGGTGGGCGGTCTTCGGTGCCTCGGGAACGGCGTCTGCGATCTCCGACGAAACCCGCTGCGAGATCCCTTCGGGCAGCGGGTCGGGGAACCTTTCGGCCGCGGTATCTACCCATGTGACGCCAAGCCGGGGCAGGGGGGCGAGCACACGGGCGAGGCTGCGCCCGACATGGCCTGCGCCCCAGATCCAGACCGGCACGCGGGCCGGGTCAACAGGCTCGTTGAACCAGCCGTCTTGCAGGCAGGGCGCGTCGGGGGCGGTCTCATCGGGCGCATCCGCACCCTCTTCGACCTGGCGCAGGAACACCGCGCCTGTCTCCGGCACGCGGTCGAACCTTTCGCAGAGCAGAGCCACCGCGCCGCCGCAGCACTGGCCCATGTCAGGGCCGAGGATCGCGCGCACGAACCGCTGCGCCGTGCCATGTGCGAGCATCTCGCGCGCGCCTTGTGCGGCCTGGTATTCGAGCGCGCCGCCGCCGATGGTGCCTTCTTGCCCGTCTTTCCAAACGAGCATCGCGGCCCCCACTTCCCGCGGGGCCGACCCTTGCACCTCGGCCACCACCACCCGCACGATGGCCCCGTGCGCGGCAAGGACCCGCGCGAGCCCGTCCGTGTCGAAACCAACCGGGTCGAGACCAACCGGGTCGAAGCTCACCGGGTCGAAACTCACCGGCGGACCTTCTTGACCGCCCAGAGCACGCGTTCGGGCGTGGCCGGCGCGTCGAGTGCGGGATACCGCGTGCCGCAGGCGGCGGCCGCGTCCGACAGCGCCATCAAAGCCGAGATCCCGAGCATCAAAGGCGGCTCGCCCACCGCCTTCGAGCGGTAGATCGTGTCGGCCTCGTTGGGCTTGCCCCAGAGGGTGACGTTGAACACCTCGGGCGCGTCCGAGGCGGCGGGGATCTTGTAGGTCGAGGGCGCGTGCGTCGCCAGCCGGCCCGCCTTGTCCCAGACCAGCTCCTCGGTTGTGAGCCAACCCACGCCCTGCACGTAGCCGCCCTCGATCTGGCCCATGTCGAGGGCCGGGTTCAGGCTCTCGCCGACGTCGTGCAGGATGTCGGCGCGCAGGATCCGGTATTCGCCGGTCAGCGTGTCGAGCACCACCTCGGTGATGGCCGCGCCGTAGGCGAAGTAGAAGAACGGGTGGCCGCGGCCCCTCACCCGGTCCCAGTCGAGACCCGGGGTGCGGTAATAGCCCGCCGCCGACAGGCTCACACGGCCCTCGTAGCAGGCCTGCGCC
Organism: Paracoccaceae bacterium; assembly: GCA_003545125.1. GTDB lineage: Bacteria > Pseudomonadota > Alphaproteobacteria > Rhodobacterales > Rhodobacteraceae > Sinisalibacter. Next base: position 3,293 of record DQCI01000146.1, read on the forward strand.
GCCTCGGCGAAGGACAGGATCACGCCGCCGACATGCACCTCGCCGTCGCGGTAGGCGATCTGGCGGGTCCGCACGCCGTGGGCATGGGCGAGGAACCGGGTCATCCGGGTCTTGATCTCCTCGCAGGCCACCTTCACGGCCATGCCGTTGATATCGCTGCCCGACGAGGCCGCCGTGGCCGAGGTGTTGGGCACTTTCGAGGTGTCTGTGGCGGACACACGGACCTGGGCCAGTTCGATGCCGAAGCAACGCGCCGCCACCTGCGCCATCTTGGTATGAAGACCCTGGCCCATCTCGGTGCCGCCGTGATTGAGCCCCACGGAGCCGTCGTGGTAGACGTTCACCAGCGCGCCCGCCTGGTTGAGATGGGTGAGCGTGAAGCTGATCCCGAACTTCACCGGCGTCAGCGCGATCCCGCGTTTCAGCACTTCGTTTTTTGCGTTCCATGTCGCGATGTCGGTGCGCCGTTTCTCGTAGTCCGCATTGGTTTCGAGCTGTTTGACCATGTCGGGCAGCACGAAAGCCGGCACCGGCTGGCCGTAATGCGTCTCCTGTGCCTTGGTCTTGGCGTAGAAATTCTTGCGCCGGATCGCCAGCGGGTCTTGCCCTGTCTCAAAGGCGATGTGGTCCATCACCCGTTCGATCCCGAGCATGCCCTGCGGGCCGCCGAAGCCGCGAAAAGCGGTGGCCGAGGCGGTGTTGGTGCGCAGCCGGTGGCTAATGATGCGCATGTTGGGCACGAAATAGGCGTTGTCGGCATGCAGCATGGCCCGGTCCGCCACCGGCAGGGTCAGGTCTGCCGACCAGCCCGCGCGCACGTAGTGGGTGAAGTCGATGCCGACGAGCTTGCCCGCCGCGCTTAACCCCGCGCGATATTTGATGCGGAAGTCGTGGCGTTTGCCGGTGATGACCATGTCATCGTCGCGGTCGTAGCGCATCTTGCAGGCGCGGCCGGTCTTGGCCGCCGCAATCGCACAGGCGACGGCCAGCGCGTTGCCCTGGCTTTCCTTGCCGCCGAAAGCCCCGCCCATCCGCCGGGTCTCGATCCGCACGCTGTGCATCGGCAGCCCGAGCGCCTCGGCCACCTTGTGCTGCGCTTCGGACGGGTGCTGGGTCGAGCTGTGCACGACCATTTCGCCGGCCTCGCCCGGCACCGCCAGCGCCGCCTGGCCTTCGAGGTAGAAGTGCTCCTGCCCGCCGATCTCGATCTCGCCCTCGATCACCTTGTGGGCCTCGGTGAGCGCCGCCTCGACATCGCCGCGCGTCCAGGTGAGCGGCCCGTCGTCGAGATAGCTTTCCGCCGCCAGCGCTTCGTCGATGGTGACCAGCGGCAGGCGTTTCTCGACCTCGATCCAGGCGCGTTTCGTCGCCGTCCGCGCGGCACGGTGCGAGGTCGCAGCGACCAGGAACAGCGGCTGGCCGTGGTAGTGCACCTCGCCGCGCGCCAGCAGCGGCTCGTCGCCGGCGGCAGGCGAGACGTCCGCCGGGCGGTCGAGATCGTCGGCCGTCAGCACCGCCACCACGCCGGGCTGGGCGCGCACATCCGAGAGATCCATCGACAGGATCAACCCGTGCGCCTCGGAACTCAGCCCGAAAGCGAGATGCAGGCAGCCGGGCGGCGTGGGGATGTCGTCGATATAGCGTGCGGCGCCGGTGACGTGTTCGCGCGCACTGTCATGGGGCATCGGGCGGCCGGCACTCATGCGCTCACCTCCGCGAGGTCCACCGCAGTACCCTGGTCTTCGAGCCAGTAGCGCATCAGCATGTTGGCGCCGGTGGCGAGCCGGTAGCCCATCGAGGCGCGCAGATCGCTGAGCGGGGTGAAATCTTCCGTCACCCGCCCCATCGACGCCTCCACGTTTTCGCGGCTCCAATCCTGGCCCAACAGCGCGGTCTCCATCGCGGGAGCCCGCTTCGGGATGCCCGCCATGCCGCCGAAAGCAATGCGCGCGCGGGTCACCTTGCCGTCCGTGACATGGATGTCGAAGGCCCCGAGCACAGCGGAGATGTCCTGGTCGATGCGCTTCGACAGTTTGTAGACCCGCAGCCGATCGGCCACACCCGGTTCGCGCGGAATCGTGATGGCCTCGATGAACTCGCCCGGGTGCAGATCCTGTTTGCCGTACTCGATGAAAAACTCCTCGAGCGGCAGCTCGCGCAGCATGTCGCCCCGGCGGAGCAGCAAAACCGCGTCAAGCGCGATCAGCGGCGGCGGCGTGTCGCCGATCGGCGAGCCGTTGGCGATGTTGCCGCCCACGGTCGCGGCGGCGCGGATCTGCGGGCTGGCGAATCGGCCGAGCATCTCGGCGAAGGCTGGGTGCAGGTGGACCATGGTGCGGCGCAGCTGTTCCACCGTCGCCGCGGCGCCGATGCGCAGCATGTAGGGCGCGGTCTCGATCCGGCGCATCTCCTCGACATGGGTGGTGAAGACGACCCGTCCCAGATCGGCCATCTGCTTGTTGACCCAGAGCCCGATATCGGTGCCGCCCGCGACGATCTGCGCGTTGGGAAAGCGGGTGAGGTAGGTCGCGAGTGCTTCCGGCGTCGTCGGCATCTCCGGCTCATGGGCCAGGGCCGGCGCCGGCCCCAATCCAGCGAGCCACGCGGGCACCGGCTTCGCGGCGGCCGCTTCGGCGGCGCGCAGGATCGGCGCATAGCCAGTGCAGCGGCACAGGTTGCCCGAAAGCTGCCTGGTATGGTCCTGCTCGTCTGAGATCTGTCCGGCGGCGAGGCTCACGACGATCCCCGGCGTGCAGAAGCCGCATTGGCTGCCGTGGTGGTCGATCATCGCCGCCTGCACCGGGTGCAGGTCCCCGTCCGGGCTCGTCAGCCCTTCGACCGTGGTCAAGGTCTTGCCGTTCAACTGCGGCAGGAACATCAGGCAGGCGTTCATCGCCTGGGTGCCGGCGGCATCGGTCACCATCACCGTACAGGCGCCGCAATCGCCCTCGTTGCAGCCCTCCTTGGTGCCGGTGAGCCCACGGGATTCGCGCAACCAGTCGAGCGCGGTCGTGCCCGGGTCGATGTCGCGCAACTCGACCAGCTCTCCGTTGAGAATGAAGGCGATATCCATCAGCCTGCCCGCCGCCTTACCTTGTGGCCCGGTCTCCCCCCGATGCGGCGTAGGGGGGCGGGCGTTGCCTGTTGGGGCAGAAAACCGCAAACCGCGAGGCAAGGCAAGCAGGCTTGATCGAGGGTATGGCGGTGGCGGGGGTTGATGCGTAAAATCGGCGCAACAGAGTCCGGGGGAATCCATGAAATCCGTTCTGATCGGTTTTGCCGTCCTGTCGGTCCTCGCCGTCGTCGTCGTCCTGCTGCTGGCAAACGGCTTTTCACGCCAGATCGCCCGGGCCGAGGCGCGCTTGGCCGCCTATCCGTCCGGCGCGCTCCGCACCGATCTGCCGCCCGAAGTCCAGGCCTTTGCCGAGCGTGGCATGGCCGGGGACACGCCCGGCGTCGCCATCGCTCTTGCCCAGGCCGCCGAGATGCGCCTCAAGCGCGGCGCGAACTGGACGGCGCTGTCCGCCCGGCAGACGATCTCCAGTCCGGTGCCCGGGTTCGCCTGGGTCGCGCAGATGAAGGTCGGCCCCATCCCCGTCGTCCGGGTGATCGACAGCCTCGTCGAAGGGGCGGGCCGCTTGGAGGTGCGCGCCCTCGGCGCGTTTCGAATCGGCGCCGAATCCGGGCCCGAAGCCGCGCTCGGCGAGGCGCAGCGCTATCTCGCGGAACTTCCCTGGACCCCGGACGCGATTCTCACCAACCGCGCGATTGCCTGGGCCGATACGCCCGAGGGCGTCACCGCGCGGCTGGAAACGGAAGGCGGCCCGGCGGAAATCCGGTTCACCTTCGACGCGGCCGGCGATATCGCGACAGCCCGGGCCGAGGACCGGCCGGCGAAGCTCGCCGACGGCACACCTGCTCGGCTGGTGTGGCGCGGGTGGTTCAAGGACTACGCGAAGATCGGTGGCCGCCGGATTCCGCTACAGGGCGAGGTGGGCTACCAGTACCCCGACGGGTTCGAAAGCTATTGGCGCGGACGGGTCACCGGATATGAGGTGATTGGCGCCGACCGGTGACGGGATCAAAATGGTTAACGCGCAAACGTCCGGCCTGGTGGCGGGGGGCGACTTCTGGTCCCCCGCAAATCTGACTGATTTGACGTAAGAAATTGTAATTCAAGCAAGAATATTTCGGCCAGGCGAACTGCCTGACCATCGTCTCCCCCTACCAGTTTCCTAGGAAACCGACCTCGGTTTCCTAGGAAACCAACCCCGTGCCGCGCGATCGGCCGAACCCCGCTTGATCCCCGACCGCGCCGCGCCTAACCTGCCAGAGAGCCGCAGCGAAAGGCCCGAAAATGCCCCGTATCGCGACCTACAATGTCGAATGGTTCAACGCGTTGTTCGACGATGACGGCAGCCTCCTCGAAGACAACGAATGGTCCTCCCGGCAGGATGTGAAACGTCGCCAACAGCTCGCGGCCCTAGGGATCGTCTTCACCGCCCTCGATGCCGACGCGGTGATCGTGATCGAAGCCCCCGACGACAATCGCAAACGCTCGACGGTGCGGGCACTCGAAAGCTTCGCCCAGACCTACGGGCTACGCGCCCGCAAGGCGTTGCTCGGGTTCCGCAACGACACCCAGCAGGAGATCGCGCTACTCTACAATCCGGATGTCTTCGCGGCGGTGCACGACCCGCTCGGAGAGGAGACCGGCAAGAAAGGTGCACGCGACGCACCGCGATTCGACGGTGTCTTCCGGTTCGATGTCGATATCGACGCCAGCCCGGAGCTCATCACCTTCTCGAAACCTCCGCTGGAAGCGGCGCTGACCTTTCTTGAAACCGGCGCATGGCTACGGCTCGTCGGTGTGCACGTCAAATCCAAGGCGCCGATCGGGGCCAGAAACCCCGACGAGGTGATGCGGCTTTCGATCCAGAACCGCCAGAAACAACTCGCCCAATGCGTCTGGTTGCGCCAGCGGGTCGACCAATACCTCGCGATGGGCGTACCGCTGATCGTGCTCGGCGATTTCAACGACGGCCCGGGGCTCGACGAATATGAGAAACTGTTCGGCCGGTCCGGCGTCGAGATCGTGCTTGGAGAGGACGGCCGGGAAGAGCTGTTCGACCCGCACGCGCGCATGGCGCTCGGCCGCCGGGTCGGCGCGATGCCGGCCACTGCCCGGTTCTACCTCCACCACGAGAAGCGGTATATCCAGGCACTGGTCGACTACGTGATGATCTCGCCCGATCTGCGCGCAAATGGGTCGCCGCGCTGGCGGATCTGGCACCCGTTCGACGACCCCGCCTGCTACAACACGCCGGAGCTGCGCGAAGCCCTCCTGACCGCCTCCGACCATTTCCCGGTTTCGATCGATCTGGATCTTGCATTTCCGCAACCTGAGTGAAATTTCCGCACATCCACACTCCGCTTTCGGTTGTGTGATGCAGGTATTGCGCGTTATTCTGTGAGCGATTCCAGACTATGGGGGTGTATTGTCGCGAATTTGGATCCGAGAGGGGTGACATGGGCGCCGAGATCATCACGACGAATCAAACCAGCCAATACGTCATAGGCTCCAACGATTTCGTTGTCCTGATGCCAGATGTCACTCTCACCGTCGAGGCAACCACCGCGCCCGGGTTTCTGGCCGACCACGACGATGCCTGCACGCTCACGATCCTCGGGCAGGTGGTCACCTTCGGGTCGGCCGCGCTGATCGGCAAGAACAGCACCGGCACAATGCTTGCGACCGTGACCGTCGGCAAAGACGGGCTCCTGCAATCGCTCACCGGTTTTGGCGTCGATATCCGGCGCAGCGGCAGCCGGATCGACAATGACGGGGTGATCTCGGGCGGAAACGCGGGCGTGCACTACGGCACCGGCGTGAACGGGGCCGAGATCGTCAACAGC
>DQCI01000146.1:9329-18442 GCA_003545125.1 Paracoccaceae bacterium
CTCACCGACGATCCGGCCCTCGATAACACCCTGACGCTGGTCAATACCGGCCTCGTCCAGGGCGATACCACTGCGGTGGATGCAACCGGCCACGCCGATATCGTGACCAATAGCGGAACCCTCCTTGGCGCCGTCCTCCTGCACGATGGCGACAACCAGTTCGACAATTCCGGAACCACCGCCGGCGCAGTCTCCGCAGGAACGGGCGCCGACAGCTTCACGAACGCGGGCGTCGTGACCGGCGCCGTCGACCTCGGCGGCGGCGCGAACAGGGTCACCAACCACGGCCGCCTTGAGGCCGGGCTGGTGCTCGCAGATGGCGACGACACCCTCCTGAGCGATGGCACTATCCTGGGCGATGTGCACCTCGGGGACGGCAACAACACCGCCACCCTCACCGGCGCCGTTCACGGCAGCCTCCAGGGCGGCGCGAATGCGGACAGGATCGAAGTCCGGGGCCAGATCGCGGGCGATGTCAGCCTCGGCAACGGAGCCGACAGCCTGGTGTTCGACGGCCGCATCGACGGCGATGTCGACATGGGGACGGGCACCGACATTGTCTGGCTCGGCGAAGACGCGCAGACGGTGACAGGCATCCTCGACGGCGGGTCCGGCGAGGACACGCTCTATGCCCGTATCGACATCGAGGATGTCTTCAATTTCGAGATCATCCATCTCGAGGGCGCGGCCGGTCTCGGCGTCGTTGCCGACGCGATCGCCAACACCATCTACGGCACCCGGGCCGACGATGAGATCGATGGCGGCGACGGCGGCGACAAACTCTTTGGCCGCAGCGGCGCCGACATCCTGCTGGGCGGTCTCGGCGCGGATGTCATCAAGGGCGGCCGCGGCGCCGATGAGCTGATCGGCGGCGCGGGGAGCGACACCCTGAAGGGCGCGCGCGGCAAGGACACGTTCGTCTATGAAGCCGCCACCGACAGCCTCAGGGCGGACGCCGATACCATCCTCGATTTCGAGCGCGGCCGCGACAAGATAGACCTGACGGACCTCGTCGAAGGGACGGTCGCCTGGCTCGCCACCGACGGGTTCACCGGCAAAGGCGCGGCGGAGGCCCGCTACAGGGCCCGCAGCGACCGCGCGGAGGTGAAGATCGATGTCGATGGCGACGGCAATGTCGACATGATGATCGTCGTCGAAGACCTGACCAGGCTCACCGCCAGCGACTTCTTGCTCTGACCCTTCCAAACCGCCGCCCGACGGCCCATATGGGGCCCATGAACACGAGATCTCCGACCCGCACCGCCGCCGGCGCCCTCGCGCTGGCTCTCGCCGTCGCCGCCACACCGCTCGCGGCCCAGGACGATGCCGACCGGCCCGCCACCCGCGACCTTGCCGAAGGGGCCGAAATGCTGTCCGAGGGCTTCAAGAAGCTGTTGCGCGGCCTGATGGACGAGCTTGAGCCCGCCGGCGACGCCGCCGAACAGGGCTGGAACGACCTCGTCGACTGGCTGGGCGATCTCTCGGCCTACGAGGCGCCCGAACAGCTGCCGAACGGCGACATCCTGATCCGCCGGAAAGAACCGCTGGCGCCGGGAACCGATCTCTGAGCCGTCACCTGCGGGCCCCGGCCCCCGGCCCTGCGGCCGCTCACCGTCGCTTGGTTACCACCGTGTCGGCGTCGAGCGCCTGCGCCAGGCCTTGGAACCGGCCCCGCGCCACCTCGCCGAACAGATCCGCCGCCTCCGGCATCACCGTGAGGTGCAGCTCGCGCTTCTTGGGCCGCCAGAGCAGCCGCGCCTGTTTCGCCGGCCGGTCCATCGCCAGCATCGCGCCGAAGCGCATCGCCTTGCCGAGCACCTCGGCCCGGGTGCGCTCCGCCTCCGGCAGCACATCGAAGATGTCGCGGAAATGGCAGTTCTCGCGGTTGTTCTTGTATCGGTGCAGCAGCGCGAGGCCGAGGAACACCCGTTCCTGGTGCGTCAGCCCGCCGAGGTTGGCACGGGTGGCGGTCTGAAACGCCTCCTCGTGCCGGTAGTCCGGGTGCGCGCGCCACGACACGTCATGGAGCAGGCAGGCCGCCTTGACGATCCTTAAGCGAGCCGGGCTTGCCCTGTTGTAGAGCGGGCGCACGAACTCGTAGAGTTCGCCGCCGAACCCCGGCAGCCGCGCGTCCTTCTGTTCGATGAACCGGCAGGCCTCGATCAGCGGATCGCGGGTGCGCAGCCGCTTCGGCATCTGTTCGTACAGCAGCCCCTCGCGAATGCCGTAGGCCGAGATCGCGATCTCTTTCGGCCGGAAGGTCTGGATCAGCCGCTTCAGCACTTGCGCCGCGACCGGCACCAGCGACATCCGCGCCGCCGAGGTCGAGGTCTCGGCCCGGAGCGCCTCGAGATCGGCGCGCAGGATCCAGTCGAGGGTCTTCTTGAGGTCCTTCGGCGTCATCCGGTACTCGTGCAGCACCCACAGCGGATAGCCCCGCCGCAGCATGTCGAGCTTGGCAATCGCCCGCCACGAGCCGCCGACGAGATAGAGCCGCTTGTGCGACGTGCCCATTTCTTCCGCCAATCCTTCCATCACCGTTTTGATGTGGGACTTCAGGGCCTTCTTGCCACCCTTCATCCCCTGGAGCTTGAGCGGTCCGAGCCCGGAGGTCACCCGGTTGCCGACCGCGCCGCCGGTTATCTCGGCCAGCTCCATCGAAGAGCCGCCGATATCGCACATCAGCCCCTCGGCCTCCGGCCAGCCGAGCAGCACGCCCTGCGCCGAAAGCCGCGCCTCCTCTTCGCCGTCGATGACATAGAGCCGGATCCCGGTCTCGGCCTCGATCTGGTCGCGAAACGCCGGCCCGTCTTCCGCATCGCGCACCGCGGCGGTCGCGACGGCGGAGAGCGGCGGCAGATGCATCGCCTCGGCCAACAGCTTGAACCGGCGGATCGCGGCCAGCGCGCGGTCCTTGCCCTCGGGGTTCAGCATGCCGGTTTCACCCAAGCCCGCGCCGAGGCCGCAAAGGATCTTTTCGTTGAAGAAATAGGCCGGGCTTCGTGCGGCGCCGTCGAACACCACCAGCCGCACCGAGTTGGAGCCGACGTCGAGCACGCCGATCCGCGCAAGCGCCCGGGCGCCCGGGTCTTCGAACACCGGCCGGCCGAGCGGACCCCATCCGTGATTGTCGCTGGCGGCCATGATTCCCCCCGGGTCCGTTGGGGTTGGTTATCGCAAACCCCTTGCGGGGGGGTCAATCGGCGTGGCGAAAGACAGCGCGGCGTGCCGCGTTTTCGCAGCGTCGGCGCGCGTGTCATTGCGCACCACACCGGTCGCGCGGGCATGCTGACCGTTTGAGTTTGCGGGCGGCCGGGGCAACAGGGCGAAATCTGTCGTCGGGCGGGCAACTGTCCGTGTCGATTTCAGCCATCGTTGCAGGGTCGGGTGCAGTTTCACAGATTTGCCTCAATTCCTGCGAAATATGTCTGCATTGGACTTATTCTCGCCTGATTTGCCCTGTGAATGTCACAGAGTACTTTTTTTCGACATACTTCTTCGGGGTGGGGAAAATGAAGAATACGATTGAAAGGTTCCTTCGGGATGAAGGTGGTTCGGCAAGCGTCGATGCGATCGTTGTCCTTGGCGGGACAACCTGGATGCTGGTCGCGGTGGCCATGGATATCGGCACGGCGACCATCGACCTGAGCGACAGGATCAGCCACGAACTCAAGTACAACGCGGTCGTCTACGACATCCTCGAAGGCTACGGGCCGAACTCCAACAAGGTTCGCTAAGGCGAATCATGTGTGTGGCGCGCCCGAGCGGTCTGACGATTCGCTCGGCGCATTTCCTCTGTTTCCCAAGCTCCCCGCGTGCTCGGTCGCCGGCCGGGAAACATTGGCGGTCGCTCGCGAATAATGTCGCGTCGCCCTCGCCAGTTTCCCGCTCCTGCCCTGGTCATTTGCACAATCTCGCCTTGGTTCACGGGAAATTAATCAGTGCCCGACATGCCTTTGCCAAACATGACGGGTACCAAAGCATTGTCACTAAACAATTCTCGGGGGAGCGAGATGCTCAGATCAATCAAGGAATTCCTGCGCGACGAACGCGGAAACGTCACCATCGAGAGCCTCGTTGTTCTCGGCGGGTCGGTCTGGATGGCGATGGTCGTTGTCTCCGACATCACCTTCGCCGCGGTGGGCGTATCCAACAGGATCGAAAACCAGCTCGAATACTCGAGCATCATCAACCAGATCCTGGACAGTCATGGCCCCGACTCCGAACAGGCCGGCGGTTCGGACGGCGGCTCAGGCGGCGGGTCGGGCTCGGATGACGAAGTCGATTGCGTCGGCAACCCGGGCAACGACAAATGCGTCGGCAACGCCGGCGAAAACCCGAATGGTGGCGACGACTGGGGCAGCGGCTCGAATGGCATGTCCGACAGCGGCAGCAGCTCCGGCAACAGCGGCGGCGGCCGCGGCAACAGCGGCAATGCGCCGGGTCGCAACAAGTAACCTCTGACCGTCATGGTACAAAACGCCCGTCCTCGCCGGCGGGCGTTTTCTTTTTCCGGGGCCGGGCGCCCGTCGGTACCGTCAACGGGGCACCTTCCCCCCTTTCGGCAGCTTGTCCGCGTGCCCCCCTGTCCGATGTATTCACAAAACCGGAGCGCGCAAAAAAGGGTTCGCCCGGGCGAAGTGACAGCTATCGCGATCAATAGCAAAAACCGAGGCTTGACCCCCCGTCCGAGGTCGCCCACCCCGCGTGCAGGCTTCGCGCGACCCTCAATCGTGGCTGTGGGTAAGCTCCGGCACATCCGCCGCCCCGGCCGATCCCCGGCCCGACAACGACGGGTTTTCCATGAAGAACCGGTGGCAATTGAACGGATGGTCCAACGCCGAGAGGTCGGGTCTGAGGAAGCTGCCGTCGGGCTGCATCACCCACGATTGCGCGACGTCATGCAGGTTTGCGGCCATGACCTGGCCGACGATCTGGGCCTTGACCGTGTCGTTCTTGACTTCGACCAGCGTCTCGACCCGGCGGTTGAGGTTGCGCCCCATCCAGTCGGCGGATGAAATATAGACCCGCGCTGCCCGGCTCGGCAGGCCGTGACCGTTGCCGAAGCACACGATACGGGAATGCTCGAGGAACCGCCCGACGATCGACTTCACCCGGATGTTTTCCGAAAGCCCCTTGATCCCCGGCCGCACCCCGCAGATCCCCCGCACCACGAGGGTGATCTTCACCCCACGCTGCGAGGCGTCGTACAGCGCCTCGATCACGTCGCGCTCGATCAGCGAATTCATCTTCGCCCAGATCTCCGCAGGCCGGCCCGCCTCGGCATGGCGCGCCTCCTCGTCGATGCGCTCGATCAGCGTCGATTTCAGCGTCGTCGGCGAGATCGCGAGGCTCTCGAGCTTGTCGGGCATGGCATAGCCCGACAGGTAGTTGAACACCCGCGTCGCGTCGCGCCCGAGCGCCGCGTCGCAGGTGAACAGCGACAGATCGGTGTAGATCTTGGCGGTGATCGGGTGGTAGTTGCCGGTGCCGAAATGAGTGTAGGTGACCAGATCGTCGCCCTCGCGGCGCACCACCGTCGAGATCTTGGCGTGGGTCTTGTAGTTCATGAACCCGTAGACCACATGCGCCCCGGACCGCTCCAGCCGCCGCGACTGACGGATGTTGGCGGCCTCGTCGAACCGGGCTTTGAGCTCGACCAGCGCGGTGACCGACTTGCCCGCCTCCGCCGCCTCGCACAACGCCGAGACGATCGGCGAATTGCGGCTGGTGCGGTAGAGCGTCTGCTTGATCGCCACTACGTCCGGGTCCAGCGCCGCCTGTTCAAGGAACCGCACAACGAGGTCGAAGGTCTCGTAAGGATGATGCAGCAGCATGTCCTTCTGGCGTATCGCCGCGAACATGTCGCCGTTGTGGTCCTCGATCCGCTCCGGCACCCGCGGCGTGTAGGAGGGCCAGAGAAGATCCGGCCGTTCGTCGATCACCAGCTCGCTGAGATCGGCTTTGCCTATGAGCCCGGAGATCTCGACCACTTCGTCGTCGCTCACATGCAGCTCGCGGCGGATCATCGAGGCCAGGTTTTGCGGCGCGCCGGCACTGATCTGCAGCCGGATCACATCGCCGCGCCGGCGGCGTTTGAGCGCGGTTTCGAACTCGCGCACCAGGTCTTCGGCCTCGTCTTCCACTTCCATGTCGCTGTTGCGCAGCACCCGGAACGCACAGTTGCCGGTCAGCGTATAGCCCGGGAACAGCTTGCCGATGAACAACAGCAGCAAATCCTCGAGTGGAAGGAAACGGGCGTGGTCCTTCTCCGCCGGGATCCGCACGAACCGGTCGATCTGGTTCGGGATCGGCAGGAGCGCCTGGAGCCGGCGTCCATCCGCAGTGCGGGTGAGTTCGAGCGCCAGCGCGAAGCCGGTGTTGGGAATGAACGGGAACGGGTGCGCCGGGTCCACAGCAAGTGGTGAGAGCACCGGGAACACCCGCCGCAGAAAAACCTCCTCCAGGTGGGCAAGGTCGCCCTCCACCAGCGTGTTGCGGTCACAAAGGCTGATGCCCTCTCCCTGCATCTCGATCTGAAGCGCGCGGAACACCTCCTGCTGATGCGCCATGAGCTGGCGCGCATCGGCATGGATCAGCGCCAGCTGCTCGGGGGCGGTCAACCCGTCGATCGAGGTGGCGGTGCTGCCCTCGCGGGCGAGCTCACGCAGGCCCGCGACCCGCACGGTGTAGAATTCGTCGAGGTTGGTCGCCGAGATCGACACGAAACGCAGCCGCTCCAAGAGCGGCACCCGCGGGTTTTCGGCCTCTTCCAGAACCCGCCAGTTGAAGCTGAGCCAGCTCAGCTCTCGGTTGAAAAACCGCTTCGCGCTTTCGATCTCCTCCTGCGGCAATTCGATCGCTTCGGGGAAGGCGGACTTGAGGAAATCGGGCTCGATGGGGGGGCGTTCGGCGTGGGTGTCGGTCTTTGTCATGGATTGTGTGCCGTGTAATTTGTAACCGTCCGTAGAAGTTATGCGCCCGCCCGGAAGGCGAGTCCAGCAGCCAGCTGGGCGAAGGCGGGGCCGCCTGGCGCAACGCGATTTCGAAATCGCGTTTCAACGCCTTTCGAAAGGCGTTTTTCCGCGCCGGTTCAGCCGTCCCGCGGCCCGTCCCGCGGCCCGTCTCGTGGCCCGTCCCGCAGGTCGCCGCCGGCATCTTTCAGCACCTCCGCTGCCAGGTCCAGGCCCACCCGCCGGCCGGCGGCGAGGGCGGCCGCGTCAAGCCGGGTGACCACGTCCAGCGCCGCGGCGAAGGAGCGGTCGATGCGCAGGCCGAGGTAGGTCACCACCCTGGGCGAGACGTCGATCTGGCGGTCGGCGAACAGCTTGACGATCACCGCCGCCAGCAGCGCCTCGTCCGGCGGCTCGATCCGGACCAGCCGTGCCCCCGCCATCCGGCTTTCGAGGTCCGCCAACCTGAGCCCCCAGAGCCCCGGCGCTTCCCGGGCGGTCACAAGGAGATGCCCGCCTTCCGCCAGCACCAGGTTGTGCAGGTGGAAAACCGCCTCTTCGCGCGCCGGATCCCCGGCGAGCTCATCGGCGTCTTCCAGCGCGACGTTGCGCCCGGCGAGCGTGGCGGGATCCAGACCGGCAAGTGCGCCGGCGGCGATCACCCTTGCGCCTGCGATCTCCGCCCAGACCTGAACGAGGTGGCTCTTGCCCGCGCCTTGCGGCCCCACCAGGACCAGTTTGCGCCCGGGCCAGTCGGACCAGCCGTCGATCGCGCCGAGCGCCGCCACGTTGCTCTCGGAAACGAAGAAGTCGCCGCGCCCCCTGGCCTCGCGGTGGGGAAGGTCGAAGGCAAGCTGCCGGGTCATGTCAGGCAGGTCCTTCGCCATCGTCCGGCCCCGGGGTATCCTCGAACACCGCCGGCCGCCCCGGGTATCCGCCCGTGACCCCCTGGTAGAGCATCCCCTCGCGGTAGCGCTCGGTGAAGAACCGCACCACCACGCCGATCACCGCGGCCACCGGCACCGCCACCAGCATGCCGACGAAGCCGAACAACGAGCCGAAGGCGGACAGCGCGAAGATCAGCCAGACCGGGTGCAGCCCGACCGACTGGCCGACCAGGTTCGGCGACAGGAAATTGCCCTCGACGAACTGGCCGAAAAAGAACACCACCGCGACCGCGCCGATCATCCACCACTCGCCCCAGAACTGGAACAGCGCAAGCCCGATCGAAAGCGCGCCGCCCACCAGCGCGCCGACGTAAGGAATGAAAGTCAGCAGCCCCGCGGTTACGCCGATGACGAGGCCGAACTGCAGACCGATGATCATCAGCGCGGCCGCGTAGAACACGCCGAGGATCAGGCAGACGGTGCCCTGTCCGCGCACGAAGCTCGCCAGGGTCCGGTCGATGTCGCGGGCGATCTCGCGGATCGTCGGCGCGTGGTCGCGCGGCAAGAGGGTGTCGATGGCGGCGACCATCCGGTCCCAGTCGTACAACATGTAGAAGGTGACGACCGGCACGATGACGATCAGCAGCGCGATATTGAACACGCCCATCGCCGAGCTGAAGACCGCGTTGATCAGCTGGCCCCCGCGTTCCTGGACGGTCTGTCCGAGCGTGTTCAGCGACTGGCGCAGGATCGATCCCTCGTCCATCAGCGAGGGGAAGCGTTCGGTCAGGAAGGTCAGGACGTTGCCTGCGAGCGCCGGTGCGGTATCGACGAGCTGGACCGCCTGGGACACCAGCGAGGGGACGACGAGGAGCGCGAGCAGAACGAAGATCAGCACGCCGAGCACCGAGATCACGATAGTGGCGAGGAGCCGGCCGAGGCCGAGGTTCTCAAGCCGGTCGGCGACCGGGTCGAGGAAATAGGCCAGCGCGCCGCCGATGACGAACGGCAGGATCACGTCGCCGAGGAACCAGAGTGCGACGAAAAACGCCACCGCGGCGATGGACCAGTAACGCAGTTGCATCGAGACGGGCAGGGCCATCGGAACCTCCAGAACCTTTGTGGAGAACCTTGCCTGTTTGGGCGGGTGATTCAAGGGCGCGGTGGACCGGCTTCGCTGCAAAGGCCTGTCGTGGGATCGTAGTCGCGCATCCAGTTCTGGTGGAGGCCGGACTCAGATTGGAACCACTGGCCGGGGAGTGAGCGGCGTCTT
>DQCI01000217.1 GCA_003545125.1 Paracoccaceae bacterium
GCCCTTTTGTGTTTTGGCCCTTTTTCGGTTTGGCCCGTTTCGTATTGGGGCGTGGTCGGTCCGGGCCTTTTCGGTTCCGGCCCTGTTGTCCAAGGGTCCCGTGGATGAGCGGGCGCGGTTCAGGCGCGCTTCAACCGGTTCAGGCGCGCGCGGACCCAGGCGCGGCCACCGGAGGAGGCCATTGCCATGATCTTCTTGCGGCTGAAGTCGTTGCGCAGAAGGCCGGTGACCGAGGCCGTGTCGAGCTTGGCCATGCGCCTGACCGAGGCGTTCCACTCCTTGGGGCCGTATTTGGCGATGCGGGTATTGACCAGGAACCCCCACTTGTAATTGGTCTTGAGCTGGCGCCTGGCGCGATGCTCGTAGGCCTTGAGCGGTCCGTCCCGGCCCGACGTCACCGCGCGCCCGAGATGTTCGCCCAGCACCCGCCCGAGCTCGATGCAGATGCGGATCCCCTCGCCGGCGGTGGGGGTGGCGAAATTGGCCGAGTCGCCGACCCGGATCACATTGCCCCAGACCATCCGGTCCTCGAAAGCGACCGAGGGCAGGATGCCGGAATGCACGATCGGTTCGCCTTCGAGCTTGAGCTTGTAACGCTTCAGGAGGGCTTCGTCGGCGACCACGGCGTCGAGCAGCTTGCGCGGGCTCGCGTCGGTGTCGGGCTGGATCACGCCGACGCCGATCCTGAGCGTGCCGAGCGCGGTCGCGAAGGCCCAGCCATAGCCGGACGGCACCTTGGTGCCGAGAAAGATGATGCCGCGGTCGGGCGCGTTGTCGCCCAGCGGGTATTCGTATTCGGTGCCCACGCCGAGCCGTTCGGGCCGCGCGGCGCTGAGACCGAGGGCACGCAGCACCGCGACATGCCAGCCGGAGGCGTCAACGATGTATCTCGACAGGATCTTGCGGTTCACGCCGTCGCGCGAGCGCACGACGCTCTCGAAGCGTCCGTCGCCGAGACGGCGGGCGGAGGTGAACTTGGTGCCCAGCATGAGGTCGCGGTCCTTGTGATCGGACTGGCTGGCGAGCCATTTGTAGAGCCGGGGCGTGTCGAGGATGGCGGGCAGGTTGCCCTTGAGCGGGATGATCGCGTGGGCCTCGTCGGCATAGGCCTCGTTGACCTCGAGCACGTTGTACATCTCGGGCGGAATGCCCAGGCGGTCGTTGTCGTCCGTCCAGCAGCCGCCGGAAGTGCGGATCGGCAGGCCGATCTCCTGGTCCTGGTGGACGATGACGGTCTTGACATCGTCGGGCAGGCGAGAGGCGACCGAGAGGCCGGCCGGGCCGCCACCGACGATCAGCACGTCGCAGGTAAGGGGGGCTTCGACCATTTGGGTTCCTTGGAAAACGGGGGTCGGGACGGCAAAATGCGGTTTCAGCGCAAGCTACCGGCGGCGGCTGGGAGTGTCTACGCCCGGCGCCGCCCGAGGAGGCAAAATCCCCCGCCTGGCGCCGGATTTTTCGCTTGCAACGCCCCCGGCCCTCGCCTAAACACCGCGCACGCGGCCCGAGGCCGCACCCGGATGGGGCCTTAGCTCAGTTGGGAGAGCGCTTGCATGGCATGCAAGAGGTCAGGGGTTCGACTCCCCTAGGCTCCACCAAACACCATTGAAAACAAACGGGAAAATGGCGCTTCCGAGATTTCGCGCACCAAACGGCGCACCAATCCGAAGATGCTTGATACGGGTTCGGACCGGACGGTTTCGCCGCGCCCGGCCGGCGTTGGCGATCACTGCGGACGGTCGATCAGCGAACAAACGCGCGTATACGCGTCAAACCTGCGCTTCTTGTGCTTGCCGCTGCGCCCGTTTGAAGAAGTGCCGCGTTGCCTGCTCGCGGGCATCTTTGTCGGTCATCACGATGTTTCGCATCTCGTTGTCCTGCTGGAACGTTTTCACCATGCCTTGGAAAAATGCCTGCGAGAATGCGTTGTAGACCACGTCAGCAGGGTTCTTTCGGATCATTTCGACCATCTCTTCGTCCATGATCTCGCGTGTCACGCGCTCGAAGCGCATGAAGTCTTCACGGGAAAAATTGGTGTCGTGTCGTTCATTGAATGCTTCGATGATCTCGGAAAGCGACTTCTCTTCTTCCTCGGTGTATGGGTTCGCGCCGAACTCGGATATCGGTTTGAGCGTGGCGGTTTCCCCGGGAAGCAAGGATGCGCGACCCTCGGCGCCTTTCTCCAACTTGAATGCAGCGAGGCTCAACATGTCATCGGTAATCGTGATGTCGGCCGGCACATCGCGCGACGGTAACAGGCGAGACAGCCACGACGTGTAGACATAGAGCTTTTCCAGCCACGGGTCGTTGAGGGCGACCACCTGTGCAACGAACGCGTAGAACCGCTGATAGCTTTTCAGAAGCTGGCGGAACTCCTCCTGTTCGGCCTCGTCGTCGTCGAGGACAAACCGCTCCACGGCGAGGCGGACGGTACCTTCTAGCGCGAGGCGGTCCTCCTTGTTCAGTTCGCCCTTGAAGAAGAAATCCGCGAACTTTTCGGCTTCCTCCCTGACGACATAGACGGAGGACGAAATGCGTTGCTCAAGGTCGTACACTTGGTTCAGGTTGGTCCGTTCTTCGAGAGCGGTCACCTCGAAGAAGGGTGAAAACGCGTCCTTGATGTCGTCAATCGTGTTCTGGAAGTCGAGGACGAAGGTGTTCCGCTTGTCGGGGTGCATCCGGTTCAAACGGGACAGTGTTTGCACCGCCTGCAATCCAGCGAGCTTCTTGTCCACGTACATCGCCACCAGTTTCGGTTGATCGAAACCTGTCTGGTACTTTTCCGCGACAACGAGGATCTGATACTCATCGGTGTCAAACTTCTTCGGCAGTTCGGTTTCGGCGAACCCGTTCGCCGTCGCCTCGGTCCAGTTGGTGCCGTCGATGTCCAGATCGCCCGAGAATGCCACCAGCGCCTTAAGGTCCATGTATCCCTTGTCGTCGATGTACTCGTTCAATCGTTGCCAGTACCGCAGGGCGTGTTCCCGGCTTTGGGTGACGACCATCGCCTTGGCCTTGCCTTTGATGTCCGACGCAACATGTCGACGGAAATGCTCAACGATCACCTCGACCTTCTGATCGATTGCGCTGGGATGAAGCGACGCGAACCGGGCCACGCGGGCCTGCGCCCTCCGACCTTCGAACGCGGGATCATCCTCAATTGCTTTCTCCAGTTGGTAGTAGGCCGTGTAGGTCATGTAGTTCTGAAGCACGTCCAGAATGAAGCCTTCCTCAATGGCCTGACGCATCGAGTAGAGATGGAATGGGTGTGGTTTCCCGTCCGCCCCGATGCGCCCGAACCGTTCGAGCGTCACGTTGCGGGGTGTCGCGGTGAAGGCAAAAAACGAGATGTTCTTTTGCGGGCCGCGCGCCTTCTGAAACGCCAAGACCATGTCCTCGATGTCATCGGAACTGGTCGCCTCACGTGTGAGCGCGTCGGTCATGGCCTGCGCCGCCTTGCCTGACTGCGATGAATGTGCCTCGTCGATGATCACCGCGAAATTCCGTCCGGACTGGCCTGAAATCGCCGCAAGATGCTCGGTGCCGAACTTCTGGATTGTCGTGATGATGATCCGGGCGCCATTCAGGATCGCGTCTTTCAGGTCGCGGGACGTACCGTCAATCTTCTTCACCACGCCCGCGGTCTGCGCGAACCCGCCGATGGTGTTTTGCAACTGACGATCCAACACGAGCCGATCCGTCACGATGACTGCCGCGTCGAACAGCGGGCTGTCCATCTCGTCATGCAGGTTGATGATCTGATGCGCCGTCCACGCGATGGTATTGGACTTGCCCGATCCTGCGCTGTGCTGGATCAGATAGTTGTGCCCTGCGCCTTGCGTTCTCGCATCCAGCAGCACCTTGCGCACCGTGTCGAGCTGTTGGAACCGCGGGAAGATCAGCACCTCTTTTCCGTTCCCGCGTTCGAGGTGGATGAGCCGCCCGATCAGATCAAGCAGGACCTCGCGCGAGAACACCGCGCGTCCTTCAGGTAGGTGCTTGTAGAGATAGGCTACCCGGTTCTCGCCCGGCACATCCGGGTTTCCGGCGCCGCCATCCCGGCCCCGGTTGAAGGGCAGGAAGCGGGTCTTGCCGTTCATCAGACGGGTGGTCATCGACACATTGTCTTGATCCACCGCGAAGTGGACGATGGCACCACGTTTGAAGGTCAACAGGGGCTCGCCGGCCGGCGATCGGTCCTGCCGATACTGCCTTTCGGCGTGCTTGACGTTCTGCCCGGTCAGCAGGTTTTTTACCTCAAGCGTCGCGACCGGGATGCCGTTCACGAAGATCGCGAGGTCGATTGCGTTCTTGTTTTTCGTGGAATAGGTCACCTGACGCATCACCGACAGGATGTTCGCCTCGTATAGACGCGTGAGGTCTGGGTTCAGGTTCGACGCGGGCTTGAAGAAGCACAACGCGAAATGGATGTTCGGCACCAGCTTTATGCCTTGCCGCAGCACAACGTGGGTCGGGTTGTCCTTGAGTGCGGTGTCGAGGCGCTTCAGGATTTCCGCCTCGGCCTGCGCCGGATAGTGATCTTGCAACGTTTGCCACGCCTCGGGCTGCGTCGCCTTGAGGAAGCGGAACAGTAACTCGCTGTCGAGCGCGTGGGCGATGTCATAGTGGGATGTGCAATCGCGTTCGACGTACCCCAGATCGCCGGTGAGGCAGGCGACTATGTGCTCCTCGAAGACCTTTTCCTGATGAATGTCGGCAGTGGTGTGGGAATGGTCAGACATGGGTGTCTGCTTTCTGAAACTGGATGAAATGGACACGTAATGGTTCGGGCGCGACCTTGTGGTCGATCACCTTGCCTTCGAACGCGGTGAAGGAACGGTCGGTGACCTGTTTTGACAACCTGACCTTGTTGTTGTCCGGATCGATGCTCCACAGCATAGCGTCGAACATCGAATGTAGGTCGCGCCGCAACAGCAGCCCATTTTCGGGTCTGTCCCGGAAAGGATCACCTGTGTGGGGTAGCACGTGCGCCGCCTCCAGTGCCTCGGGCACACTGCAACCGGTCAGGGCACATCGACCGCCATAGAGGTCAAACAGGCTCGCCCGAAACTCCGCTTGTACCGGCCGCGCCTTGCGCCAGTTCAGGCGCCGGTCGGCAAGGTCGCGCAGCACGTCTTCTTTGTGCTCCCGGATTTCACCTGCCCAATCCGACTGGCCCGCATAGCGCACCTCGTCGTGGAGTTCGGCCGCCCGACTTTCAACCAGCGCCATGAAGTCGCGGTAGGCGTCGTCTTCGAGCAAGTAGGTGCGATGCGCACGTGATTTGCGCACCTGATCCAGAAGGCTCGATCCGGTTGGGCCATCGCCCAAGGCGCGATATCCGAACGGGCGCGCCACGCGCTCTACGTCCCGCAACTCAATGGCGAGGAACTCGCCGGTCTCACGTGCCGATCCCGCGTGCGCTTTCGCCGTCAAGCCCCACCCGCGCCCGAACTGGTCGTCCTCATGCGTCCAGACCCATAGCTCGTCGCCGGCATCGATGGGTGGCGCATCCTGAAACTGCCCAGACACGACCCTGACCGGACCTGTTGCCGGGATGAGGACTTCACCGCCCTCCCATTCGAACGCCGATGCGGGACGGCATACGCCCCCGGGGCAATGCTTTTCGCCGTTCACCTTGAGGAAGTAACGGTTCACGCCTCCATGTCCTCCTGAATGGCTTCGAGGCGACGGTCGGTGGTGCCGGATTTTGTGTGGGTTTCCACGTCGATCTGCCCGGTTACAGCGGCGGTGATCAGAGCAGATCGGTATTCCATTAAGCGGTCGATAGACATGGTCAATGCGATAGAAGACTGTCGGAAAATGCGGATCGTCGCAGATAGTCGCGCGGTGATCCGGTCCTGTTCCTCTAGTGGCGGCAGCGGTGTTCGGAACGATCGAATATCTGGCATATAGATTGTTTGGTGAGTTGACCCCATCATCAAACGCCGGAACTCGGGTTTCATCGCACGGAGGACGTAATACAGAAATAGCGGTCTGATCCGATTGCTGCAGATCCATGCCGCGAAGTCCTGCGTGGTCGCCATCGGTATCGTCAGGATCGCAGGGAAGCCAACTGAGGCGGTGCGTGAGAGGATTACCGTATCTTTGGGGAGGAGCCGTGCAGCTGAGTTCTCCATCCCGATTTCGCTGATCTTTTCCGAGGTTTCTGAGACAAAGATCTTGCCGCCGTCACGTAGTTGCCAAACATCTGAAAGCGACACCCACGGAACAATGCAGTCTTCTGGAAGCCAGAAGTCATCAACCTTGCGACTGGGCGTGTGGCCGGTCTCTTGGCGCGCGACGTGGGTGAACTTGGGGGCGAACCAGTGACTAGGGATTTCACCAATCCACTCGACGCCGGAGTGCTTCTTTTCGTGTGGTAGGTTCTTTCCCGTGACGTGTTCAACAAAGGTCCCCTCTTCGCGTTCCCCCAACAACGCCACCAAGCGCCGCTTTTTTTCGATCAGCAGGTCAATTCTTGTGGTCTCACGGTCCAAAAAATCGGCGATTTTGAGTTGGGATGAAAGTTCGGTGATGCGAAGCGGAAAATCCAGAACTGCACGTTCTGACACTCGGCGCAATCCGCCCGCGCCGGTCATGCTTGAAATCGCCGCGTGTCTGAAGTCTTCCGAACTGAACAGGTAGCGCAAGTAGCGGGCGTCGATGCCAAAATCGTGGGGACGGAAAACAAGCACTTCAGACGTTGCGAACCCGGCGCCATTTTCGAGATCTCGGGCAATTGCTTTTTTCCCGTTCTCAAAGCACGGCGTTACCTTCGCCAGTAGAACATCACCGTCTTCGAAATAGTTGTACGAACCGGAAGCGACCTCCGAGAACGACTTCGTTTCGAGGCTTTGAAGGCCGCCAAGACCTTCTAACAACGCGTCCATGGGGGCGAAAGACACCAAAGCATCAGGGTCGCGTTTGAACTTCGGAGCCACACGCGGCGCTGTGGTCACAACAAAACGAAGGCGTTTCACTTGACCACCTCCTGCGAAAGACCCGCTATTACTGCTTCCTGCTCTTTCAACTCAGCGTCGATCTTTTCTCGAAGTCGGAGTGTGATCGGTCCTGTTCTCGTGGCAATTGTCATCCATCCACCTTCCAACAGGTCCGAGTTCGCCAGTCCTCGGGAAAGCCCATACTCGCCGGATCGGCCAGGGGGCATTCGTCGATCAGGGCGACGATACGTTTCCGCCATTCATTTCCCGGTGCGATGATCAACAAAAGGTACCACTGTAAATACTTGTCACCGTTTTGCATGCAGTCCTTTGCCATCATCTTGTCACTCGCGTGGGTGACCAGGGGTCTCTGAAACTCGGAAGCCGAGTGTGTGTTGTGACCTCAAGGGGTGGCTGAACCGGGCCCGGGACGCGGCTGAGGCGGCGGACCCGACGTTGCCCAGAGGGCATGAGTTTTTTGGAAAGCGGCCGTTTGCCGCGGTCGAAGCCAAGGACGGAGTCTCGGACAAAGCGGCCCGATGCTCTCGCAGCGGAGTTTGGCTCAAGGCCCGGAAGCCAATCCGGCAAGGACCTCGGCCATCTCGACGGGTCGCCACGGGCATTCCCAAACTGGCCATTGCGCAGCTAGACAACTGACGTGCCAAGCCTGCAACTGCAACTCCACCCGCGTGGTGCATAAGGACCCATTGTCGCGGAAGGTCGGCCCGAGATTTCAGCCTGCGACCTCAGCGACACGCCTCCATCCACGGACGCAACGCGCGGCGGATGGCGCGTTTGGCAAGGACATCCGGGTCTCGCAGATCGTCGCCGGCCTCAAGCGCTTCCTTGACCAGAGGTCCGCCAATGTACTGACTGAGCAGGCCGATATGCGGGGCCGCGGTGCGGAAGCGGTTGTGCAAAGCGGCCACTGCCGCTGCTGCGTCCGGGTGCGGCCAGAAATAGCGGATCCGGTCGGCAAGGCCATAGTGGCGCTGGCTTCGCTGCGACGCCGGATCGCCGTGAATGTGATCGGTCCAGACGCCCGGGTCGCCGACCATCAGCCGCTCCATCGTGTCGCGCAGCGCCCGCGGACCGCCGTCCACTTCCGCCGCCGCCATCTCCATGCCGTAGAGCGCCTCACGCAGCGCGTAGCTCAAGGAGGGGCCGACCTTGAGGATGGCGAAGCCGTCGTCGACAAGCGCGTTCAGGGCCTTGCCCGTTTGGTAGTCGGTCGAGTGCGCCTCGTAGACCAGGCCGCCCAGGTCCGACCGCGCCGCCACCAGCGCTGTCGCGCGTGCCGGGTCGTAGAGCACGACGCTCATCTGCGCGCTCTCCACCCTCGGCTGCACCACGATCGCGATCACCCGTTCGAACGCCGCTCCAAGCCCGGCGGCCTCGAACACCCGCTGGTGCACGCGGTAGGTCTCGCGCACCGCCGCCGGCGAGGTCGGCTCGAGGTCGGTGAGTTCCGCATGGGCCCCGCCGGGGGGCGGGATCTCGGTGCCGATGATATAGACGGCATCGCCACCCGCTTCCTCGGCCACCTTGCACAGCTCGGCGGCCCGCGCGGCGGTGGTTTCGTCATCGAGCGCCACCGGCTCGCCCTTGCAGCCCATCGAACAGTCGAGATGGAGCTTGCGGATGCCGGCCTCGGCATAGTCGCGCATCATCGCCCGCGCCTCGGCCATCGCCTCTTCGGCGGGAAGGTGCGTCCAGGGGTTCGGGCCCAGGTGGTCGCCGCCGATGATCAGCTTGTCCTCGGGGAAGCCGACGCTCTGAGCGATGCGTTTCGTTGCGGCGACGAAGTCGGCCGGCGTCATCCCGGTGTAGCCGCCTCGATGGTTGACCTGATTGCAGGTGCATTCGATCAGCCCGAACTGCCCTTGCGCCTTTGCCTCCTCCAGGGAGGCGGCAATCACCAGCGGATGGGCGGAGCAAACCGAGACGATCCCGCGTGGATCGTGACCGATGGTACGGAGTGGATCGTTCATGACTGCCCCCTCAAATGTCGACGGCATGCGCATCGGCAAAGGCCCGCACCGTATCAGCATGTTCGGCCCCCGACATCGGCCCGCGCTTCATCACGGCGAGCGCGCCCGCGGCGGCGGCGAGACGAAGGCATTCCGCCGGGTCTTCGCCCGCTTTCCAGAGCGCGACGAAGGCGCCGCCGAAACAGTCGCCCGCCCCGGTCGGGTCTACCTCCTCTGCCGGGAACGGTGGCTGGTTCAGCATGAGCGTGCCGTCGTAGAAGGTCGCGCCTTCGGTGCCCCGCTTGTGGACCACGGCGGTCATGCCGGCAGCGAGGTGATGGGCAATGGCCTCCTCGGCGTCGCTCGTATCGACGCCGAGGAAAACCTCGTCGCCCGAAGGCAGGAACAGGTCGGTGAAGGACAGCACCTTTTCGATCGCCGCCTGAAGGCCCGGCTGGGCCAGCATCTCCTTGCGCAGGTTCGGGTCGAACGACACCGTGCCGCCGCGCGCCTTGATGTCCCCCGCCGCCTTCGCGGTCATCGCGCGGATCTCATCGGTGAACATCGAGTTGCCGACGACATGAAGATGATCGGCCCCGGCAAACACCTTCTCGGCCTCGGGCGTCATCCGGGTCGTGCCGCTGGCCGAATAGGTGATGTTGTAGCAGAAGTCGCGGTTGCCGTCGGGCCGGTAGCGCACGAAGGCGTGGCCTGTGGGCAGGATCGGGTCGATGGCGATGGCGGAGACGTCGACACCGTCGTCGCGCAGGCGGGTCAGGTTGACCTTGCCGAAATCGTCGTCGCCCACCGCCGAGACATAGGCCGTGTCACCGCCCATGCGGGCGGCCTGGCTGATGAAGATGGTGGGCGCACCCGACGGGAACGGCCCGGTGAATGTCATCGGTTCGAGGAAACCATAGCCCTTGGTGTCGGCCATCACCTCGACAAGGGTTTCACCCAGCGACACGATCTTGCTCATGACGTCTCTCACTCCATTGCCAACCAGCCGGTTGCGGCGCCCGCCCGGTCCTTTTACAACACCATCTGGATTTTCAGACTGCCCGCAGGCTTGTGTCCGCCCATCACCTCGGCGACCTCTTCGAGGGACAACTGGTGGGTGATGACGTCTTCCACCGAGGGCCCGATCGCTTCGAGCACCGCCAGGGCAGCGGGGATGTTGTGGTTCAGGCTGTGGGTACCGACCAGGGAAAGCTGGCGACGGAAGATCTCAAACGGCGAGATTTCGATCCGCGCATCTTGCGGGCATACTCCGAAGAACGAGGCGGTGCCGCCGTTCGCCACATAGTCAACAAGCCCTGCGGCCACCGCCGGCACGCCGGTCGCATCGACCGCCAGGTCGAAACTATGGCGCCCGGCCTCGAGCTCGGTGCTGCCGGCGGCCAGGCCCGCCAGCCCATGCGCCTCGGCGAGCGCCAGCCGTTCGGTGTCGAGCTCGATCATCGCGACCTCGTCCACGCCCCGCGCCTTCAGCGCCAGCCCCATCAACAGCCCCATCGGTCCGGCCCCAAAGATCGCCGCGCGGTCGACGATCCGACCCTCGACCGGTGACAGCCCGTTCAGCACACAGCCCATCGGTTCGGCCAGCGCCGCGATCGGGAAACTCATCGCGCCGATCGGGTGGATCCGGTCGGCGCGCACGACGCTCAGCTCGGCGAAGCCGCCGTTGACCGTCACCCCGTAGGCCCCGAGGTGCTCGCACAGATGCGCCCAGCCGCGTTTGCAGGCCGGGCACACGCCGCATTCGAGGTTCGGGTCGACCACGACCCGGTCGCCCACCGAGACCCCGGTCACGCCTGAGCCGACTTCGGCCACAACACCCGCATATTCGTGCCCGGGGACAACCGGGTAGGCACTGGTGCCGTAGTTCGCATGCATCACATCGAGGTCGGTGTGGCACAGCCCGCTGGCGCGTACCCGCACGACCACCTCGCCAACCCCCGCCGTCGGGTTCGCCAAGGTGGCGACTTCGACCGCGTCCTTTTTGGGGAAGTTGATCGCTTTCATCTATCACTCCGTCGTTTTCCCGCCCTGATCTGCGGGGGATGACATGATCCCGACCGCGTCCTGCCTTGGCGCCCTTCAGCCTGCGAGATAGG
>DQCI01000131.1:0-4745 GCA_003545125.1 Paracoccaceae bacterium
CGATGAGGGCAAGGTCGGTGAGGATCCGCTCGATCAGCGCATCGTCGCGCTTCTTGCCGAACAGCCCGCGGGTGAATTGAACCGTGCCCATCACGGTTTCGAACCCGTCCACCGTCAGCTCCTGCGGCACCAGCCCGATCAGGCTGCGCGCGGCCCGGAAATCGCGCCGCACATCATGCCCGCCGACGGTGATCTTGCCTTCGGAGATGGTCGACACGCCGCAGATCATCGAGATCAGCGTCGTCTTGCCCGCCCCGTTCGGCCCGAGCAGCGCCAGCACTTCGCCCGCCTCGATCTCCAGGTCGATGCCCTTCAGCGCTTCGAAGCCGCCAGCGTACACCTTTCTCGCGCCTTCGATCGATACGATGGATGCCACGCCATTCTCCCTGTTCGCACCGGCCCCTTCTAGGGCACGTCCGCGCCGAGCGCAAAACCTGATGCGCTGGGCCAAGCCAGCGCGCGAAAAAGTGAAGCCCGTCGGTTCCGCCCGCGCCCGCGCCGCCCCATATATCGGACAGGTAGCGATGGAGGTCGACATGACGACTGCTGTCAATGACCCGTTTGCCCACACGAGCCTTTGGGCTGTCGAGGAAAACTTCTGGCTCGAAGGCCCGGCGTTCTACCGGGCCCACATGGTCGAAGACGCCGAGATGTGGTTCCCCGACCGGCCGGGCCCGCTGAAGGGAGACCACATCCTCGATGCCCTGAAAAACGCCCCGCGCTGGGAGGCCGTGGTCTTCGACCACCAGAAAATGGAGGTCGTCGATGACCGGATCACGCTGCGCTATCATGCGACCGCGCGGTGCGACGGCCAAGACGACTACACCGCGCATTGCACAACGACGTATCTGCGCGAGCCGGGTGGTCTCAAGCTGATCGAACATCACCAGCGCGCCGTCTCGTAGCAGCCTCATAGCAGTCTCGCAGACGGTCCGCGCGCTGGGCGGCCCGCGGCGCGTCTCAGCCGACAAGCCGCGCGAACAGGCCTTTCTTCTCCGGCACATCCGGCAGGCGCGGCAACGGATCGGGCGCAATCCGGCTGAAGATCCATCGCGGCAACACCCGATCCCCCGATCCGCCGCAAACCCCGCCCATCCGGTAGGGATCGAAGACCTTCACGAAACCGGGGTTTTCGAGGTCGTCGGCAAAGACCGCGCCGCAGAAGCTGCGCGCCCGGACCTGCTCGACACAGGCGCGCGCCTCGGCGAGACCTTCCGCGACATCCGCAACCGGCGCTTCGGGCGCGTCCCCGCTGGGGTCGAACACGTACCAGTCCCCGCCCGCGGCTTCGAACCGTTTCCAGAAAGCATCGAACCCCGCCCAGCTCGGCAGGCCGGCAAACTTGCCATTGTAGGCCCGCCAGAACGGCGTGTCGGGAAGCTCGGCATTGATGTCGCGCATGGTGTCTCCTCCGCCCGCGCAGCTTGGCCGGTCGGGCCGGGCCCAGTCAACCAGGCACGGTCAAGCCGGGCCGTGTTGCCCCGGCGTCACTCTGCGGGCGCAGGCATCCGCTGCGCGGCCTCGATCACCTCCGGGTCCAGCCCGGCCCCGCCCGCGGCGACGTGGTCGAGCAGTTGCCGGCGCATCCGGGGCTCCCAGAAATCGCCGAGATGTCCGGCCACGCTGTCGGCCGTGTCACCGGGCTGGCTGCGGAAAAACGCGGCGATCTGGTTGGCCATATGGGCCATCTTGTCAGGCGACATCTGTCTCCCCCGTCTGCACCCGCTCGGGGTGGGAATAGAGATCGAACCGCCCGTCGCGCACGAAAGCGGCGAGCGTCAGCCCCGCCGCGTCGGCCTGGGCGAGCGCAAGTGCTGTCGGCGCAGAGGCGGCGATGATCGCCGGGATACCGGCAAACGCCGCCTTCTGCACCATCTCGACTGACACCCGGCTGGTCAGCACCACCGCGCCCGCGCCTGGATCTTCACCGGCCCGCGCAAGCGCCCCGATCAGCTTGTCGAGCGCGTTGTGCCGCCCGATATCCTCGCGCGCCAGAACGATCCCTGTACCGGGCCCGGCGCCCGGTTTCAAAAAGCCCGCGGCATGGATCGCGCGGGTACGGTCATGCAGCGGCTGGTGGGTTTTCAGCGCGTCCGGAGCCCCCGCGATCTCGGCCTGCGTCAGCATCAGATCGGAAGTCACCCGGGGCAGGTCCCGCACGGCCGCATCGAGCGAATCGATCCCGCAAAGCCCGCAGCCGACCGGCCCCGCCATCTTCCGGCGCCGGTCCGTGAGCACCTCCGCGCGCGCCTCGGCCAACCAGAACCGCGCCTCGATCCCCTGCGGCCCCTCGACGATCTCGAAGGTCTCGATCTCATCGAGCGCCCCGACCGCGCCCTCGGTGAGCGCGAAGCCATGGGCAAAATCTACGATGTCACCGGGCGTCGCCATCATCACCGCCAGCGTGGTGCCATTGAAGGTGATCGCCACCGGCACCTCTTGCGGAAGCGACCGGGTCACCGTCCGCGCCCCGTCCCGCCCGACCGCGAGGCCGGAAAAGCTCCGGGCGCCGGTCATTCGGCCGCCTCGATCCGGCGCGCCTTCGCCGCCTGCGCGGCGTATTTCTCTTGCCAGTCGGTCGGCCCGTTCGTCGGCATCACTTGCACCGCCGTCACCTTGTATTCCGGGCAGTTGGTGGCCCAGTCGGAATAATCCGTGGTGACCACATTGGCCTGCGTGTCGGGGTGGTGGAAGGTGGTGTAGACCACGCCCGGGCTCACCCGCTCGGTGATCTCGGCGCGCAGGGCCGTCTCGCCCGAGCGCGAGGCGAGTTTGACCCAGCCGCCGTGCGAGATCCCGCGTTGCTCGGCGTCATGCGGGTGGATCTCCAGCACGTCCTCTGCGTGCCAGACGTTGTTCTCGGTGCGCCGCGTCTGCGCGCCGACGTTGTACTGGCTGAGGATCCGCCCCGTCGTCAGCAAGAGCGGAAAGCGCGGGCCGGTCTTTTCGTCGGTCGCCACGTATTCGGTGACGATGAACCGCCCCTTGCCGCGCACGAAGCCGTCCACATGCATCAGCGGCGTGCCCTCCGGGCGGGCCTCGTTGCAGGGCCATTGCACCGAGCCCAGCCGCTCCAGCGCGTCGTAGCTCACACCGGCGAAGCTGGGCGTGGTCTCGGCGATCTCGTCCATGATCTCGGCCGGATGCGTATAGGACCACCCCGCCCCCATCGCATTGGCCAGCGCTTGCGTCACCTCCCAGTCGGCCATCCCATTACGCGGCTTCATCACCTCGCGCACCCGGTTGATGCGGCGTTCGGCGTTGGTGAAGGTCCCGTCCTTCTCGAGGAAGGTCGAGCCCGGCAGGAACACATGGGCGTAGTTGGCGGTCTCATTGAGGAACAGATCATGCACGATCACACATTCCATCGCCGCGAGGCCGGCGGCGACGTGTTTGGTGTCGGGGTCCGATTGCAGGATGTCCTCGCCCTGGACGTAGAGCCCGCGGAAGCTGCCATCGACGGCGGCGTCGAGCATGTTGGGAATGCGCAAGCCCGGCTCAGGGTCGATCTCGACGCCCCAGCGGCGCTCGAATATCCCGCGCACCTCCGCGTTCTTCACATGCCGGTAGCCCGGCAATTCGTGCGGGAAGCTGCCCATGTCGCACGAACCCTGCACGTTGTTCTGTCCCCTCAGTGGGTTCACACCCACCCCGGGCCGGCCAATATTGCCCGTGAGCATCGCGAGGTTGGCGATGCCCATCACCGTGGTCGAGCCCTGGCTGTGCTCGGTCACGCCGAGCCCATAGTAGACCGCGCCATTGCCCCCCGTGGCAAAAGTGCGCGCGGCGGCGCGCAACGCGGCCGCGGGCACCCCGGTGAAGGCCTCCGTCGCCTCGGGGCTGTGGCGGTCGTCGGAGACGAAGCTCACGTAGTCCGCAAAGCTCTCCGTGTCACATTGCGCCTTGATGAAGGTCTCATCCGCCAGCCCCTCGGTCACGATCACATGCGCGAGCGCGGTGATGACGGCGACGTTGGTGCCGGGGCGCAGCGCCAGGTGATGCGCGGCTTCGATATGGCTCGACTTCACCAGGTCGATCCGGCGCGGATCGATCACGATGAGCTTCGCCCCCGCGCGCAGCCGCTTCTTCAGCCGAGACGCGAACACCGGGTGCGCGTCGGTCGGGTTCGCCCCCATCACGATGACCACATCCGTCTGTTCCACGCTGTCGAAATCTTGCGTGCCCGCCGAGGTGCCGAAGGTCTGGCCCAGCCCATAGCCGGTGGGCGAGTGGCAGACCCGGGCGCAGGTGTCGGTGTTGTTGTTGAGGAACACCGCGCGGGTGAGCTTCTGGACGAGGTAGGTTTCCTCGTTGGTGCAGCGCGACGAGGTGATGACGCCGATCGAGCGGCGCCCATGATCGGCCTGGATCGCGCGCAAACGTTTCGCGGCGAAGCCCAGCGCCTCCTCCCACGACACTTCGCGCCACGGGTCTTCCACGCTGTCGCGGATCATCGGCGAGAGCACCCGGTCGCGGTGGTTGGCATAACCCCAGGCAAACCGGCCCTTCACGCAGGAATGCCCCCGGTTGGCTTTGCCCCCCTTGGCGGGCACCATGCGCACAAGTGTGTCACCGTTCATTTCCGCCTTGAACGAGCAGCCGACCCCGCAATAGGCGCAGGTGGTCACCACCGAGCGGCTCGGCGTGCCAAGGTCGATCACGCTCTTTTCTTGCAGCGTCGCCGTCGGGCAGGCCTGGACGCAGGCGCCGCAGCTCACGCAATCGGACGAGAGGAAATCGTCGGC
>DQCI01000131.1:4804-14960 GCA_003545125.1 Paracoccaceae bacterium
TAGGTGAAATAGGGGTTGGTCTCGTCCTTCGCCTGCCAAAGCGGGTTCGCCTCACCGTTCTGGCGCACCTCGAAATGGTTCTCGGTGCCTTCGTAGCGCACCTCGCGCAGACCGACGACGCCCGCCATGTCCTGCAATTCGCAAATCCCATTGGCCGCACAGGTCAGGCAGTCGAGCGGGTGATCGGAGATGTAGAGCTCCATCACGCCGCGGCGGATCTTGCGCACCTTGTCGGACTGGGTGTGCACGACCATGCCGTTCGTCACCGGCGTTGTGCAGGATGAGGGCGTGCCGCGGCGGCCCTCGATCTCGACCACGCAGAGCCGGCAGGAGCCGAAGGCCTCGACCGCGTCCGTAGCACAGAGCTTCGGCACCTGAATTCCGGCGAGGCTGGCCGCGCGCATCACCGAGGTGCCCGTTGGCACGGTCACGGCAAACCCGTCGACAGTGAGCGTCACCGGTGCGCCACCTGCGACGGGGGTGGCGGCGGGCGTGCCGCGATCGGTTTCGTCCCAGGGGATGATGAAATCTCTCATGTCCGCTCCTCCGTCCGGCGGGGAAGGCGCTTCCAAGCGCCTTGTGAACGCGATTTCGTAATCGCGTTGCAACGGGCTTTCGAAAGCCCGTTCTGCGCGCGCCGCAACCTCATTGCGCCACCTCCCGGTCCTGCTCGAAATCCTCCGGGAAAAACATCACCGCCGAGCGCACCGGATAGGAGGTGAACCCGCCCAGCGCGCAGAGCGAGCCGTCCTTCAGCGTGTCGCACAAATCGAGCACCAACTCGCGCATGTCCTCCCCCGCGATCCAGCGGTCGATGGTCTCGACCCCGCGCACCGACCCGACCCGACATGGCGTGCATTTCCCGCAGCTCTCCAGCGCGCAGAACTCGAAGGCGAAGCGCGCCTGCTGGGCCATGTCGACGGTATCGTCGAACACCACCAACCCCGCATGCCCCACCAGCCCGCCGGAGCCGTCGAACTCCTCGTAGCCGAACGGCGTGTCGAAATCCGCAACCGGGTGATAGGCGCCGAGCGGCCCGCCGACCTGCACCGCCTTCACCGGCCGCCCCGACCGGGTGCCGCCGGCGATCCCGGTCACGATCTCGCCGAGCGGCATCCCGAAAGCGGTCTCGAACAGCCCGCCAAAACGGACATTGCCCGCGATCTGAAGCGGGATCGTACCGCGCGACCGGCCAAGGCCGAAGCTCGCGTAAAACGCAGCGCCTCTCTCGAAGATCACCGGCACGGTGGCGAGCGAGATCACGTTGTTGACCACGGTGGGCTTGCCGAACAGCCCTTCGAGCGCGGGCAACGGCGGTTTCGCGCGCACCACGCCGCGTTTGCCTTCGAGCGAATTGAGCAACGAGGTCTCCTCGCCGCAGACGTAAGCCCCGGCGCCGACCCGCACCTCCATGTCGAAGGCCGGCCCCGCGCCCAGCACGCTGTCGCCAAGCAGCCCCGCCGCACGGGCGATCTCGACCGCCCGGGTCATCGTGGCGATAGCGTCGGGGTATTCCGAGCGCAGGTAGACATAGCCCATCGTGGCACCGACACCGATCCCGGCAATCGCCATGCCCTCGATCAGCGAAAACGGGTCGCCCTCGATCAGCATCCGGTCGGCAAAGGTGCCCGAATCGCCCTCGTCGGCATTGCACACGATGTACTTCCGCTCGGCTTGCGCCTCGGCCACGGTGCGCCACTTGATCCCCGTCGGGAACCCAGCACCGCCGCGTCCGCGCAGCCCGCTGTCGATCATCGCCGGCACGATGGACGCGGGGTCGGCCAACGCGGCGTTCAGGCCCGCAAGCCCGCCGTGCGCCTCAAAGGCGTCCAGCGACAACGGGTCGATCACCCCGCAACGGGCAAAGGTGAGCCGGGTCTGGCGGGCAAAAAACGGAATTTCCTCGGTCGGCCCGTGCCCGGGAAAGCTGCCGTCGAGCAGCGCCGGCACGTCTTCGGCCGTGACCGGCCCGTAGGCGTGGCGCACGCCGTCCTCTTCGATCTCGACCAGCGGCTCCAGCCAGGTCATCCCGCGCGAGCCGACGGTGGTGATGTCGAGCGGCAGCCCGCGTGCCTCCGCCTCGCGGATCAGCGCCCAGGCGAGCTCTTCGGCGCCCAGCGCCCGGGCCACGGCATCGACGGACACAAACACCTTCATTTCGCCAAAGCCTCCGTGAGCTTCTCCACCGTTGCCGCCGCCATCGGCCGCTCGCCCACCATCGCCGCCGGCCCGTTGGCGCAGAGCCCGAGGCAATAGACCGGCTCGACCGTCACCTGTGCCGAAAGCGTCTCGGCCGCAGCGGCCAGCGCCGCGCTCCCCTGCGCCTGGCAGGCTTCGGCGCGGCAGATCTTGACCACCGGCGTCTTCGCCGGCTGGGTCCGGAAATCGGGGTAGAAACTTATCGCCCCATGCACCTCCGCGCGCCCGATGTTGAGCGCCTCGGCGATCATCGGCAGCGCCACTTCGGGCACATAACCGAACAGGTGCTGGATGCGGTGGAGGATCGGCAACAGCGGGCCCTCGCGGCTCACCTCGGCCTCGATTGCCGCCGCGATGGCGGTTTCGGTCGCAACGTCGTCCAACATGTGCTCCTCCCGGGGACAGAGACCCGCTGTCCCAGATGATGGATTGAAATTCAATATGGCATATCCGTCAAGCGATAGGCTTACTCTATCACTGAGATCTGCGCCGCCGCGTCGAGGAGCGATCTCAGCACCGGCGTGTGCACCTCCTGGTGCAGCGCGACCAACCCCACGGCGGGCCCCACCGCGGGGCCCGGGGCCGGCTGCCGGATCGGCACCACGCCGAGCCCCTGCCCGGTCGCCAGGAACCGCGCCACATCGCCCGGCAGCACCGTCACCCAGCCGCCCGCCGCAACATGGCTCGCCAGCACCACGGTGGAGTTCGATTCCATCTCCACCACCGGCTGCACCCCGGCCTCCATGAAGGCGCGGTTGATGATCCGTCGGTTCTGCATGTCGGGCGTAAGCAGGCAGAGCCGCACCCCGGCGAGGTCGGCCCAACCGATCTCGCCGCGCGCCGCCAGCGGGTGATCGGCGGGGCACAGGACCGTGTAGCGCTCGCGGTAGAGCGGCACCGTGGTCACCCGGCCGAGCGGTTCGTTGTCCAGATAGGACAACCCCGCATCCGCCTCGAAGTTTTCCAGCATCGCGAGAATGTCGCCGGAATTGCGCGACAGGATCGTGAAAGCGACCTTCGGGTGCTGCGCCGCATATCCGGCCGCAAGACGCGACGCCCAGGTCAGGGCCGTCGGAATGACGGCGAGGCGCAGATGTCCCGCCAACCCCGCGTGGGCCGCGCGCATTTCCTCCCGGAACCGCCGGCTGTCGCCGACGATCCGCCGCGCCCAGACCAGCGCGCGCTGTCCTTCGGGCGTCAGCCCGCCATAGCGCGAGCCGCGCCGCACCAGCTGCACGCCCAATGTCTCTTCGAGCTGTTTCAGCCCGGTCGACAGGGTCGGCTGGGTAATCCCGAGGCTCTCCGCCGCCCGACCAAAATGCTGCTCGCGGGCGAGCGCCATGAACATCTCGAGCTTCACCAGCATGATCGACCCTTTTTATTGAAAACTGGCACGTCGATCGGGATTTTGCATCAAACCGGGGCGGTGCGGCAATCCCGCGCGAAGGCTGCTGTGCCTTTTTGCCGGGGGGGGCGGGGGGGGGAACAAAACCGGCCCACCTCTCCCTTTTCTCGGCCGCAGACTTCCGGGAGTGCGTCGCAGCCCAGGCGCACCCAGGGGCACCAAGGGCCATCGGCAGCGCCCCCGCGGCGGTCGGATATCGGTCGGATGGCGCCCGCAATTCGAACTCACCCGCGCGGCGCCGCCGCCCGCCGCAGCCGGTCGTTGATCGCCACCCCGAGCCCATGCTCCGGGATCGGCGACACCGCGATCGGCCTGGCCCC
This sequence comes from Paracoccaceae bacterium, assembly GCA_003545125.1. Taxonomy (GTDB): domain Bacteria; phylum Pseudomonadota; class Alphaproteobacteria; order Rhodobacterales; family Rhodobacteraceae; genus Sinisalibacter. The sequence goes on from DQCI01000131.1 coordinate 8,729, forward strand.
GTCCAGGTCGAGCGCGTGCAGGTGGTGAAACAGATTGGCCGCCGCCTCGACCAGATCGCCCGACGGCGACAGGTTGAGCACCGCACCGTCGACCGGCCCGAACCCCAGCAAGCGCTCATCGGGCCGGGCTTCCACCGCGCCCAGCCTTACCGGCGCGCGCGGCGCGTAGTGCGAGGCGAGCTGGCCCGGCGCGCTGACCGGACCACCCTCGGCCTGCACCGCCAGCGGCGCCCCGAGACAGGCCTCGATCGCCTCCACCGGCAGCCCGCCCGGACGCAGCAGCACCGGCTCCGGGACCGCCCCCCCACCCGACCCGGGCGCAAACCCGACGATGGTCGATTCCACCCCCACCGGGCAGGCCCCACCGTCGAGCACCGCCTCGATCCGCCCCGAAAGCCCGGCCAGCACGTGGTCCGCCTCGGTTGGCGAGATCCGACCGGACGGGTTGGCGGACGGCGCCGCAACCGGACGCCCGGTCGCGGCCAGCAGCCGTCGGGCAAGCCCATGGTCGGGCACCCGCACCGCGACCGTCGGCAAGCCGGCGGAGACAAGGCGCGAAAGCCCGCCCGTTTCCTTGCGTGGCAGCACCAGCGTGAGCGGCCCGGGCCAGAAAGCGTCTGCCAGCCGCAGCGCGTCCCCTTCAAGCACCGCCACCGCCTCTACGGCCGCGACATCCGGCAGATGCACGATCAGCGGGTTGAACCGGGGCCGCCCCTTGGCCTCGAAGATCCGCGCCACCGCCCGGTCATTGGTCGCGTCCGCGCCGAGGCCGTAGACCGTCTCGGTCGGGAAGCTCACCAGCGCCCCATCGCGCAACAGCGCCGCGGCCCGCGCCACGCCGGCCGCGCTGTCGTCGAGACGGACGGTTTCTGTCATGACGCTGCGTATTCCTTGTGCTACGGCCTGTTGCCGGGGAGGTTTGGCCAAGTCCTAGAGCAAAAACCGATCAGATTGAAACAGCCTGATCCCGGGATTTTGCTCTAACACTTGAATCTGGATCAAAACCATTTTCGGATCGTCCCGATCTGAAACGGTATTGATCGAGACCGCCCCGGTTGTGTCGTCAAGTCTGCGAGGAACCCCGAATGCCATACCGCGCCCCCGCCGACGAGATCCGTTTCATCCTCGACCATGTCGTCAGGTTCCCCGAAGTCGCCGCCACCGACCGTTTCGCCGAGGCCACGCCGGACACGGTGAGCGCGATCCTGGCCGAAGCGGCGAAGCTGTCCGACGGCGTCCTTGCGCCTCTGCAACGGGTGGGCGACACCCACGGCGCGATCCTTGAAGACGGCGCGGTGCGCACCGCCCCCGGTTTCGCGGATGCCTACGCCCAGATCGCGGCGGGCGGCTGGGTCGGCCTCGCGGGCAATCCCGAACACGGCGGCATGGGCCTGCCTTTCACCCTCGCCGCTGCGGTCAACGACATGATGTCGGGCGCCGCGCTCGCGCTGGGGCTGAACCCCTTGCTCACCCAGGGCCAGATCGAGACGCTGGAGGCGCATGCGAGCCCCGAGCTCAAAGCGCTCTACCTGCCGAAACTCATGTCCGGCGCATGGACCGGCACGATGAACCTGACCGAGCCGCAGGCGGGCTCCGACGTCGGCGCGTTGACGACCAGAGCCGTGCCCAACGGCGACGGCACCTACGCGCTCACCGGCCAGAAGATCTACATCTCCTGGGGCGACCACGACTTCGGCGGCAACGTCTGCCACCTCGTCCTCGCCCGCCTGCCGGACGCGCCCCGGGGCACCAGGGGCATCAGCCTGTTTTTGGTGCCCAAGTTCCTCCCCGATGAAGACGGCAACCCGGGTCCGGCGAACGCGCTCAGGGTCGTGAGCCTGGAGCACAAGCTGGGCCTGCACGCCAGCCCGACCTGCCTGATGGCGTTCGAGGGCGCGACCGGCTGGCTGGTTGGCGCCGAAAACGCCGGGATGACGGCGATGTTCACGATGATGAACAACGCCCGCGTCCAGGTCGGCCTGCAGGGGATCGGCGCGGCCGAAGGCGCCTTCCAGCACGCGCTGGCCTTCGCGATGGACCGCAAGCAGGGCCGCACCCCGGTCGAAGGCACGGGAAAGGGCTCGGGCACCATCGTCGACCATGCCGACGTGCGCCGGATGCTGGTCGAGATGCAGGCCGAAATCTTCGCCGCCCGCGCGCTCGCGCTTGCCTGCGCCGCGGCGATCGACATGGAGAAGGCCACCAATGATCCCGACTGGGCCGCGCGGGCGGCGCTGCTGACGCCGATCGCCAAGGCCTGCGGCACCGATGTCGGCGTGAAGGTCGCGGGTCTCGGCATCCAGGTGCACGGCGGCCTGGGGTACATCGAGCAATCCGGCGCCGCGCAATACCTGCGCGATGTCCGGGTCACGACGATCTACGAAGGCACCAACGGGATCCAGGCGATGGATATGGTGGGCCGCAAGATGATGGACGGGGGCGAAGCCGCCTACCGGATGTTCGACGAGGGCGAGAAGGTGACCGAACTGGCCCGCCCCGTCCTGCCGGACCTGGCCGATACGGTCTGGAGCGCCGCCGAGACCTTGCGCGAAACGGTCGAATGGCTGGTCGAGCAGGAAATCGAGGAGCGCTTCGCAGGCGCAGTGCCCTTCCTTGCCGCGAGTGCGCGCGTACTCGGCGCCTTCTACCATCTCAAGGCCGCCTGCGCCGAGGGCCGCGCCGGCCCGCGGACCGCGCTCGCGCGCTGCTACATCGAGCGGTTGCTGCCGGAATACGTTCCACTGATCGCCCAGGCCCGGGCCGGTGCCGCGGGCCTCTATGCGATCCGCCCCGAGGACCTCGCCCGATGAACGCGCCAATCAGGTTCCCCTGGCAAGAGCCGCCCGCCGAGGGCGCGGCGACCGAGGTCGCCGATGGCGTGCTGTGGATGCGCCTGCCCCTGCCGATGAAACTGGACCACGTCAATGTTTTCGCCCTCCGCGATGACGACGGTTGGACCATCGTCGACACCGGCTTCGACACGAGGCGCACCCGCGCGATCTGGCAAAAACTGCTCGAAGGTCCGCTCGCGGGACCTCCCATCGCCCGGGTGATCGTCACCCACCACCACCCCGACCATGTCGGGCTCGCCGGATGGTTTCAGCGCGACCACGGTGCCGAACTCGTCACCACCCGCACTGCCTGGCTCTTCGCCCGGATGCTCCTGCTCGACGAGCAGATGGTGCCGGTGGACGAGACGCTTGCCTACTGGCGGTCCGCCGGGATGGACGACGCGGTCTACGAGGAACGAAAGCGCGCACGCCCGTTCAACTACGCCGACATCGTCGCCGACATGCCGCTCGGTTTCCGCCGCATCAAGGAGGGCAGCATGCTGCGCTTCGGGGCACGCGACTGGGATGTGCGCATCGGCAACGGCCACGCGCCGGAACACGCCACCTTCTGGAGCCGCGACTGCGACCTGGTGATCGGCGGCGACCAGCTGCTCGCCACGATCAGCCCCAACCTCGGCGTCTATGCGACCGAGCCCGCCGCCGACCCGGTGGGCGACTGGCTCGACAGCTGCACGCAGCTCTCCGCCTTCGCCGACGACCGCCACCTCGTGCTGCCCGGTCACAAGCTGCCCTACACCGGCCTGCCGACCCGGATGCGCCAACTCATCGGCAACCACCACGGCGCGCTCGACCGGCTGCGCGCCGTCCTCGCCGAGCCGCATACCGCCGTCGAATGTTTCCCCGCGCTCTACGGCCGCCGGATCGGCGACGGCGAATACGGGCTTGCTTTGGTCGAGGCGATGGGGCACCTCAATCACCTCTATCACGCCGGTCTCGTCACCCGGGAACGGCGCGGCGACGGCGCCTGGCTGTGGCGCAGCAAGGGGGCGTGAGAATGGCGAAACCCGACACCCACCCACCGGCCCGCGTGGCCAGATGCGACGAGGATGCACCGCTGACGGCGGAGCAGAAGCCGCTGCCCAAGGAGATCACCGACAGGCCCTTCGAAGAGAAAAGCACGGCCGAATGGGCCTATGAGCGGCTCATTCTCTATATCCAGAATTTCGAGGAGCAGCTCGACAACGAACACGAAGTCGCCATGGGGTTCACCGGCGGCGACGCGGGCGTGCTGCGAATCGAGGGCGTCGGTTACTTCGACCCCGATATCGTCACCTTCTACGGCAGCGACGGCGGCGGCGCGAAAACCCAGCTGATCCAGCACGTCAGCCAACTCAACGTGATGCTGCGCGCCCTGCCCCGCGAGGATGCGTCCGAAGAGCCGCCGAACCGGATCGGCTTCCGCCTGGCCGCGGATCTCGGCAAGGACAAGACATCGGGCTGAGGCACCGCGCCTTCCCCGCCTTCCCCGTCGCCCCCCTCATCCCCGTCAAATGACCGGGTTTCTCCCTGTCGTTTCACTATGATGCCAGTTTCCTAGGAAACTGGCCCAGTTTGGGCGTTTCGACCGCGCCGCGACGCGCAGACCAGCGCACGTCAAGGCAGGCCGAAATCGGCGGTTCCCGATCCTGTTGCGTGCCGTCCCGCCCCCTACATGTAGCGGCGCGGGTCGGCGGGATAGACGCCCAGAATGTCGAGATTGTTGGTGAAATAGTCGAGCTCTTCGAGCGCCCGGGCCACCGCAGGATCGTCCGGGTGGCCCTCGATATCGGCATAGAACCGCGTCGCCGTGAACGAGCCGTCGATCATGTAGCTCTCGAGCTTCGTCATGTTGACGCCGTTTGTCGCGAACCCGCCCATCGCCTTGTAGAGCGCAGCGGGAATGTTGCGCACCTCGAAGACGAAGGTCGTCATCATCGCGTCGGTCCCGCGCCGGGTCAGGTCGATCTCGCGGCCCATGATGACAAAGCGCGTGGTGTTGTGGCCATGATCCTCGATGTCGGACGCCAGCACCTCGAGCCCGTAGATCTCGCCCGCCAGCGACGACGCCAGCACGCCCTCGCCCGGCGTCCGGTGTTCGGCCAGCTCGGCGGCCGCCCCGGCGCTGTCGGCCGCGGCGTGGCCCTTGATCCCGTGCGCGCGCAGAAAGTTCGCCGATTGCGGCAGCAGCACGAGATGGGCGCGCACCTCGCGAATATCGTCCAGCGCCGTTCCGGGCAGACCGAGCAGGCTGATCCGCACCCGCAGGAAAGCCTCGTCGTGGATATGCAGCCCCGATTCCGGCAGCAGCCGGTGGATGTCGGCGACCCGGCCATAGGTCGAGTTCTCGACCGGCAGCATCGCCAGCTCCGCCACACCGCCGCGCACCGCCGCGATCACCTCGTCGAAGGTCTCGCACGCCAGCACCTCGTGATCGGGCCGCGCCTCGCGGCAGGCCTCGTGCGAATAGGCGCCTGGTTCGCCCTGAAAGGCGATCTTGCGGGGCATTTCGGCGGGTCCTCCGGGTTTGTCGCGGCCTTCGGCCAATTCGTCGCGCTCATATCGCTTGAAACGCATCTATGGAAGCGGATAGAAGGGCCCGGACACAGGGAACTCAGGACCGCGACATGTTCAACACAAACAACCTGATGAAGTTTGGCGCTTCCGCCATCGCCGCGCTGCTCATCCTCCTTTTCGCCAATTGGGCGGCGAGCTCCATGTATAAGGTGGCTGACGACGCCGGCCATGGCGAGCATGGCGACGAAGAACATGAAACGCCCCGCGGCTACGTAATCGCGGCGATGGACGCCGAAGACCACGGCGACGAGCCGGAAGACGTCGTCGAAGTGAGCTTCGAGGAGGTCTATGCCGCCGCCGACGCCGCCGCGGGCGAAAAGGAATTCAAGGCCTGCAAGGCCTGCCACAAGCTCGAGGACGGCGCCAATTCGACCGGACCGTACCTGTGGGGGCTGGTCGATCGGCCAATGGCCGCAGTCGCCGATTTCGGCTACTCCGACGCGCTCACCGCCCTTCAGGGTGGCAGCTGGACGCCGGATGAAATCCAGAAATACATCGAGAACCCGAAGGACTACGCGCCGGGCAACAAGATGACCTACAAGGGCATGAAGGACATCGAAGACCGCGCCAACCTGATCGCCTACCTCGCGACCATCGGCGGCTGACCCGCCGATACGGGAACCGACACGACAACCAAGCGGCCGCATCGGGCAACCGGCGCGGCCGTTTGCGTTTCCGGCCGCCGTGCCGGGGGCGAACACGCGTTGCTCACGCATTCTCGCCTTGAACGCGCCCCCGCCTGCGCTTTAGCGTGTATCCGACCGATCACATCCGCCCCATACGAAGGACAGCACCCGATGCCCATCGCCCAGTTCCGTCTTGGCCAG
>DQCI01000131.1:15079-16399 GCA_003545125.1 Paracoccaceae bacterium
ACCCATGCCTATTCGAATTTCGGCGCGGTGAAATACGGGCCCGACTTCGTCCATCTCGACTACGTCAACCCGGATGCGCCGAAGGGCGGCGAGTTTTCGATCGGCACGATCGGCACCTTCGACAGCTTCAACCTCTACGCCCGCGACGGGGTGACCGCGGCGCTGACCACGATCGGCTCGGAAAGCCTGCTCGTTTCGACGGCGGACGATGCCTACGGCTCCTACTGCTTGCTCTGTACCAAGATGGAATATCCCGAAGACCAGAAATGGGTCATCTTCACCCTGCGCGACGACGTCACCTTTTCCAACGGCACGCCGATGACCGCCGAAGATGTCGCCTATTCCTTCAACCTGTTCCAGCAACAGGGCATCGCCGAATACCGCGCCATCGTCGAAGGCCTGCTCGAAGACGTCGAGGTGATCGACGACCACACCATCAAGTTCACCTTCACCGACGAGGCGCCGGTCCGCGAGCGGATCACCTTCGCCGGCGGCACCCCGGTGTTTTCCAAGGCCTGGTTCGAGGAAACCGGAACCCGGCTCGACGAAGCCTCCGACGCGCCGTTCATGTCGACCGGGCCTTACGTGCTCGACCGGGCCGAGACCAATGCCCGCGTGGTCTACCGCTACAACCCCGACTACTGGGGGGCGGACCACCCGTTCAACATCGGCCAGAACAATTTCGAGACCGTCCGGGTCGAGTATTTCGGCGACCCGACCGCCGCCTTCGAGGGCTTCAAGGCCGGCGCCTACACCTTCCGCGCCGAAAACAGCTCGAAGAACTGGGCCACATCCTACGATTTCCCCGGCGTCGACAAGGGCTGGGTGATCAAGGCGGAACTGCCCGACGGCAAGGTCGGCACCGCGCAGAGCTTCGTCTTCAACCTCGGCGACGAAACCTGGGCCGACCCGCGGGTGCGCGAAGCGCTGGGCCAGATGTTCAACTTCGAATGGTCCAACCAGTCGCTGTTCTACGGGCTCTACGAACGGGTCGACAGCTTCTGGCCGGGCTCCGACCTCGCCGCCACCGGCACCCCGTCCGAAGGCGAGATCGCGCTCCTGCAACCGCTGGTCGATGACGGGCTGCTGCCCGCGAGCATCCTCACCGACCCGGTGATCGCCCCGCCCGGCAACGACGCCGATCAGAACCGCCCGGCCCGCGGCGCCTACCGCGCCGCCGGCCGGCTGCTCGACGAAGCCGGCTGGGAAGTGGGCAGCGACGGGCTGCGCACCAAGGACGGCGAGGTGCTCGAAGCCGTCTTTCTCACCTATGACCCGCTGTTCGACCGGATCATCAACCCGATCGTCGAGAACATGGCC
>DQCI01000131.1:16477-22850 GCA_003545125.1 Paracoccaceae bacterium
ATCTCGATGGGGTTCGAACCGGGCATCGGGCTCGAGCAATGGTTCCACTCCAAAACCGCCGACGACAGCTCGCGCAATCTGATGCGGCTCAAGAGCGAGGCGGTCGACCGCCTGATCCCGGCCGCCGTCGATGCGGATACGTTGCAAGACCTCAGCACCGCCGTGCACGCGCTCGACCGGGTGCTGCTGTCGGTGCGCTTCACCATCCCGCAATGGTTCAAGAACAAGTACACGGTCGCCTATTACGACATGTACGAGCACCCCGAGGAAATCCCCCCCTATGCGCTGGGCGAGATGGCCTTCTGGTGGTACAACGCGGAAAAACACGAGGCCCTCAAAGCGGTCGGCGCGCTGCGCTGAGCCGAGCTGGGCGGGCAGGCAAGGACCAAAAGGACCTCGAGAACCGATATGGGCGCCTATATCATCCGGCGGCTGTTGCTGATCGTCCCGACGCTGATCGGGATCATGGTGATCAATTTCGCCCTGATCCAGTTCGTCCCCGGCGGGCCGATCGAACAGATCATCGCCAACATGGAAGGCGAAGGCGACGTGCTGGCCGCCGTCACCGGCACCGGCAACGAGGTGGCCGACAATATCGGTGCGGGCGACGAAGCCTATCTCGGCGCCCGCGGCCTGCCGCCGGATGTCATCGCCGCGCTGGAAATCGAGATGGGCTTCGCCCGGATCGTCTGCGAACCGGGCTACTCCGGCGAACCCGATCTCGACGCGGAAGCCTGCGCCAAGGAAGACATCCCGGCACTCGAGCAGTTCCTGAACATGATGTGGCGCTACATCCGGTTCGATTTCGGCGAGAGTTATTTCCGCTCCATCGGCGTGTTCGAACTGATCGCCGAGAAACTGCCGGTTTCGGTCACCCTCGGGCTCTGGTCCACCGTCATCGCCTACCTCGTCTCGATCCCGCTCGGCATCCGCAAGGCGGTGAAGGACGGGACGCGGTTCGACACCTTCACGTCGGGCATGATCATCGTGGCTTACGCGATCCCGGGGTTCCTGTTCGCGATCCTGCTCTTGGTGTTGTTCGCCGGCGGCAGCTACTGGCAGATCTTCCCGCTGCGCGGCCTCACCTCCGACAATTGGGAAGAGCTCAGCGCGATCGGCAAGGTGCTCGACTATTTCTGGCACATCACCCTGCCGGTGCTGGCCTCGACCATCGCCAGCTTCGCCACCCTCACGCTGCTCACCAAGAACAGCTTCCTCGACGAGATCAAGAAGCAATACGTCGTGACCGCCCGCGCCAAGGGGCTCAGAGAAAGCCGCGTGCTCTACGGCCACGTCTTCCGCAACGCCATGCTGATCGTCATCGCCGGTTTCCCGGCCCTGTTCATCAGCGTGTTCTTCGGCGGCTCGGTCATCATCGAGACGATCTTCTCGCTCGACGGGCTGGGGCGGCTCGGCTTCGAGGCCGCGGTGGCGCGCGACTACCCGATCATGTTCGGCACGCTGTTCGTCTTCGGCCTGATGGGCCTGCTCGTCGGTATCCTCTCCGACCTCATGTATGTCTTCGTCGACCCCCGGATCGATTTCGAACGGAGGGCGGGATGAGGTCGCGCCGCTTGCCACGGGCGCAAAGCGGTTTCGAAACCGCTTTCCAAGGCGCTTCGAAGCGCCTTGCCCCGCGCCCGGCCAAAACCGCACGCCCCCGAAACACGCACCCCCGGAGCGCCCGCGCGCGGAGGCGTGACACATGACGCTCTCACCGCTCAACCAACGCCGTTGGCGCAACTTCCGCCGCAACAAGCGCGCGTTCTGGTCGCTCGTCGTTTTCAGCGTGATCTTCACCCTCACCCTGTTCGCCGAGTTCATCGCCAACGACAAACCGATCCTCGTGAGCTACGATGGCGGGGTCTATGCCCCGGTCTTCCGGTTCTACCCGGAGACCGAGTTCGGCGGCGATTTCCGCACCGAGGCGGTCTATAGCGATATCGAGGTGCAATGCCTCATCATCGCTGAAGGTCGCGAGAGCTGTTTCGACGACCCGCAAGGCGTGATCGCCGATGCCGCCGACGGCGAGGTTGCGGGCGAGCCAATCACCAAGGGCTGGCTGTTCTGGCCGCCGATCCCCTACAGTTTCGACACGATCAACGACATCGGCACCGCCGCCCCCTCGGCACCGGACGCCGACCACTGGCTTGGCACCGACGACACCGCGCGCGACGTGCTCGCCCGGGTGATCTACGGCTTCCGCCTCTCGGTGCTGTTCACGATCATCGTCACCGTCATCACCTCGCTCGTCGGTGTCATCGCCGGAGCGCTGCAGGGCTTCTTCGGCGGCCTCGTCGACCTGATCTTCCAGCGTCTGTTGGAGATATGGGGTTCGATCCCCTCGATCTACGTCATCATCATCCTGTTCGCGATCCTCGGACGCTCGTTCTGGCTTCTGGTGTTCGTCACCATCCTGTTCGGCTGGCCCGCCCTCGTCGGCGTAGTGCGCGCCGAGTTCCTGCGCGCGCGCAACTTCGAATATGTCCGCGCCGCCCGCGCGCTCGGCGTCTCCAACTGGAAGATCATGTTCCGCCACATGCTGCCCAACGCCATGGTCGCCACCCTGACCATGCTGCCCTTCATCATCACCGGCACCATCGGCACCCTTGCCGCGCTCGATTTCCTCGGCTACGGGTTGCCCTCCTCGGCGCCGTCGCTCGGCGAGCTGACCCGCCAGGCCAAGCAGAACCTCCAGGCCCCCTGGCTGGCATTCACCGCCTTCGTCACCTTCACCGTGCTGCTCTCGCTGCTCGTCTTCATCTTCGAGGGCGTGCGCGACGCCTTCGACCCGCGAAAGACGTTCGAATGAGAGTGCTCGACGTCCAGAACCTCTCGGTGAGCTTCCGCCAGGACGGCCAGGACCACACGGCCGTCACAGGCGTGAGTTTCCACGTCGACAAGGGCGAGACGGTGGCGCTGGTGGGCGAGAGCGGCTCCGGCAAGTCGGTGACCGCGCTCTCCACCGTCTCGCTGCTGCCCGACAGCGCCACCATCACCGGCTCGATCAGGTACGAGGGCCGCGAAATGGTGGGCGCTTCGCCCGCCGACCTGCGCGAGACCCGGGGCAACGACATCAGCTTCATCTTCCAGGAGCCGATGACTTCGCTGAACCCGCTGCACACGTTGGTCAAGCAGCTCGCCGAAAGCATCGAGCTGCACCAGGGCCTCACCGGCGACGCGGTGCGGGCGCGGATCATCGAGCTGCTCGAACGGGTTGGCATCCCGAACCCCGAAGAACGGCTCAACGCCTATCCGCACCAGCTCTCCGGCGGCCAGCGCCAGCGGGTGATGATCGCCATGGCGCTCGCCAACAACCCCGAGCTCTTGATCGCCGACGAGCCCACCACCGCACTCGACGTGACCATCCAGGCGCAGATCCTCGATCTGCTCGCCGACCTCAAGCGCGAAAGCGCGATGTCGCTGTTGTTCATCACCCACGACCTCGCAATCGTGCGAAAATTCGCCGACCGGGTCTGCGTGATGAAAGACGGCGAGATCGTCGAAGCGGGACCGACCAAGGCGATCTTCTCCGACCCGCAACACCCCTATACAAGGATGCTGCTCTCGGCCGAAGCCACCGGCCGGCCCGACCCGGTGCCCGAAGGCGCGCGCGAGATCGCCGCCGGCGACAACATGCGCATCTGGTTCCCGATCACCCGGGGGCTGATGCGCCGCACGGTCGGCCACATCAAGGCGGTAAACGCCGCGAGCTTCTCCGTGCGCGAAGGCGAAACCGTCGGCATCGTCGGCGAAAGCGGATCCGGCAAGACCACGCTGGCGCTGGCGATGATGCGGCTGATCGACAGCGAGGGGCGCATCGTCTTCCTCGGCGACGAGATCCAGGACCACAGCTCCAAACGCATGAAGACCCTGCGCAGCAACATGCAGATCGTGTTCCAGGATCCCTACGGCTCGCTCTCCCCGCGGATGACGGCAGCGGAGATCATCGCCGAGGGCCTCGGCGTCCACGGCATCCGCGGCGAGGCCGACCAGACCACGCTGGTGGCCGAGATCATGGCGGAGGTTGGGCTCGACCCCGCCACCATGCACCGCTACCCGCACGAGTTCTCCGGCGGCCAGCGACAGCGCATCGCCATCGCGCGCGCGATGATCCTGCGCCCGCGCCTCGTGGTGCTCGACGAGCCCACCTCGGCCCTCGACATGACCGTCCAGGTCCAGATCGTTGACCTGCTGCGCGACCTGCAGCGCAAACATGGGCTCGCCTACCTGTTCATCTCGCACGACCTCAAGGTGGTCCGCGCCCTGGCCCACAAAGTGCTGGTGATGAAGGAAGGGGACATCGTCGAGGCGGGCCCCGCCGACCAGATCTTCGACGCGCCCGAAACCGCCTATACCCGCGCGTTGATGGCCGCGGCCTTCGACCTCGAAGTGGGGGCGGACGTCGCGGTCTGAGCGCAAAGCGGTTTCGAAACCGCTTCCCAAGGCCTTTCGAAAGGCCTTCCCCCGCCCAGCCTAAAACGCCCNNGCCTACAACGCCTTGCGCGCCTTCAGTGCTGCGGTGATCGTGCCGTCGTCGAGGTAGTCGAGCTCACCGCCGATCGGCACGCCCTGGGCCAGCGAGGTCACCGCACATCGCCCCTCCAGCTCCTCGGCGAGGTAATGCGCGGTGGTCTGGCCATCGACGGTCGCATTGAGTGCGAGGATCACTTCCCGAACCCCCTCGTCGGCAACCCGCGCCACCAGCTTCGGGATGCGCAACTCGTCAGGCCCCACCGCGTCGAGCGCCGACAGGGTCCCGCCGAGCACATGGTAGCGCCCCTTGAACACGCCCGCCCGTTCCATCGCCCAGAGATCGGCCACGTCTTCGACCACGCACAACTCGCCGGTCGCGCGCTTTTCGCTGGTGCAGATCTCGCACAGCTCCGAGGTCGTGACGTTGCCACAGGTGATGCATTCGCGCGCGCTGACCGCAACGCTGTGCATCGCATCCGCCAGCGGGTGTAGCAGGATGCCCCGCTTGCGGATCAGATAGAGCACGGCGCGCCGGGCGGACCGGGGGCCGAGCCCCGGCAGCTTGGCCATGAGGTCGATCAGCTCCTCGATCTCGCGCGGGGCGTCGGTCATTGTCTTACCTCGAGAAATGCGGAAACACGCCGCGGTGCGCCCACCAGAACTTTGTGGGATCGGTGCCCCGGGCAATGTCCGCTTGCGCTTGCTTGCGCAACGCAGACGCCGCCCGGAAATGATCCCACAGCGACAGGACCGTCGCCAGGATACCCCACATCCCCAACGCGGCCACGGCGTAACACAGCCCCGAGACCCATCCGGACGTGGTCCAGCCAATCACCAAAATGCCCGCGACGAGGCTCACCGAAAGCCCCACCTGGACAAGATTGGCCGCGCGCGTGCGCGTGATGACGGTTTCGACCGTCCGGGTCGTCAAGGGCAGTGCCACCGCGTCGTCGCGCGAGAAGCTCACAAACCCGCCCATCAGCCAAACGGGTTCGCCATGCCCGCCGGAAGCCCGAGCCCCTCGGTCACCTTGGCCATCTCCTGCTCCATCCGCTCACTGGCCTTGGCCTGGGCGTCCTTGATCGCGGCGAGGATCAGGTCTTCCACCACTTCCTTTTCGTTCGGGTCGAAGATGGTCGGGTCGATGTCGAGCCCCACGAGCTCGCCCTTTGCGGTCGCGGTGGCCTTCACCAACCCGGTGCCCGCCTCACCGGTCACGGTGATCCGGTCGAGCGCTTCCTGCGCCTCGGCCATCTTGCCTTGCATCTCCTGCGCGGCCTTCATCATCTTGGCCATGTCGCCGAGATTGCCCAGTCCTTTAAGCATGCGTCTCTCCCGCTTTGTGCTTCCCTGCTAGATACGCTGCGGGGCCGCCCGGCTCAAGACCGCGCGCCGGGGGCATTGCCGGTGATCCAATGATTGAGCCGCCACATGCCCCAAGCAAGCGGGATCTCTGCAAGACCGCCGATCACGTAAGCCAACGGCTCCTTCCCAAAGCTCTCGAACAGCTGGGTATAGGCGTGGATCGCCGCAAAGGTGAGCGCGGTGCTGAAAAGCCCGCGATGGGCGTTGAACGCCCCCCCAGGCGATCATCGCGGCAAGGGCCAGGGCCCAGAGCACGGAAAAGGCGGTCTCCGAGATTGTAAAGGCGGTCGCATGGTAGGCGTCGACGATTTCCCACCAGTCGTCCCAGTCCATCCCGTCCGGCTGGCCTTCACGCAGCGGGCCCCAGAGCGTCTCGCCGATCACGTCGCCGAACAGGGATCCGACAAGCGCGCAAAGATTGGCGGTGATGAAGGCCATGACGGCGAGTATCCGGGCATGGCGCGCCGTGCGTTCCGGCCAATGCCGTGCCGCCGATACGGTGACGCCAATCAACACCGCCATCCGAAGGATC
>DQCI01000131.1:22886-26921 GCA_003545125.1 Paracoccaceae bacterium
CTGGGCGAATGGAAGGATTGCCAGCGCCGTGACCAGGCGGACATTCACGAACCAGCCGGTGTGCCCGAGTGCCCCGGCGGCGTAGAGGAAGATGAGGCTCTTCGCGAGGCTGCCTATCTCATGCTCGGCGAGCAGCAGGGCGACGCCCGTGAGGTGCATCGCCAGCCCCATCAGCAGGATGGGGCCCCAGGACGAGCGGGTTGGCGAACAGTTCGCGACGAAAGGCGACGGCGAGCACCAGGGTGACGGCCAGCCCGGTGATCAGCATCACCAGGCTGGCAATCTCGACATGATTCTCAAGTAGCTCTGCGCTGGCACCGCCGATCGGCAACCCGGCCCCAATCAGGGCGGCGGCGTTGCCGAACATGTGAAACGTGGTCGCGCCTGCGACCAAAACGGTCACGCCCGCGATCAGCATCAAGACCCCGAGTATCGCGACCGAGATCGGATCGGCGAGCCAGAAGATGAGCCCGAACGTGGCGGCGATGATGCCCGCCGTGAGCACCGCATTGATCGCGAGGGCGACCATCGTCTGGCGCGCACGCGCTTCGATTTCGCCGGCCTGGTCGAGCGTGATGACGCCATCCATTACCAAGGTTTCAGTATCGGCTATCGCGTGCATGGCGTTCCCCCCATGCCGCTCCGCGCTACCAGGCCGCCGAAGCGGCGCTACTCATCCTCGAACGGATCCCATTCCTCCTCAACCTCGGGCAGCGCCTCAGCCTCGGCTTCGGCCGTCATCTCCTCGAGCGTGCGGATCTCGGTGATCTTCGCGTTCGGGAAGGCCGCGAACACCGCCTGCACCAGCGGGTGCGCCTCGGCTACGACTTCGAGCGCGGTCTGCGCGGCGTTGCGGGTTTCGTCGATCGTCGGCGCATCGGCCCCGCTCACCAGCGTCACCCCCCAACGCACCCCGGTCCAGAGCTGGAGCCGCTGTGCCAGCCGCTGCGCGAGGTCGCGCGGCGCGTCGTCGGTGGGCGTGAACTCGATCCGCCCCGGCTGGTAGGCGGCGAGGCGGACGTATTTCTCGACCTCGTAGCGCAGCATCCCGTCGCGGTTCGCCCGGATCAGCGCGACCACGTCGTCGAAACTGGCGAACCTTGCGAGCGCGTTTTCGCTGTCGAGCGCAAGTGCCGTCACCCCGCCGCTGCCCTGCGGCCCCGCCGCCGGCGCCCGGCTGCGCGCCTCCGGCCCGGGCCCGGCGCCCGCGCCCGGCGCGTTACCGCCCCGGCCCGGCGTGCCACCGCCCGCGGGCGGTACCGGTGGCGGGCTGTCCTGCAACCGGCGCAGAAGCTCCTCTGGCGCCGGCAGATCGGCCACATGGGTGAGCCGGATCACTGCCATCTCGGCCGCCATCATCGCGTTCGGCGCCTGACCCACCTCTTCGAGCGCCTTCAAGAGCATCTGCCACATCCGCGAGAGCACCCGCACCGGCAGCGCCGCCGCCATCGCCTGGCCCCGCGCCCTTTCGTCGGGACCGACCGTAGGGTCTTCTGCCGCCTCGGGCGTGATCCGGATAACGCTGATCCAATGCGTGACCTCGGCGAGATCGCGCAGCACCGCCATCGGGTCGGCCCCGTCGGCATATTGCCGGCCAAGCTCGTCGAGCGCGCCGCCCGCGTCGCCCTTCATGATGAGATCGAACAGATCGAGCACCCGGCCCCGGTCGGCGAGCCCCAGCATCGCGCGCACCTGCGGCGCCGTGGTCTCGCCCGCGCCGTGGCTGATCGCCTGATCGAGCAGCGATTGCGCATCGCGCGCCGAGCCCTCGGCGGCCCGTGTGATGAGAGCCAGCGCGTCATCGGCGATCCCCGCACCCTCGGCATCCGCGATCCGGCGCAGCATCGCGATCATATCCTCGGGCTCGATCCGGCGCAGGTCGAACCGCTGGCAGCGCGACAGCACCGTCACCGGCACCTTGCGAATCTCGGTGGTCGCAAAGATGAACTTCACGTGGCTAGGCGGTTCCTCGAGCGTCTTCAACAGCGCGTTGAACGCCGAGGTGCTCAGCATGTGAACCTCGTCGATGATATAGATCTTGTAGCGCGCCGAGGCCGCCCGGTAGTGCACGCTCTCGATGATCTCGCGGATGTCGCCCACCCCGGTGCGCGAGGCGGCGTCCATCTCCATCACGTCCACATGCCGCCCCTCGGCGATGGCGACGCAATGCTCGCACACACCGCAGGGCTCGACGGTCGGCCCACCGGTTCCATCCGGCCCGATACAGTTGAGCCCCTTGGCGATGATCCGCGCCGTGGTGGTCTTCCCGACCCCGCGGATGCCGGTCATGATGAAGGCCTGCGCGATCCGGTCGGCCTCGAAGGCGTTCTTCAGCGTGCGCACCATCGCGTCCTGGCCGACCAAGTCGGCGAAGGTCTCGGGCCGGTATTTGCGCGCGAGAACCTGGTAGGCTGTGTCGCCTTTGTCGGACATGCTGTTCCCCTTGCCTTGCCTGGCGAATTTAGAGGCTGACCCGGGGCGCGTCCACCGCAGGCAGAGCGAATGCGCGGAAATCGTACCGCCGGCGCCTGGCGGCCCGGTTTTCGAGCGCGCTTGCGGTTTTCGAGCGCCACAAGGCGCCAGGACCCCGTCGCGACTGCGGACATTGCGTGCCGTGCGGGGACCGCCGGTGACGACGTCGCGGCCCAGACCCGGAGATGCCGGCCGAGCGCAAGTCAGCCCCCCAAGAGCCCAGGATCATACTGATATTGCGCCATATTATCGACCTCCCACCGCGCGCCTGCCCAAGGCCTCCGCGCGGCTATCGTTTGTGGCGGTCGCGCACGATTGTTTTGACCATCTTTCCGAATTTCCGGTTGCGTGCATGCGCCTCGGCGAGGCTCTCGGCGTTGTGGGCATCCTCGCGCTTCAGCTTTTGCCACCGCGCGAGCCGCCCCGCATCCAGCTCCCCGGCTTCAATCGCCGCCTTCACCGCGCACCCGGGCTCGGTCTCGTGGCCACAATCGTTGAACCGGCAGTCTGCCGCCAGCTCGACGATATCGGCGAAGACCGCGTCGATGCCCTCCGAAGCACCCGCGAGCTGCAACTCGCGCATCCCCGGCGTGTCGATCACCCAGCCCCCGCCCGCAAGCCGGTGAAACTCGCGCGACGTGGTGGTGTGGCGCCCTTTCGCATCGTCCTCGCGGATGTCCTGGGTCGCGATCGCATCCCCGGTCAACGCACTTGCGAGGGTCGACTTGCCGACCCCGGAGGAGCCGACGAAAGCCACCGTCTGCCCGGGCCCGCACCAGTCGGCGAGCGCGTGCGCCGCTGCGGGGTCGCGCGCATCCAGCGCCACCACCGGCACCCGCGGCAACGCGGCGCGCAGCGCGTCACTGAACGGGTCAGGATCGTCGCAGAGGTCGGACTTTGTCATCACGATCACCGGCGCGACATCGCCCGCATGGGCGAGGGCGACGTAGCGTTCGAGCCGGGCGACGTTGAAATCGGCATTCATCGAGGTGGTGATGAAAAGCGTATCCACGTTGGCGGCGATGAGCTGGTCGTGCGCCGTGTGCCCGGCGGCCTTGCGGTGCAAGAGCGAGCGCCGCTCCAGCACCCGGACCACGCGGGTCTCATTGGGCTCATGCACCACCCAGTCGCCCACGGCGACGTCGCCGGCACTCGTGCCGGGCGGCAGGGTCAGGGTCATCGGCCCGGCCTCGGCCAGCGCATCGAGCCGGTCGCGATGGACGGCGGTGATGCGAGCGGGGACAAGCCGGCCGATCTCGTCGATGTCGAGTTGGCGCAGGAGATCGGCGGACCAGCCCAGATCGTTCAGGCCAAGGTCTTTCAGGTCATTCGTTTGGGTCAAAGCTGTTCTCTCGTGTGAACCACGTCTGTAACGCCGGAGGTCGCGCCCCGGGCGCAGGCTGGGGGGAGCAGGGCTCCCGGTGGTTCAGGCAACAAGCATCAAGGCTCCGCTGTGGATGCAGGCGGGAGGATAGCATGGGTTGAGACGGCGGGAAATACGGTCTCGACGGTAAAGCGGAACCCGGCGCTCACAGAGCTGTCTGCGAAAACCGCGCCACAGAG
>DQCI01000131.1:26964-27182 GCA_003545125.1 Paracoccaceae bacterium
CGCCACAGAGTTTTCTGCGAAAACTCGTGGTAGGTGAGAGGCTGGACAACGACCCAAGCGGGGCTCGTTACGGCTGCTTCCTTCCGGATCTGACCGGGTTGGCGAGGCGCTTGCCCGCGCCAACCTCTCGACCGGCGATATAGGCAGATCGGACCATGGATGCAACCCATGCTGGCCACCGCGGCCCCGGGTTGGACACGACACCCCGTCGCGCCCTG
>DQCI01000322.1:0-308 GCA_003545125.1 Paracoccaceae bacterium
GGTGACAGGAGAGGATTCGTTTCGCCGCAAGGTCCCCCCCCCGCACGCCGCCGTGTTTCTCCAGCGCCTCCAGCGCATAGGCCGAACAGGTCGGCTGGTAACGGCAGGAATGCCCGACCCAGGGGCTGAGCAGCAGCCGGTAGGCCCGCACGGGGAGCGAGAGGGTGTAGGCGAGTGGGGTCATGCGAGGGATATAGGGCCCGGCGGGGCGGGCGAACAGGGGCGGAATGACGCTGGTGTGTGGGCGCCCGGAACGGGTCTTTCGGTTCCTGCGCGCGCAGATCCCCGGCCCGACTCCCGGCCCGACT
>DQCI01000322.1:367-11080 GCA_003545125.1 Paracoccaceae bacterium
GGGTGGGCGAACTCGGACAGGGGTACAAGCCATTGTTTTTCATGACGATAGCGCTAACTACAACTTCGCCCGGGCGAAGTGGGCGAGGAGGTAGTACCCCCCCGCCCGTGTCGTCCCGGGCAAGGGCCCGGGCGAAATCCCTCAGTAGCCGCCCTTGCGCTTGCTTTCCGGCACGCCGGCCAGACGTCCGCCCTGCTTCGACGGGTCCATCGGGAAAAGATCGTAAAGGTCGCCTTGCTTGATCTTCTCGCCCCAGGCGTCACTCATCGCCTTGATGATCGCCCGGGTATTGGGCTGGTTCTCGCGGTTCTCGAAGTATTCTTCCCGCAGGTAGTTGATCACGTCCCAATGCCGCTCGGTGAGCTCGGGGATGTCCTCGGCCGCCGCCATGGCGCGGGCGAGATCTTCCGACCAATCGTCATGGTTGACGAGAAAGCCGGTCTCGGTGGTCTCGATCGATTGGCCGTTGAATTCGAATGCCATCATGTCCTCCCTGGTGTGCGCATCCTGTCCGCCTGCCGTTGACCGGCACGAACATTCAAAGATCACGATATACGATTTCCACCACCGGGGCCAAGAGGCAAGACCGCGGGCAATCGGGATCAGGACGGCGTGCGCGGCGCGTGGGCCCGAACAAGCGCGCGCGAGAGGTCGGTTTCCATCTCTGCGAAGGCGCGGGTGTTGGTCTCGGTCCGGCGGGCGATCAGCACGTAATCCCAGCCGCACCTCCCTTGGGACGCGATCACCGCACGAGCAAGGGCACGCAGGCGCCGTTTCGCACGGTTGCGGGCGACCGCATTGCCGACCTTCTTGGACGCCGTGTAGCCCACGCGAATTCCGGCCGCGGGAGCCTCGGCGGGGTCACGGCGTCGGGCTTGAAGCACAAAGGCGGGGGCCTGGGCTTTGCGGGCCCGGGCGCATGCGAGGAAATCGGCGCGTTTGCGAAGCGTCTCAAGGCGCGGCGTGCCGACCTCGGGGTCCGCGCAAACAGAATCCGCTGGCGGCCTGTCCTCATGGGCGGCCCCCGGCGGCATCAGTGTTTCACGAACTGGGCGATCGCTCAGGCGGTCGCTCAGGCGCTCAGGCGCTTGCGGCCCTGCGCGCGTCGCGCATTGATAATCCTGCGCCCAGCCTTCGTCGCCATCCGCGCACGGAAGCCGTGGCGGCGCTTGCGAACCAGGTTCGAGGGTTGAAAAGTGCGTTTCATCGCCCGTCTCCGTCACTCATGCCCCGGAACCCCGGTGGAATCGGGGGCAAATCCATTCGAAGACCGGTCTATAGGCGCGCACGGTCCCCAAGTCAAACGCCGAAATCGGCTCATTCGGGCGGGCGTGCCAGTTGCATCCTGCGGTACTAAGGCCTATTGTATACCATAGTATGCAGTAGGAGGCAGCCATGCTCAACGAGCTCCATCATGTCCAGCTTGCAATGCCAAAGGGCGGTGAACCCGAGGCGCGCGACTTCTACGCAGACCTCCTCGGCCTCGACGAGGTGCCGAAGCCGCCCGATCTCGCCCGACGCGGCGGCGTCTGGTTCGAGCGCGGTCCGGTTCGGGTTCACCTCGGCATCGAAGAGCCGTTCCGACCGGCGCGCAAGGCGCACCCCGCGTTCCTGGTTAGCGATCTCGCCGCGCTCCGCGCCCGGTTCGACGCTGTGGGCCAGAGCTACCGGACCGACGGCGCGCTGCCAGGCTATGACCGGATCTACACCGACGATCCTTTCGGCAACCGGATCGAGCTCTTGGAACCCGCCCGTGGGCGGGCCGCATTGTAACAACCTGTAACAATCGGGCGCGCGGGATCACTCGGGCGTGAGACCGGGGCTGTGGCTCTGGGCATCGCGGCCCGGACGCGCCATGTTCCCCGGCAACCCGGAGAGATGATGCCCGAAACCACACGCAACCCGTACAGGCTCCTGCCGATCCTTGCTATCGCGCTCGCAGCGGCGGCCGGGTTGGTCTGGCTGCGCCCCTTTCTGTCCTTCGAGGCACTCGCGTCGCATCGGGGCGCGCTCGAGGCCTTCGTCGCGGGCAACTACGCCCTGGCTGTCGCCGTGTTCCTTGCCGTTTATATCGCCATTGTTGCGCTGTCGCTCCCCGGTGCGACCATTGCCACCCTTACCGGCGGCTTCCTGTTCGGGCTGTTCCCGGGCGTGTTCTACAATGCAGGGGCCGCGACGCTCGGCGCGGCGCTCATCTTCCTGGCGGCCCGCATGGGGCTGGGCGAACGGCTCTCGGCCCGGATTGATGCCTCGTCGGGCAGCATCGGCCGGCTCAAGCGCGGGCTCGACCGCGATCAATGGTCGGTCCTGTTCCTCATGCGCCTGGTGCCGGTGGTGCCGTTCTTCGTTGCCAACGTGATCCCGGGTCTGCTCGCGGTGCCGCTGCATCGCTACCTCGTCACCACCGCGCTCGGCATTCTCCCGGGCGCACTTGTCTACACCTCGGTCGGGGCCGGGCTCGGCGAGGTGTTCGACGCCGGTGAACGCCCGGATCTCGGGGTGATCTTCGAACCCCATATCCTGCTCCCGCTTCTTGGTCTCAGCCTGCTCGCCGCCCTGCCGATCCTGCTGCGCCCGTTCCGAAAGACCCCCGCATGACCAAAATCGAGACCGATATCTGCGTGATCGGCGCCGGCTCCGGCGGTCTGTCGGTGGCGGCGGGCGCGGTCCAGATGGGCGCGAAGGTGGTGCTGATCGAGGCCGGCGAGATGGGCGGCGATTGCCTCAACACCGGCTGCGTGCCCTCGAAAGCGCTACTGCACGCGAGTGCGGAAGGGCTCGACTGGGATGCGGCCCATGCCCATGTGCGCGCGACGATTGAAAGGATCGCCCCTCACGACTCGGTCGAGCGGTTCGAAGGGCTCGGGGTGCGAGTGCTCAAAGGCTTTGCCCAGTTCACCGCTCCGCGCGAAGTCATGGTGGGCGAGGTTCGCGTGCGAGCTCGCCGCTTCGTCGTCGCAACCGGGTCGCAACCGTTTGTACCCGACATCCCGGGGCTTGCCGCGCTGCCCTATCTCACCAACGAGACGATCTTCGATCTGCCCGAGCGCCCCGCCCACTTGCTTGTGGTCGGTGGTGGGGCGATCGGGATCGAGATGGCGCAGGCGCATTGCCGGCTGGGATGTGAGGTGACGGTGATCGAGGCGCAGAAGGCTCTGGGCCGCGAGGACCCGGACGCGGTGGCCTTGGTGCTGAAAGCCCTCGAAGGCGAGGGGGTCAGCATCCACCAGAACACATCGGTCTCGGCGGCGCGGGCACATGCTGACGGCATCGCGCTCGACACATCGGCCGGTGAGATCACAGGATCTCACCTCCTTGTAGCCACCGGCCGCCGCCCGTCCATCGAGGCGATGGGGCTCGAAAAGGCGGGCGTCGAAACCGGGCCCGGCGGGATCGTCACCGATGCCCGGCTGCGCACCTCGAACCGGCGGATTTTTGCGGTCGGCGATGTCACCGGCGGGGCCCAATTTACCCATGTTGCCGGCTATCAGGCCGGGTTGGTTGTACGCTCGGCCCTGTTCGGACTGCCCGCCCGCGCGCGTTCCGATCACATCCCGCGTGCGATCTACACCACGCCCGAGCTCGCCCAGGTGGGCCTCACCGAGACCGACGCCCGCGCAACCCACGGCGCCGCCGTCGAGATTTTAAAGGTCGAGCTCACGGCCAACGACCGGGCCGCGGCGACCGGACTCGACACAGGGTTCCTCAAGGTAATGGTCGCCCGGGGCCGTCCTGTGGGGGCGACCCTGGTCGGCGAGGATGCGGGCGAACAAATTGCGTTCTGGGCCCTGGCGCTGGCGTCCCGCCTCAAGATGAGCGCTATTGCCGGGACCGTTTTGCCCTATCCGACCGTCGCCGAGCTTTCAAAGCGGGCCGCGGGTGCCTATTTCTCTCCTCGTCTGTTTGGTAACCTCTGGGTCAAGCGGGTGGTGCGCGCCGTGCAACGGTTCGTGCCCTGACCGCCCGTCCCTGACCTTGCGCGAGGAGCGTATGTTCAACTCGTTGTCCGGCCGGTTCCTGGTGCTCACCATCGCCTTCGTCATGCTGGCGGAGGTGCTCATCTTCGTGCCCTCGGTCGCGGGCTTTCGTGAGGATTACCTGCGTACCCGGCTCGAGCGCGCCCAGATCGCCTCATTGGCGCTGCTGGCCGACGACATGATCGACCCCGACCTTGAACAGGAGCTGCTCCAGACGGCGGGCGTCTACAACGTCGTTCTCCTGCGCAACGAGGCGCGCGAGCTGATGTTGTCTTCGCCGGTGCCAAGCCCGGTCGTCACCACCTACGATCTGCGCAGGCCCTCACGGTTCGAGATGATCCGCGACGGGGTCGCCCGCCTGTTCAAGCCGCAGGACGAAGTGATCCGGGTGATCGGCGCGCCGGTGAGGATGGGCGGGATCGAGATCGAAGTGACATTGCCGGCCCAGCCCCTGCACGAGGCGATGGTCGCCTACAGCCGCAACATCCTGTGGCTGTCGCTGGCAATCTCGGGCATCACCGCCGGGCTCCTGTTCCTCGCGGTCCGCATGCTGTTCGTGCGTCCAATCAAGACCGTGGTCGGGTCGATGATCTCCTACGCCCAGGCGCCCGAGGACGCGCGGCGCGTGTTCGAGCCCTCCTCTAAGCTCAGGGAGTTGCGCGAGGCCGAGCAGGCGTTGCACGACATGCAGACCCAGCTTTCCGCGGCGTTGAAACAGAAGGAACGCCTGGCTCAGCTCGGGGGGGCCGTGGCGCGGATCAGCCACGATCTGCGCAACATCCTGACCACTGCCCAGCTTTTCGCCGACCGGGTAGAGATGAGCGGCGATCCCGGGGTGCAGCGCACCGTGCCGAAGCTGATCGGGTCGATCAACCGGGCTGTGAACCTGACCGAAGCCACGCTGTCGTTTGGCCGCGCCGAAGATCCCGCGCCCCGGCTTGACCGGGTTTCGCTCGCCGAGATCGTCGAGGATGTCGTCGAAAGCGAACGTCTGGCCACAGGCGAGCACGATATTTCCTACGGAGAGGACATCGGCAGCGCGCTTACCGTCCGGGCCGACCCGGAACAGCTCTACCGCATCCTTCGCAACCTCGTGCGCAACGCCCGCCAGGCCATCGAGGCGAGCGGTGCGCCGGGCGAGATCATGGTTGCGGCGGGGGAAGGTCCGGCGGAATGGACCATCACCGTTACCGATACGGGTCCCGGCCTGCCGCCCAAAACGCAAGAGACTTTGTTCCAACCCTTTGCCGCTGGCGGGCGTAAAGGCGGCACCGGGCTTGGCCTCGCCATCGCTGCCGACCTCGCACGCGGGCACGGCGGCCGGCTTGATCTGGTCCGCACCGGCCCGGACGGCACAAGCTTCGCCGTCCACCTGCCCAAGGGCATCGAAGGCGCCGCTGCCTGAGCGCGAATACCCCTTGCATCCCCCCGCGAGGGTCGCTACATCCCCGCTACCCGCGCGCTGGTAGCTCAGTTGGATAGAGTACTTGACTACGAATCAAGGGGTCGGGGGTTCGAATCCTCCCCAGCGCGCCAAATTTTTCAAAGGCTTATAGCGAAGTCGCTGAGCCTTTTTGTTTTCTTAGTCTCTTTTTAGTCGCCTGAATCGCATCATTCATCGGCGGTTTCCAGTGTTCAGCGATGTTCCAATTAAGCATCAGACTCGCGTTGCGACCCCTCTCCCGATATCCTGATCTTGCCTAGGTATCGTCGTAACCTGGGGCATCGCGATGCTCTTCAATCATGGAGACATCGTGATGAGGATACTTTCAAAGCGCCAACTCAAGGAGTTGGTCCTCTACTCGCCGCAACACGTCGCGCGGCTGGAAAAGGCAGGCCAATTCCCCAAGCGGGTACAGCTGGGCCCGAACAGAGTGGGATGGGTTGAGGTCGAGGTGCTGGAGTGGCTCCAGAGCCGGTTGGACCGCCGAGAAGAGCCCGAGCGACGCTCCTGAAACAGGAGCCAGGGTGGCCAGGCGTGCACAGCCTGGTCACCCAACTTCAGTACATCGGGCCGGACACCAGGCAGGAAGGTTGGGGATACGGTCCGTGGACCCTGTATCCCCAACCAGGCTTTCCCAAGGCGAACCGATGGCCGGTGAAGCACTCGGCCCGTGAGTTTGTTCGAACTGGGGACAATGGCATCGAGGTCCATGTGACACCGCGGAGAGCTGCGAGGCAGGCCTGAGGAGCATGGTCGTCGGCATGCATCACCGGATCAGCCGTCAGCACCGCGTTTGCTACCTGGAAGACCTGGCGTCCAGGCGGTCTCTCCGCGACGCAGACTTGCTGGAACGCCTGAGCGCCGGGCCCCGTTTCGCGATCCGCACCCACCCTGCACGGTGCCCGAGCAGCGGGCCTCGATCTGCGACCCGCACGGCAAGGAACCGGGGCAGCTGACACCGGGCGCGCACCAGCGCAACGCCCCCTGGTGCGCGCGGTCCCGGCCAGCCGGCGGCGATCGCGCGGACAACGGCGACCGCCTTGCCGGCAATCGCCAGATCCATGCGGCCAGATGCATGCGGCAAGGTGAATGCGGCAAGGTGCATGAGCCAAACCCCGATCCAGCGCGCGCCTCACCGCCCTTGGTTGGGAGGCGCGACGCGCGGACTGTGACAACGTGTCGGTTTGACTTTTTCTCGCGGCACCCTACTCATTCTTCCTGACCTCGGCACCCTCTTCGAGCACCCTTGCCGAGTTGGAACAGACATGATGAACACGCCCAGGACGACGCCAAAGGACGCAGAGGACGCAGAGGACGCAGAGCACGCGGAGGACCACCGTCCCGCGCTTTATCTCTGGCTCTCGCGTGTCCTGAAAAGCGAACAGACCCCCGAGACGCTTGCCGCCTACCAATCCGGAGAGGGGCGGGAGATGCTGTTGCACCTGGCAGCGGTTCCGGAATTGTCCGAAGGCATCGCCGGGATGACGGCCGTGGCTGACGGCTGGACCGATCCGGACCGGGCCGCGCGTGCGCTCGCGGTTGCCTACGCCCGTCTTTTCCTCGGGGCCGGCAGCCGGTCGCAGCGGGTGCCGGTCTACGAATCCGTCTACACCAGCGACAACGGCCTAATCTGCCAGGAGGCGACGAACGCGATCGCGGCCTTGTTGCAGGATCATGGGCTGAGCGCCGACGGCTGGTCCGAGCCGGCCGACCATATTGCCGTGGAACTGGAATTTCTCGCCTGGCTGGCCGAAAAGGCCGGTACGGACGCGGATCCGCACGCCGAACAGAGCCAGCACGCGCTGCTCTCGCGGCACCTGCTCCAGTGGGGGCCGCAGTTCTGCGATCTGTGTATCGAGCGTGACACCAGCGGCTTCTATGCCGCCGCCGCCCTTGTGCTGAAAGGCGCGTTGGGCCGTGAACAGAGACGCATGATCCGTCCTAATTGAGGCCCCCGGGATCCTGGAGATCCACGGGGGCTCAAACGGAAATCCGGAAGACCGGATGCGTGCGGGCCCCGTCCGGTCTGCAAGTACACCCAATCCCAACACCTCAATTCATGGAATGGAGAAACCCAGTTGAAGACGCATAGCAGTTCCCCGTCCCGCCGCACGGTCCTCAAGGGGCTCACCGCACTCGGTGCGGGCACCCTCATGGCACCCGCGCTGCTGCGCCCGGCGCGTGCCGCCACGGGCGCAATCGCAGACGGCGATATCATCAACGGCTCTCACTTCGGTTTTGGCTATGCCAAGGTCGAGGATGGCCGCATCGTCGGCATGACGCCGCATGAAAACGATCATGCGCCGAACGAGATGTTCGAAACCCTGGGCGACTGGGTCTATTCGCCGACGCGCATCAAGTACCCGATGGTGCGCAAGGGCTTCCTCGAGAAGGGCCACGAGAGTGACCGCACCGAGCGCGGCAAGGGTGAGTTCGTCCGCGTCAGCTGGGAAGAAGCGCTCGATTTGGTGGCTTCCGAACTCAAGCGCGTCAAGGAAACCCACGGCAACGGTAGCATCTATGGTGGCGCCTATGGCTGGAGGTCGCCTGGACTGCTCCACAACTGCTTCAACAACCTCTACCGCACGCTGAACCTGCACGGCGGCTTCGTGGACGACGTCAACACCTACTCGACCGGTGCGATCCGGGTGATCATGCCCTATGCGATCGGCGGCTCCTTCTACGCCTCGTCGGCCTGGCCGGGCATTATCGAGAACACCGAGTTGATTGTTTTCTGGGGCTCGAACCCGGCGCGCAACTGCCGGATCGGCTTCAATGTGCCCGACCATGCCGGGTTGAAATACCTTGATGAGTTCAAGGCGACCGGCAAACAGAGCGTCAGTGTCGACCCACTCCGCAACGAAACCGCCCTGCATCTGGACAGTGAGTGGATCGCCCCGCGGCAGGGGACGGATGTCGCCATGATGCTCGGGGTCGCGCACACGCTGCTCGACGAGGACCTGCACGACAAGGCGTTCCTTGCCGACTACTGCGTGGGCTTCGACGAGTTCTCGGCCTATCTGACCGGCGAGCCGGACGGCACGCCGAAAACGGCGGAATGGGCCTCCGAGATCTGCGGCGTCGATGCCGGGGAGATCAAAGACCTTGCCCGCCTGATGGCCTCCAAGCGCACGCTGATCACCATGGGCTGGTCGATCCAACGCCAGCATCACGGCGAGCAGGGGCCGTGGATGGCCTTCACTCTGGGCTGCATGCTCGGCTACATGGGCCTGCCCGGCGGCGGTGCGGATTTCACACTGCATTATGGCAACTACGGCACCCCCAAGGGCACTGCGCCCACGTTCCCCGGCTTCCCGGCCGGCGAATCTCCCGAGGGCCTGCCAGCACCGATCCCGGCGTCGCGGGTGCCATGGGTCATAGGGAACCCCGGCGCGGAATACGACTACGACGGCAAACGCTACACGGCCCCCGATCTGCGGCTTGTCTACTGGGTTGGCGGCAACCCGATGCACCACCATCAGGACCGCAATCAACAAATCAAACTCTGGCAACAGCCGGAAACGATCATCGTCAACGAGATCAACTGGACCCAGTCCGCCCGGTTTGCCGACATCGTCCTGCCTGTCTGTACAAACTTTGAGAAAAACGACATGTCGATTGTCAGCGACAAGGGCGTCGGCATCGTCGCCATGAAACAGGCAATCGAACCGCTGTTCGAATCCAAGTCGGACTTCGAGATCTTTGCGGAGATTTCGAAACGTCTGGGCTTCGAGCAGAAGTTCACCGAAGGCCGTGACGAGGCCGGCTGGCTTGAGCATATCTACAGCGAAGGTCTCAAGGATGCCGAGAAGAAGGGCGTCGAGATTCCCGACTTCGACACGTTCTGGAACGAAACCTTCTACCAGCCGTTCCCGGTGAAAGAAGAAGCGAAGTACTTTGTGGAACATGCCAAGTTCCGCGAAGACCCGCTGCTCAACCCGGTCGCCACCCCGTCGGGCATGTTCGAGATCTATTCGCGGCGGATCGAGAGCTACAACTATGACGATTGCCCGCCGCATCCCACCTGGATGGAGCCCGCCGAACGCCTCGGCGGCGCGATGTCGGACAAGTACCCGCTGCACGTCACCTCGCAGCACCCGGCATACCGGCTGCACTCGCAACTCGACAACAACACTGCACTTCACCCCTTATACAAGGTGCAGGGTCGGGAACCTGTGCGGATCAACCCGGCGGATGCCGAAGCCCGCGGCATTGCCGATGGCGACATTGTCCGGCTCTACAACGATCGCGGCGAGTGCCTCGCCGGTGCCGTGGTCACGGACACGATCAGCCCGAACCACGTCGTCCTGTGCGAGGGCGGCTGGTACGATCCGGCCGAGCCCGGTGTTATCGGCACACTCTGCAAGCAGGGTGACGTCAACCTGCTGTCGCTCGACATCGGAACTTCGAGCCTGGCGCAGGGCTGCTGCGCGCATACCCTCCTCGCCGAGGTCGAGAAATACACCGGTGAGGTGCCGCCGGTGACGACCTACGATCCTGTCGTCTGACAAGGTACGCGTACTTGTGACCACGGACGGGCGCCGTTTGGCGCCCGTCTTTCAACACGACGACAACAAAAGGTAACCGCATCATGGTCGGCCGACTGAAAAACCTGATCCAATCGCATATGTCCTGGGTCGCATTCTCTGGTGTCCTGCTCGCCGGCATCGTCGTCGGCATCGTGTTCTGGGGCGGTTTTCACACCGCCATGGACTATTCCAACAAGACCGAATTCTGCATTTCATGCCACGAAATGCAGGATTTCGTGTACCAGGAATATAAGCAGACCGCCCATTACTCGAACGCCTCGGGGGTTCAGACCGGCTGTGCAGATTGCCATGTGCCCCAGGCCTGGGGCCCGAAGGTCGTGCGCAAGATCATGGCCACGCGCGAGCTCTATGGCTGGGCAACCGGAAAGATCGACACGCCCGAGAAATTCGAGGCGCACAGGCTGGAATTGGCCGAGCGCGTCTGGGACCACATGAAGGCCACGGACTCGCGCGAGTGCCGCACCTGCCACTCCGATCAGGCGATGGATTTCCACGCTCAGGATCCGGAGGCCGCCGAACGGATGCAGGCCGGTTTCGCCAAGGGCGAGACCTGCATCGACTGCCACAAGGGCATCACGCACACGATGCCGGACATGGCAAAACGCGCGCGCGAAGAGGCCATCGCCTTCATGGAAGGAACCGAGACGCTGGACGCCGACACCGTGTGGACGAAACGCACCTCCACCTTGCACGCCGCGCCGGGGTCGGACGCCGACAAACTGGGCACGGTCCTGCCCGGCGT
>DQCI01000322.1:11149-11946 GCA_003545125.1 Paracoccaceae bacterium
CGTTTCTACAGCGACGGCAACCAGGACTGGACCGAAACCGCGCTGGAAGGCTGGATCGCGCTGGCGGATCTGACGGCGGACTCCGACAAGCTATGGACTGTTGCGAATTCGATGTTTGTGAGTCAATGCGGCGTCTGCCACTCGGCACCGGCCCCGGAGTCGCGCGGTGTGCTGGCCTGGCAGGCCGACGTTCAGGCCTACCAGCCACGCACCAGCCTGACGGCCGAGGAAGGCCGGCTGGTTCTGCGCTACCTGCAACTGCATTCCTCCTCGTTTGCCGAGCAGATGAACTGACGGTCGCGGGTCGGACAGCCCGCATTCCGCAACGGCCCGGATCAGCGCCCGTGAGGGGCGTCTCGATGAATCGGAAAAGCTATTTCGTGAAGTACTAGCAACTGAAGAACAGTTCCTGACTAAATACAGCGACCGGAGTTTCGAGACTCTGCGGGCCCTTTATTTTTTGGTTCGAGCAAAAGGAAACGCTGAATCCGCGCGTGCTCTAGTTGAGCGCGCAGTGGAAGTCACAGAAACCGGCAAAGGGCCTGGTGACCCAGACACTCTGGCTACTCGTGAAGAACTGGTAAGGTTCCTGATGGACACAAACCAACTACCGAGTGCCGAAATCCAAGCTCGGCGCCTTTATCAGCTGCGAAAGGAGTTTTCGGGTGAGGCCGATCAAACGACAATCGCGAGTCTGAACGCGATTGGAGAAATCCTACGCCTGAGAGAGAAGCATGGGCGTGCGGCCGCGATCTACAGGGAACTCATCGAGCTAATGTCAAATCGGGAGTTGTCTC
>DQCI01000232.1:0-3503 GCA_003545125.1 Paracoccaceae bacterium
TTCCACGTAGATATGCCGGCCAAGGTGCATCCCCGTGTCCCCATCGACGGCTCCGAGCGCGAAATCCATCTGGCCGCTGCCGCGCACCTGCCAGAACAGGCTCGATCCGCACCGTGGGCAGAACCCGCGCCGCGCCTCATCGCTGGACGCATACCAGCGCACCGGCCCCGAGATCTCGATCCCGTCTTCGGTCACGATCGCTGCGGCCCAGACATGGCCGGACATCTTGCGGCACTGGCTACAATGACAGGCGGCCGGGTCGTAGGGCTTGCCGGTGACCGTGAAGGTCACGTCGCCGCACAGGCAGGATCCCTTCAGCATCGGGCGAACACCTTTTCCAGAATTTTCGCCAGGGCGGTCGCGTCTTCCCGGGAGAACGCCGCTGGCCGGTTGCTGTCGATATCGAAGACGCCGATGAGATCGCCCGCCCCGTTCCGCACCGGCAGGACCAATTCCGACCGGGTGGACGACGCGCAGGCGATATGCCCCGGGAAGGCATCGACATCGTCCACGATCTGCGCCTCGCCAAGCCGCGCCGCCGCCCCGCAGACACCGCGATCGAACGGAATGCTGAGGCAGCCGTGGCCGCCCTGGTAGGGGCCGATCTTCAGCAGGCCGGGCGCGGTGACGCGGTAGAACCCCGTCCAATCGAAGCGGTCGTGCGAATGGTGGACTTCGCAAGCCAGCGTGGCCATCAGCGCCACGATGTCGGTTTCGCCGTCGGCAAGGGCGTGGATGCGGTGTGTCAGCTCATCGTAATCCATGCCCGCGAGCCTATCGTCCGGGGCTGCTGCCCTCAACCGGCCGTGGTTCAGGGAATAGTAAGGCTTGTCGCCTAACCTGGAGTTCGAACATTTTCCCGAGTGAGGAGAGGTCATGGACCCCAGTTTCGAGGATATCGGCGATCTTCGCATCATCAAGGTGCAGGAAGACCGTATCGACGCCGCCGTGGCGATCCAGTTCAAGGACAGGATGCGCGAGTTGACGGACACGGCTCCGCCCAACCTGCTGCTCGATCTCTCCCGGGTGGCGTTCCTCGATTCCTCCGGTCTCGGCGCCGTCGTCGCCGCGTTCAAGCAGGCGGCCCCGGATCGCAGGCTCGAGCTGGCCGGGCTCACGCCGACAGTTGAGAAAGTGTTCAAACTCACCCGGATGGATTCCGTGTTCACGATCCACGCCTGCGCGGGCGACGTGACCGGACTGCTCGCAAATGCAAGCTAGGGCGTATGCATTCATGGGAACCGCGGACCAACACCGGGGCTGGCGGGCCGCCTCGGGTGCGCCAGTTCTGCACCTTCTGTTTCCGGGCGAAGCGTCCTCGGTCCGGCGCGCGCTGAAGACGGCGATGGCCGTGTTTGGGGACATGCCGCGCGGCAGCGCGCCGATCAGCGTGGTCGAGATCGTGCTCGCCGAGGTGCTCAACAACGTCGTCGAACACGCCTATGCCGAGCATGGCCGGGGGCTTGTCGAACTCGAGGTCGAACACGGAACTGCTTCGCTGGCATTCAGAATCCGCGACGAAGGGCTGCCGATGCCGGGCGGCGATGCGCCGGCGGGCCTCGCGCATGATCTCGACGTTTCCGCGCAGGATCTGCCGGAAGGGGGCTTTGGCTGGTTCCTGATCCGTGAGCTGACCGAAGACCTTCGGTACCGGCGGGTCGGCACCCGCAACGAACTGACCTTTCGGATCGCGCATGACGCACAGGTGCCGGACAGGTAGCGGGCAATCCACAGGCGGGTGGCGGCGGACTGCCTCTGTCGCGCCGCCGGGCTACCCATACCGCGGTGAAATGCCCCAAAAAAGCCCGTTTGGCTCCCAATGGCGGACAGGAATCAGCGCGATAAACAAAGGGTAGCTGCACAGGCTTCCCTCGGTGCCGCGTTTAACAGCCCCCACCCAGTGCGTGGCACCGAGGAACAAACCGTCCCCTGATCCCCGCCGCTCCCCCGCCGCGGGTATGTTCGTTGGACGATTGCCGGCATCGCGCGAATCCCGCCGGGCGCCTCAAGAACGGCGTGGCCGCCCGACGTTTCCCGGCATGGGATCGCGGTCCGACCCGACAGGAAAAGGTTAAGCGACAGGAAAAGCGAAAGCGACCACGGCGCGGCGCAACCGCATGGGTGGTCGTGTCCGGGTTGGCCCCGGTGTTAGTCCCGGTGCAGATCGGACGCGCAGAAACCCACGCGCATGTCGCGCGCGGCACACCTGCAACCTTGCCGCAGGCTCAGTTCAACTGGAAATGCAGCGGATACTGCCCGTCCTCGAAATCGCCGAACAAATCTTCGAGGTCCGGATGGTTCACCGGTTCGCCGGAATAGTCCGCAACCAGGTTCTGTTCCGAGACATAAGCCACATAGTAGCTCTGGTCGTTCTCCGCGAGCAGATGGTAAAACGGCTGATCCTTCGAAGGACGGCTGTCCTCCGGAATAGCCTCGTACCATTCGTCCGTATTCGAGAACATTGCATCGACATCGAAGACGACCCCCCGAAAGGGGTGCTTACGATGCCGGACGATCTGCCCGAGATGATATTTCGCACGTGTTTTTAGCATGTTTTCCCGCCACCCGACTCCTTACTAAAGTGTGACCAACCACCTGTCCATGCGACGGGAATGAAATTGTGGGAAACAGACTGTGAACCTTATCCTGACAGTGCTCGAAATCGTCGCGCCGGTGTTCCTGCTGGCGTCGGTCGGTTTCGTCTGGGTGCGGGTCGGGGGCGAATACCGAATTGAGTTCGTCACCCGCCTGGCAATGACCGTCGGGGTGCCTGCCCTGATCTTCACCGCCTTGATGAAAACCGAGATCGACCCGGCGGCGCTCACCGCGTTGACGCTCGCTTCGATCGCAGGCTACGGCGCGCTCACCCTCGTGTTCTTCGTTGCGCTCCGCGTCCTGCGGCTTGAAATGCGGACCCATCTCGCACCCCTCATTTTCGGCAATACCGGCAACATCGGCCTGCCGCTCGCGCTTTTCGCCTTTGGCGAGGCCGGCCTCGGCTATGCGGTGATCGTGTTCGCCGTCATGGCGATCTGGTCGTTCACCTTCGGCGTCTGGGTCGTGGCCGGCGGCGGCTCGCCGATGAAAGCGCTCAAAGAACCGCTGGTCTGGGCCACGCTCCTT
Source organism: Paracoccaceae bacterium (assembly GCA_003545125.1). GTDB lineage: Bacteria > Pseudomonadota > Alphaproteobacteria > Rhodobacterales > Rhodobacteraceae > Sinisalibacter. Next base: position 3,124 of record DQCI01000232.1, read on the forward strand.
GGTGGGCTGTTTCTCTGGCAGGGGTGGGAGACACCCCGGTTCCTGACCAATACGCTCGACCTGATGGGCCAGCTCGCAATTCCGTTGATGCTCATCACGCTCGGCGTGGCGCTCGCCCGTCTCCACCCCGCCGGGCTCGGACGTGCCTTTGTCTTGTCTCTGGGCAAATTCGTCGTCACCGTCGCGGTGGGGTGGGTCGTGGGCACGGCTTTTGGTCTCGCCCCGGTGCCGCTCGCCGTTCTGGTCATCCAGCTCGCCACGCCGGTCGCCGTCACCTCCTACATGCTGGCGGAGAAATACGGTGCCGACAGCGCCTCTGTCGCCGGGTTGGTGGTGACATCGACGTTGTTCTCGGTGGTCACCATCCCGCTGCTGATCGG
>DQCI01000232.1:3573-7904 GCA_003545125.1 Paracoccaceae bacterium
ACGGCGGTTCAACATTTCTCGAACCGATCTAGACCATTTGCATGATCTGCATGATCGGCTAGAATGGCAAAAAAATACCAAACGTTGCGAGGGGCAAATGAGCAGACTTCTTCGCGCAATCGCACTACTTCTTTTTGTCGCCTCCTGTGGTGGTGGCAGCGATTTCCGGGCGCCTCGTAATCTCGAAGACGCCTGTTCCATCGTGCGAGAGCGACCGAACTACCTGAAGGCCATGGAGGCCACCGAGCGCGAATGGCAGATTCCCGTGCCCGTGCAGATGGCCATCATCTACCAGGAGTCGAAATTCATCGGAAACAACCGGACGCCGATGAAATACGTGCTCGGTGTCATCCCGATGGGGCGCCAAAGCTCCGCGTATGGCTATGCCCAGGCGCTCGACGGCACCTGGGCCGAGTACCAGCAGGAGCGGGGCGGGCGGATGGCGCAGCGCGACAAGATCCACCATGCGACCGATTTCATGGGCTGGTACATGGCGCAAACCGAACGCGAAACCGGCATTCCGCGCAATGACGCACGCAACCAGTACCTCGCCTATCACGAGGGCCGGGCCGGATATCTGCGCGGCAGCTACAACGCCAAGGCCTGGCTCCTCAGGGTGTCGGACGCGGTTGGCGCGCGCGCGGTGATGTACGACCAGCAGCTGAGGTCCTGCGGGATGCGCTGAGCGCCCGAAATCGGGATTGTTCCCCTGTCCGCGCGTCGCTAGCGTCGCCTGTAGATCGGAGGCGAAGATGGCGGAAGACTGGCTCTGGATGAGCGCCGGCGACCTCGGGCGCGGTATCGGCGAAGGCGAAATCGACCCTGTGGCGCTGACCGATACCTATCTCGACGCGATCGGGACGCATCCGCACGGTGGCCGGATCTATGCGCGGCTGACCGCCGAGACCGCGCACGCCCAGGCCGGGGCAGCGGCGCTACGGGCCCGGAGCGGCACCCGGTTGGGGCCGCTCGACGGTGTGCCGGTCAGCTGGAAAGACCTGTTCGACACTGCGGGCACCGCCACCGAAGCCGGCTCGGCATTGCTCCGGGGCCGGGTGCCCGACCATGACGCCGAGGTTGTCCGCACCGCCCACGGTATGGGGCTCGTCGGCCTTGGCAAAACCCATATGTCGGAGCTCGCCTTTTCAGGCCTCGGCCTCAACCCGGTGACCGCGTCACCGCCCTGCGTGAACGACACGGACGCGGTGTCGGGCGGCTCGTCCTCGGGCGCGGCGGCCTCTGTCGCTTTCGGGTTGGCGCCGGGCGCGATCGGCTCCGACACCGGCGGATCGGTGCGGGTGCCCGCCGCCTGGAACGATCTCGTCGGGCTCAAGACCACATCTGGCAGGCTCCCGCTCGACGGTGTGGTGCCGCTTGTCGCGAGTTTCGACACGGTCGGGCCGATCTGCCGCAATGTGGAAGACGCGAGCCTGTTTCTGGCCGCGCTCGAAGGCCGGACCCGGGCGGCCGATCTCCGCGGGGCCAGCCTGCGCGGCCGTCGTTTCCTGATCCTGCGCAATGGTCTGAAAGACGTGCGCGAAGCGCCACGCGCCGGGTTCGACAGCGCCGTCGGCCGGTTGATGGATGCCGGCGCCGAGATGGACCGCGCCGAGATCGACGTGGTCGACGAGGCGCTCGCGCTGTCGGCGATCCTGTTCACCACCGAGGCCTATGCCACCTGGCGCGAGGTCATCGAGGCGCATCCGAACCGGATGTTTGCGGAAATCCTTGAGCGGTTCCGTGCGGGCGACCGGTTCAGCGCGGTGGACCATATCGCCGCCTGGAAACGCCTCACGGAGATCCGCCGGGAGTTTCACGCGCTGACCGCCGGCTACGACGCGGTCCTTCTCCCAAGCGCGGCCAACCGCCCCCCCAACGCCGCCCGTCTTCAACGCGACCACGATTTCTATGTCACCGAGAACCTGCTGACGCTCAGGAACACACGCATCGGCAACCTGATGGGCTCGGCTGCGCTGACCCTGCCAACGGGCCTGCCGTCGACCGGCATCATGTTCCTCGGCGCGCCGTTCTCGGAAGAAAACCTGCTCCGCATCGGGGCGGCGGCCGAGGCCGCGGTGGCCTGAGGCGACAACGACTTGAGCCCAAACAGCTACGTAATTCGCGTGCGAAATCGGCGCCCAGCTGGTTGAGAGGCGGAGAATTATGTTTCGGTTTTTGTCGGTTTCTGTCCCAAAAGCCACAAAACGACATTCCAACGTCCGGAAATCCCCGCGTTTTTCTGGACCGCCCCGCGCCCGACCGCTATGGTGGGATGAAACGGGGCACAAACGATCCCGGCGACAGAGGCAGTAGCAAGGCAATGGCGTTCCCCGAGCGATTCTCAGGGCTTTCCGAATACGCGTTCCCGCGCCTGCGGCGTTTGCTCGATGCGCATCCGCCGGGCGGAGCCGTGGTGCATATGTCGATCGGAGAGCCCCGCCACGAGATGCCGGGTTTCGTTGCCGAAGTTATCGCGGAGAACGTGGGAGATTTCGGGCGCTACCCGCCGAACGACGGCACCCCGGAGCTGCGCGAGGCGATTTCGGCCTGGCTCACCCGCCGCTACGGCGTGAAGACCGACCCGGGTACCCAGGTGATGCCGCTCAACGGCACCCGCGAAGGGCTGTTCAACGTCGCGCCCGCTCTGGTCCCCGAAGAGGTGCGCGGGCAGCGCCCGGTCGTGCTCATTCCCAACCCGTTCTACCAGGTCTACGCCGTCGCCGCGCAGGCAGTGGGGGCAGAGCCCGTGTTCGTGCCCGCCGAAGCCGCGACCGGCTTCCTGCCCGATTTCGGTGCGGTCCCGAAAGAGATCCTGAACCGGACCGCCGCGGCCTATCTGTGTTCGCCGTCGAACCCCCAGGGCGCGGTGGCGGGGCGCGAGGATTGGGCGCGGCTGATCGCGCTCGCCGAAAAATACGATTTTCGCATTTTCGCCGACGAGTGCTACTCGGAAATCTACCGCGACACCCCGCCGCCGGGCGCGCTGGAGGTTGCCGCGGAAGGCGGGGCCGATCCCGAACGGGTGCTGGTGTTCCATTCGCTGTCGAAACGCTCGAACCTGCCCGGCCTGCGCTCGGGGTTTGTCGCCGGCGGTCCCGAGAGCCTGGCCCGGGTCAAGCAGTTGCGCGCCTACGCGGGCGCACCGCTGCCGCTGCCGCTGCAGCGGGTGGCGGAGCGGGCCTGGGCCGACGAGGCGCATGTCGCCGTGAGCCGGGCGCTCTACCAGGACAAGTACAGCATCGCCGACGAGGTATTCGCCGGTGTCGACGGCTACACCGGGCCGCAGGCCGGGTTCTTCCTCTGGTTGCCGGTCGCCGACGGCGAGGAAACGGCCGTGAGGCTCTGGACCCAAACCGGGGTGCGGGTGCTTCCCGGCGCCTATCTGGCCCGCGATGCGGCCGGCGGAAATCCGGGCACAGGATACATCCGGGTCGCCCTTGTGGCCCCGAAAGACGAAACACATGCCGCGCTGACGACGATCCGGCGCGCGCTCTACGACTGATCGCGAGGGAAACATGGCATACCAGGCGAAGGGGCGAGACCCGATTTTTGACAGCACCACACAGGCGCTGATCGAACGCCGCGGCAAGGAACTCATCGGCCTTGCCCTGCTCGCGCTCGCGGTCGGATTCGCGATGCTGATCGGCTCCTATTCGCCGGACGATCCGGGCCTTCTCGCAGCCACCGAAGGCCCGACCCGCAACATGCTCGGCCCGCTTGGCGCCGCCATCGCCTCGCCGCTCGCCGTGGTCATCGGCAAGGGCGCCTGGGGCATCGTCATCGGGTTGGCTGGCTGGGGGTTGAGGTTCTTGACCCATATCGGCGAAGAGCGGGCGCTGGGCCGCGCGCTGTTCATCCCGATCGCCATCGCGCTGGGGTCGGTCTATGCCTCGACCCTCCTGCCCGGCGCGGGCTGGAGCCATGCTTTCGGGCTCGGTGGCCTGTTCGGCGATACCGTGCTCGGGGCGCTGCTCGCCATCCTCCCGGGGAGCGCGGCGATCGGGCTCAAGCTGCTCACGCTGATCTTTTTCGTCGCCACGCTGGTCGTCGGCGGGTTCGCGCTTGGCGTGAACCTGCGCGAGCTCGGCAATAGCGCGCGCTACATGCTCGGGGGCACGGTGCTGTTCTATGCAGGCGCGCTGAAGCTGGCCGGGTCGGGCATGCGCGGCGCCGCGCGCGGCGCGATGACGGGGGCCACGACGGGCGTGCGTGCGCTCAAGTCGCAGGCCGCGGAGCGCCGGGCAGACCGGGTTGCGCGAGCCGAGGCGCAGGTGGGGGACGAGCAGGACGGCGAGAGCTATCCCGCGCCGCCGCCCCTCAAGGTGCGCCGC
>DQCI01000124.1 GCA_003545125.1 Paracoccaceae bacterium
CATGGGACGCTACTCATTTGCCACATTGAAATCGTCAACGAACCAACATTTTCCGTAGGTGTGTGAAGAGCGCGCGTGAGAGCGCCGCCAACCCGGCTTCCCAAGGGTGGTTTTCCGAAAGGACACACGGCCGCGCAGAGGCAAAGGGACTTCCCGAAATCTGCGCCGACTCGACGGTTTCGACCGCGTCAAAAGAAGTGAAGAGACGGAGCCAGATGGCTCGATGATTGCGTGACGAGCGCAGGGTTACACCCTGCCACCAACCCGTGACCTTGCGGGTGGTTCCCTGCTTTTGGGCAGGACACGCGGCCCCAACGAGCAAGAAAGGAGACGCGAGATGCCACCCAAAAGGACGCCAGCTCCTCACCCCCTTCATCCTGTCGGCGGCGATGGTGATGGCACCAGCATCGAGATCCACATTGGTCCAGGGTAATGCCAGAACCTCATCGCGGCGCAGCCCAGTCAGAAACAGGAACTGTAGCGCCCGCGCGGTGTTGAACGTCGGCGCAGTCCGGGCGATCTGCACGGCGGCCGTGTACGATGGTGCGCGTTCCGGAGGAGCCAACGCTCCTGTTCGAGGTTTCACCTTCGCCACGCGGCCGCGCTTGCGGGTTACCTTTGAGACGGAGTTCGCGGCATCGATCTCTGAAGCACCAGCACGGTCCGTTGCCGATGGGGTGGATTCCCAGGTGGACGGGAGTTAACTCCAAAACAGAAAGTCCAAAGAACTCAATAATCTAGATTTCAACAATGGAGCGGGCGGCGGGAATCGAACCCGCGTCATCAGCTTGGAAGGCTGAGGTCTTACCACTACACAACGCCCGCTCCGGGCCCGTTTCGGGCCATATCGAGTTATGCCATGGCGTGAGACCCGTCAAGGGTGGTGTCGTGCGCAGCCGCCGACGCGCCGCAGGTGCCAGACGCCACAGCAAGCTGTTGATTGTCCGCGCAACTGTGCGAGTATCGGCGACACGAAGGTACCCCGGGGGGAGAGAGACGTCATGATCAGCCAGAGCCTCAACGACACCATAACCCGTGTGGGTCCGGGCACCGAGGCCGGCGCGGTGCTCAGGCGCTACTGGCAACCGGCAGCGCTTTCCGACGAACTGGCAGGCAACCGTCCGGTTGTTCCGGTGCGCCTGCTCGGCGAAGATCTGGTGCTGTTTCGCGACGAACAAGGCGCGCTCGGGCTGATCGGGCGGCACTGCCCGCACCGGGGGGTCGATCTGTGCTACGGGCGGCTCGAAGACAACGGGTTGCGCTGCCCCTTTCACGGCTGGCATTTCGACCGCACCGGCCAATGCGTCGAGCAGCCCGGGGAGCCGGAGGGCTCGCGGATGTTCGAGAACATCCGCACCACCGCCTATCCGGTCGTGGAGAAAAACGGCATCATCTTCGCCTGGATGGGGCCCGGCGCGCCCCCCGCCTTCGCGGAGTTCGACTGTTTTCGCGCCCCCGACGCCTACGTCTTCGCGTTCAAGGGCTTGTGGGACTGCAACTGGCTCCAGGCACTGGAAGTGGGCATCGACCCGGCGCATGCGTCGTTTCTGCACCGGTTCCTCGAAGACGAAGACCCCGCCGACAGCTACGGCAAGCAATTCCGTGACACGGCGGCGGATACCGAGGTGCCGATGACCAAGCTGCTGCGGGACTTTCCCCGGCCCGAGATCGCGGTCGAGGACACCGATTTCGGCATGCGTATCATCGCCCGGCGCGATCTCGGTGACGGGCGCACCCATGTGCGGGTGACCAACCAGATCTTCCCGGAAGCGATCACCATCCCGATGAGCCGCGAGATGACGATCACCCAGTGGCATGTGCCGATCGATGACGAGACCTGCTACTGGTACGCGATGTTCACAAGCTTCGGGGCGCCGGTCGACAAGGCGCTGATGCGCCAGCAGCGCCTCAAGGAGCACCGCCTGCCGGACTACGCGCCGCTCAAGAACGCGGGCAACATGTGGGGGTACGACCCGGCCGAACAGGAAGGGCTGACCTATACCGGCATGGGGCTCGACATCAACGTCCACGATCAATGGGCGGTCGAGAGCATGGGGGCGATCCAGGACCGGACCGAGGAGCACCTCGGCAAGACCGACGTCGCAATCGTCCATTACCGCCGCAAGCTCCGGGCCGCGATCGCCGCCCTTTCGGCGAGCGACGAGGCGGCGCTGCCGATGTCGGGCGGGGTCGATCCGGGCGCGATCCATGGGCCGGCGGCGAACGACACGATTTCGACCGACGGCGACTGGCAGAAGGCCTGGACAGGCGGCGACGCCGCGCGCCGGGCGGCTTGCACCGGCTGGGACGCCACAATCGAGTGACCCCGCGGCGTTCGCCCGGAAACGAGGACCGACAGGAATGCGCCGCGACGACGACAGGCTAATGAGCGGAAAACTGGTCCGGCTGGGGCTTGGCAGTGCTGAACGCACCGAGGCCGCGCTTGCGTTGATTGCCCGCGCCCGCGAGGACGGGATCGAGACCATCCGGGTGCTGTTCGCCGACCAGCACGGGGTGCTTCGCGGCAAGACGCTCGTCGCCGACCGTCTGGGCGCGGCGCTCGCCGACGGGATCACCGTGCCGTCCACACTCCTGCTGAAAGACACGGCCGGACGCACGGTCTTCCCGGTCTGGTCGGATGACAGCGGCATCGCTTCGGGGCCGATGCAGGGGGCGGGCGACATTCTCCTGGTGCCCGACCCGGAAACTTACCGGCGCCTGCCCTGGGCGCCGCATTCCGCCTGGCTGCTTTGCGACGTGCATTTCAGCACCGGCGCGCCGATCCCCTTCGCACCGCGCACCCTGCTGGCCCGGTCGGTATCGCGGCTGGCGGAGGCCGGGTTCGACATGGTCGCAGGGCTCGAGGTGGAGTTCCACGTCTTCGCGCAGGATGCGACCGATCTCGACCATACCGACGCCACCATGCCGCCGCGCCCGCCGGCGACGCGCGCGCTCGCGCCGGGCTACCAGCTGCTGACCGAAGTGCTCTACGACCGGCTTGAACCGGTGATGGACAGGCTGCGCCGGGCCGCGGCGGGGATCGGACTGCCAGTCACCTCGACCGAGGTCGAAATGGGTCCGAGCCAGTTCGAGTTTACCTTCGCGCCCGCCGCGCCGATGGTGCATGCCGACAACCTCGTCATGTTCCGCACGCTGGTGAAGGAGGTCTGTGCCCGCGAAGGGCTGCACGCGACCTTCATGTGTCGCCCGCGGGTCGAGAACGCCGCCTCCAGCGGCTGGCACCTGCACCAGTCGTTGGTTGGCCGCGACGGTACCAACCTTTTCATACCCGACGACGGGACCGGGCCGACGGTGATTGCGGGCCAATGGATTGCCGGGCTGCTCGCCCATGCGCGCGAAAGCTGCCTGCTCACCACGCCAACGGTCAATGGCTACAAACGTTACCAGCCGTACCAGCTCGCACCCGACCGGATCTCCTGGGGGTTCGACAACCGCGGCGCGATGATCCGCGCGCTGTTTGCGCCGGGCGACCCCGCATCGCGGATCGAGAACCGCATCGCCGAGCCCGCGGCCAACCCCTACTACGTCTTCGCCGGCCAGATCGCGGCGGGGCTTTGCGGCGTCGAGCGTGCGATGGTGCCGCCGCCCCGAACCGAGACGCCCTACGCAGGCGACGGCGACACCCTGCCCGCGACCCTCGGCGAAGCGATTGACGCGTTCGAGGGCTCGGCAATGTTCCGCGCGGGTTTCGGCGACGACGTAGTCGACTATCTCGTGCGCCCGAAACGCGCCGAATGGGAGCGTTATCTGGCGGCCCTTTCGGAATGGGAACAGGCCGAGTATTTCGGGCTGTATTGACTTGGTTGCGTTCAGAATTGAACACTACCTCGACCGGATTGGG
>DQCI01000282.1:0-136 GCA_003545125.1 Paracoccaceae bacterium
CAGACGAGAAACCAGGTCTTTCCCTTGATCCTGCGCGGGGCCAGCGACCCGGTGTCGTGATCCGTCCAGCCCGGCCCCCGATCCCAGACCGCTTCGACCTCGGAGCTGGTCTCGATAAACCGGCAGATCACAAGCT
>DQCI01000282.1:239-4937 GCA_003545125.1 Paracoccaceae bacterium
ATCGCCCGGCGCACCATCCGCCCAGAGAGATGTCGCGACGACGAACTCCTCCCAATCCTCACGCGCAAGGGTGCGGCTCAGCTCCGGTTCAGTCCGGCCGGAATCCGGGAGCGAGACGGGCGTTGTGAGCGCTTGTCGTTTGGTTTGGCCGGTTTCATACATCGTGTCGGCCAACAGGCCCGTCTCGCGAAAGAACCTGACCGAGGCGATCCAGGCGCCTTGCACCGATGCCGGATCCGGCTCCAGCAAGTGATGAACGCGATACTTCATGGCCCCAGCGTATCCCAGCAGTTTTTGCGGGCAACCTCCGCAAGCGCGCGCGCCGGCAGAACCCAAGCGCCGCGCTTGGATTGTCATCGGGGCATCCCGGGGGCTGGCCTCCCGTCCTGCCCGCCGCAGGCGCGCCGGCGCGAAGCGCCGGCTCCCCCCGCTCGCCGCAGGCGGCGCGTCAGCGCGCTCTACAACGACGTCACCCAGAGGATCGTCGCGTCGTCCTCACTCACCGAGACCACATTGTGCCCCATCGAGGCATCTAAACAGGCGCTGTCGCCACGGCGCGTCTCGATCGGTTCGTAGAACCCGGTGAGCAGCCGGACCGCGCCGGTGTGCACGTAGAGAAACTCCTCGCCGTCATGGCGCACCCAACCGTCGAACTCATCGAAACTGCGCGCGCACCCGCGCCCGGCAGGGCAGCATCGCCTTCTTTGTCAGCGCGCCCGCGAGCAGTTCGTGCTCGTAGGTGGCGGTCGGGTGGGCCTCACCTTCGCCGCCCCGCGTCACCGCCATCCGGCCTGAAACCCGGGCATCCTTTGGCGGGGTAAACAATTGCGGCACCGAGATATCAAGCCCGATGGCGAGTTTCTTGAGCGCCTCAAAGGTCGGGCTCATCTGGCCGTTCTCGATTTTCGACCGCGTCGAGCGCGCGAGACCGGCCTGGGTCGCGGCCTGTTCGAGCGTCAACCCGCGCGCCTTGCGCAAGGACCGGACCCGCGCGCCGAGATCGAGCGGCTGCGGGTCGGGCGCCGCATGGCCGCGTTCGCGGGCAAGCCGGATCAGGCTCGGCTCATGGGGAGGCGTATCGGTCATCGGTTCACCTTTACGCCGGGGCGGGGCCAAGGGAAACGCCCCTTCCGCAATCGGCCCCGAAGCGGTATCCTGCGCCATGATCGCGTTGCACATCTTTTCCGATCCGATCTGCCCCTGGTGTTACATCGGCAAGGCGCGGCTCGGGCGGGCGCTGGAGGCGCGGCCGGGCCATCCCTTCAAGATCGAATGGCACCCGTTCATGCTGAACCCGGAGATGCCGCGCAGCGGCATGGACCGGCGCGCCTACCTAGAGGCCAAGTTCGGCGGCCGCGACGGCGCGGTTGCGGCCTATCTTCCGGTCGTGGACGAGGCCCGGAAATCCGGCCTCACCGTCAACCTCGACGCGATCGCGCGCACCCCTTCGACGCTCGATGCCCACCGGTTGATCCACTGGGCCGGGATCGAGGGGCGCCAGATGGCGGTGGTCTCGTCGCTGTTCAAGGCCTATTTCGTCGACGGGCACGACATCGGCGACGCGGTGGTGCTGTCGCGGATCGCCACCGCCTGCGGCATGGACGGCGCAGTGATCGCACGGCTGCTCGCCTCCGACGCAGATGCGGACGACATCCGGGCGCGCGACGCGGATGCGCGCGACAAAGGCATCCGCGCCGTGCCCACCTTCGTGATCGCCGGCCGCCATGTCGTGCCCGGGGCGCAGCCGGTTGGGCTGTGGCTCAACGTGATCGACGAGTTGTCGGGGGCCAAAGTGGACGCGCCCTCGGATCTGGGCGATCCCGAGGACGGCCCGGCCTGCTGACGGCTCGTCTGCCCGTCGAAGACCTGTTCGCAGCGGTCGGGTGGTCGTGCGGCGCCGCGCACCGGTCGCGGCTTGCTGACATGCTGCTGACGCATCGGTGCACAGGTGTCGCGCGCCCGCTCGGATCGGCGCCGCCCCGGTGCGCTGGCATCTCCGGGAAAAACCCGGCATGAGGCGGGCGGAAGGACCCCGGCCCATGCGCTTGAGCGCCCCGACGCGCCCCCTGCCCCAGATCGAACTGGTCATGCTGCTCGCGGCGCTGATGTCGATGATGGCGTTCAGCATCGATTCGATCATGCCCGCGCTCCCTGAGATCGCGCGCGAGTTCATCCCGGGCGCCCCGTCACGGGCACAGCTCACGATCTCCGCCTTCGTCCTCGGCACCGGCGTCGGCCAGATTTTCATCGGCCCGTTTTCCGACAGTTTCGGCCGACGCCCGGCCCTCGTCCTCGGCGTCGCCCTGTTCATCACCGGCGCGCTGGCCGCCCGGGTCGCAGGCAACCTCGATGCGCTTTTGGCCTTTCGCTTCGTTCAGGGGCTGGGGGCGGCGTCCAGCCGGATCGTGAGCCAGGCGCTGATGCGCGATCTCTACTCGGGGCGCGAGCAGGCGCGGATCGGCAGCCTGGTGTTCACCTTCTTCGTGGTGATCCCGGCACTCGCGCCGCTCATCGGCCAGTGGGTCGTGCTTGCGACCGGCGGTTGGCGCGGGCTGTTCTCGGTCTATTTCGGCATCGGCGTGGCGGTGCTCACCTGGTTTTTGCTGCGCCAACCCGAGACCCTCGCGCCCGAAAACCGCCGCCCGTTCCGCCTCGCGCCGGTGTTTTCGGCCGCCGTCGAGGTGCTGCGCACCCCGGTGGCGCTGCGCTACCTGGTGGTGGCCTCGCTCGCCTTCGGCCAGCTCCTCGGCTATATCAACTCGGCCCAGCAGGTGTTCACCGGGGCCCTCGACGCGGGCACCCGGTTTCCGCTTTATTTCGCGGGCATCGCCCTGCTGTCGGGGCTGTCGGGCTTCCTCAATGCCCGGGTCGTGATGCGCCTCGGCATGCGCCCGCTTGCGCGGATCGCCTTCGGCAGCCAGGCGGTGATCGCCACGCTGGTCTGGGCGAGCTGGCACTGGGGACTGGTCGATTTGCTCGACACCCCGGCGCAGCTCGGCCTCTATATCATCTGGTCGGTGACGCTGTTTTTCATAAACGGGATGACCTTCGGCAACATCACAGCACTTGCGATGGAGCCGCTGGGCCATATCGCCGGCACCGCCTCGGCGGTGATCGGGGCGCTGTCCTCGGTGCTCGCGATCTGCATCGCCGCGCCCATCGGGCTCTCCTTCGATGGTACCCCGCGCGCGCTGCTGCTCGGCGTGGCGCTGTGCTCGGCCTTTGCCTTCTGGCTGGTCCACCGCGACCGCGCGCGCGAGCGCGACTGACCCCCGGCCCAATGATCCCCGGGGCCAGTGTTCCGCAGACCTGTGTTCCGCAGACCTGTGACTTCCGGGCCGGTGCTGGCGCGCTTGACCGCGCTGCGGCAAGGGGAGGTTTTTCCTTGCCCCCCGCCGGTCGCTGCGGGACAAGGCGACATGACAAACAGGATCGCCATCGGGCTCGCCATCGTCATTGCCGGCGTCTTCGCCGTCGATGCCTGGGCCTTCGGCGGCACCCTGCCCGTCTTTCTCGGCCGCAAAGGGCTCGAATTCCTCGAGTGGATCGCGTTCTGGCGGTGAATTTCCGGTCTTTTGACCCGTGTCAACGCGCATAGCGGACATGCAGGGGCATAGGCTTGACTATCGGGCGTCGCTGGCAAAGATGGCGACGCGAAATCCGGTTCGGGTGCGCCCGGGCCATCCACTACACAAGGATGCAGAACATGACGGTCAAGGTCGCAATCAACGGTTTCGGACGGATCGGACGCAACGTGCTGCGCGCAGTCCATGAGAGCGGGCGCAAGGATATCGAAGTCGTCGCCATCAACGACCTCGGGCCGGTCGAAACCAACGCCCACCTCTTGCAGTTCGACAGCGTGCACGGCAAGTTCCCGAACCAGGTGAAGGTCGACGGCGACACGATCGACGCCGGCGCCGGCCCGATGCGGGTGACCGCGCTGCGCAACCCCGACGATCTGCCCTGGGGCGACGTGGATATCGTGCTCGAATGCACCGGCATCTTCAATTCGAAGGAAAAGGCCAGCGTGCACCTCGGCAACGGGTCGAGCCGCGTCCTCTGCTCGGCACCGGCGGCGAATGCCGACAAGACCATCGTTTACGGTGTCAACCACGACACGCTGACGGCGGACGATGTTATCGTCTCCAACGCATCGTGCACCACCAACTGCCTCGCGCCGGTGGCGAAGGTGCTCAATGACACCGTCGGCATCAAGCGCGGCTTCATGACCACGATCCACAGCTACACCGGCGACCAGCCGACGCTCGACACGATGCACAAGGATCTCTATCGCGCCCGCGCGGCGGCGGTGTCGATGATCCCGACGTCGACGGGGGCCGCCAAGGCTGTCGGTCTGGTACTGCCCGAGTTGAACGGGCTGCTCGACGGCGTCGCGATCCGGGTGCCGACCCCGAATGTCTCGGTCGTCGACCTGACCTTCGAGGCCAAAAAGGACACCACGGTCGAAGAGATCAACGCGGCGATCAAGGCCGCAGCTTCGGCCGGCCCGCTCAAGGGCGTGCTCGGCTACACCGAGGTGCCGAATGTCTCGATCGACTTCAACCATGATCCGCATTCGTCGATCTTCCATCTGGACCAGACCAAGGTGATGGACGGCAACTTCGTCCGTATCCTGACCTGGTACGACAACGAGTGGGGCTTCTCCAACCGGATGCTCGACACCGCCGTCGAGATGGC
>DQCI01000282.1:5010-5797 GCA_003545125.1 Paracoccaceae bacterium
GGCGCCCCCGGCGGTCGTGGCGCAAACTGTCTGACCGTGCGCCTGAAGGCATTTTCGGCTGACGGGACAAGACCCCATGGGTTTCAGGATGACCTTGTTTGGCGGGGTGATCGTGCACCCCTGTGCGCTCCCGGCGCATTGGCTGCACAGGCCCAGGCAGATTTGCGGGCGCTCGACCCGGACCTCGTAGAAGCGCGCGCGGGCGATCACGGCGGACAATCCGGGAGAGCTCGGATACGATAGCTTCGCGGCGGCGTCCGCGGCCGACACGGCCCGTGTCGCCCGCGCGGACTGCCGCGGCGGCTGCGCCAGCGATCTGGCGCGGGGATGTGCCTGTGCATTGCGTGTAGGCGACAGGTGCGGCCCCGACGCGACCCCGACGACACGCGGCGGCGCGCCCTGGTGCAAGACCCTCCCGGCCAACGTGGACCTCTTCGCCAGCGACGGCGGGCTCGGCACGACACGGATCTCGGTATCGGCTGCCGGGCATGACGGGTGGCGTCGGAGACCGGCGCGGCGTGAGCTTGCGTCGCGCCCCACCGGTCGACCTTTCCCGGCGCTCCATGCGTTGAGGTTCCGCCGATGTGCGGCGCACGACCCGGGTCCCGCACGACCCGGGTCCCGCTCGACCAAGACCGCCGCGACGCCCGTCCGTTTCAAACCCGCTCGCAAGGCCGCCCGCCCGGCGCCAGGCTCCGCGCCGGCGGTGACGCCCGGCTGCGCCCCGCCGCGCGGGTCCAGTCCGCATCCATCAAGGCATGGCCGCAGCGGACGAGGGTGGCGGCCA
>DQCI01000230.1:0-2178 GCA_003545125.1 Paracoccaceae bacterium
CCCTACCCCAGCCAGCCGCGCCAGATCCCCGCGGCCTGGAACATGATCGACAGCGCGATCAGAAGAATGCCGATGCCGCGCTTGTCGCGCATGGCAAAGACGATCGGGTCGTAATCCTGCTTGCCGGCCCAGCCCATCCGGATCATCCGGTAGAGCCACCAGAAGATCGGCACCAGCGCCACCCAGAGCAGCCAGCGGGTCGGGTAGAGCTCCGCCGCCTGTTCGGTAAAGGAATAGCCGAAGAAGGCAACGAGCGCGCCGACCATACCGAGCACGGCCACATTGAGCAGATCGCTCCGGTCCGGCCGGCCGTAGCCACGACCCGGAAGCGGCTCGTCGGACATCGCGAGCGTCAGCTCGGTGATCCGCTTGACCGATCCCAGCGCGATGAACACCGGATAGATGAATACGAGCAGATAGCCCGAGATCCCCACCCCGGACGCCAACGCCCCCGCCACCACCCGAATGGTGTAGAGTACGGCAAGCGTGGCGATGTCGATCCAGCGCAGCCGTTTGAGGCGCAACGAGTAGGCCAGAGACAGGGTCATGTAGAGCGCGAGCACGCCGAAAAACCCCCCTCCGATCAAAGCCGCGATCAGCAGCGCCGCCAGGCCCGCAGCAAGCCCCGCCGCCATGCCGACACCGATCGGCACCCGGCCGGAGGCGAAGGGCCTGCGGCACTTGGTGGCGTGCAACCGGTCGGCCTCGAGATCGAGCAGATCGTTCACCACGTAGATCGACGACGCCCCGAGCGAAAAGGCGAGCGCGCCCAGTAGGGTGACGAGCCAGGGCCAGGGCAGGAAGATGTGGCCGGCGAGCAGAGGCACGAACAACAGCAGGTTTTTGACCCATTGATGCGGGCGGAACGCCTTGGTGATCCCGGCGAAGCTCCAGTCGCCCTCGATCCGCGTGACCGGCTTGCCTTCTGCCTCCAGAACCTGGGCCGAGGCGACGTCGTTCACCACCAGTGCCCGGTCCGCATGGGCCCAGATCTTGCGGTCGGCCTTTTCGTTGCCGCCGTAGTCGAAGCCGGCTTCGCCGAAGGCCGCGACCAGCGCCGCCGCCTTGTCGGATCCCTTGAGGTTGGTCACACCGTCCGAGGCGAACACCCGGGGTGACAGCCCGTGGTCGGCGGCGAGCCGTTTCACCAGCGTCTCGTGCGAGGCCGAAGCCAGCACCACTTCGCGGCCGGCGGCCTTTGCGGCCTCAACCTCGGCCAACACCGCACCGTTCACCGGCAGAAGCTCGGTCCGGATATCGGCGATCCGGGCCAGCTCGGCCTTGAGCGCCGCCCGGTCTGCGAGCAGCGTAATCGACGCCCGCAGCGTCGCCAGAGGATCGAGGCCGAGCCCCGCCCAGAAGCATTCGAGCAGCATGTCGGTCTTGAGAAAGGTGCCGTCGACATCGAGCACCAGCGGTTTTTGATCTCTCATGCGCTGCCCCCCAAAAGCCCTGTCGCCGTTCGGCGCTTGCCCAAACAGCCCTATCCCTGAACCGTGAACACGCAGCCATCGGAGAGAAGTTCCGGCCGGGTCTGGCAAAGTCCACGCGCCACCCGCCAGGCGGTGAGCACCTTGGGCACATAGGCTCGTGTCTCCGCGAAGGGTGGCACGCCGCCGTGCTTGACCACTGCGCCTTCGCCGGCGTTGTAGCCCGCGAGCGCGAGGATCGGATCGCGGTCGAATTTCTCGAGCAGCCAGTCGAGATAGGCCACCCCGCCCTTGATGTTCTGCGCGGGGTCGGTCGCATCCGCCACCCCGAAACGTGCGGCGGTGTCGGGGATGAGCTGCATCAGGCCTTGGGCGCCCTTGCTGCTCTCGGCCGAAGCGAGGCCGCTGCTTTCGACTGAGATCAGCGCCAGCACCAGCGCGGGGGAGACATCCGTGCCGACCGTGGCGGCGAGGATATGGCGCCCGTAGGCGGTGGCAAGGTTCTGCAACGTCTGCAGGCGCGGCTCCGGCAGGCCCTCGGCCGTGTCGAGCGTCATGATCGCTTGGGCCACATTCGCCGGCCCCGCCGTTTCGAGCGCCGGCGACACGCCGGTCCAGAACCACTCCCAGCCGCTCTTGGCGGCCACGCGTGCGGCGGTCGGCACAGCGGCCGCGACGGGAAGGGCCTCGGGATTGTGCTGTTGCGCCCCGGCCTTCGGGCGGGACGCGATGAAGGCGGCCTGTGCCG
>DQCI01000230.1:2234-2659 GCA_003545125.1 Paracoccaceae bacterium
GTGGTGTCTCGGTCTCGGCGTACAGCGGCGCGCACGCCATAGCACATGCCAAGAACGTCAGGGAAGGACTGACCCGTATCATTTCTACTCTGCCTCATGCCCCCCAGGGTCATTGCCCCGGGCGTTTTCCCCCGGGATCCTGTCCCGAAGTGTTATTCTTGCAGGCAGTATCTCAAATTCCGGGTGCTCAGGCCAGTTTTTCCTTTCCCCTGGTTTTCGGCCTGGTGATTCCGGGTCCGAAAATCACGGTTTCTTTCGCCTTTGCTAACGTGATTTATTCTTATTTTTCAGTTATTTACCACAGTTTATGCCAAATTTTAGGCACCCGTCCAAAAACGTACGATACTGGTCCAACTCTCGCCCCAATCCCCGGTGTAATTTAGCCCATGCCAAACAGGGCAGCGGATCGGTTCACAGGCGGTTCG
>DQCI01000230.1:2761-14394 GCA_003545125.1 Paracoccaceae bacterium
GGGCCTCGGCATCGCCGTTCTGACGTCGGTTTCCGGCGGGACCACCTCGCTGGCCGACAAGATCTCGTCGGAACTCGACGGCATGGATCCGGCCAACTACATCAACTGATCGATCGGATCGGCGGCCGCTGGGCCGCCGTCCACCCCACCCATCAATCGCATACCCGGCCAGAACGCCGGACATATCTGGAGACTACACTATGAAATTCGTGAACATGATCAAGACCTTCTCGCGTGACGAAGACGGCGCCGTAACCNNGGGCCTCGGCATCGCCGTTCTGACCTCGGTTTCCGGCGGCACCACCTCGCTGGCCGACAAGATCTCGTCGGAACTCGAGGACATGGATCCGGCCAACTACATCAACTGATCTACGCAACCCGCGTAACAGCAAAAACCACCGAGAGGGCCGCGCCGGTACAGGCGCGGCCCTGTCCGCATGCAGCGGCGGGCGCGGACTGGCGCCGGTTCATGCAAAACGCAAGGTTGCAGCACCCAATCGTTGCCATCTGCGCAAAACACCACCGCAACTTCACGCTTTATCCCACTTTTTGCCCCATTCCGTGGGCAGTTTGACCGCAACGACCGCCGGGATACCGGTGTTTTTTTAGGGAAAGGACACGACATGCGCTCGGTTTTCATCCTTGTGCTGGTGGCTGGCGTCGGCCTCGCCGGTTTCGCCGTCTACATGGCCAAGGGCGTGTTCGGTGATTACGAGGCGAGGATTGCGGCGGAAATCGCGGCGCGTGGCAAAGTGGTGCCCACGGTAGATGTCTACGTCGTCAACGAACCGATCCGTTACGGTCAGCAGATCACCGAAGGCAACATCCGCAAGGTCGCCTGGCCGCAAAGCGCTATTCCCGAGGGCACCTTCACGGAGCTCGAAATGCTGTTCCCGGAAGGCGAAAAGCAGTTTCGAACCGCGCTTCGCACAATGGAAAAGGACGAAGCCGTGCTCGCGGTCAAGGTGACCGAGCCCGGTCAGGACGCAGGCGTCGCCTCGCGCCTGTCGGACGGAATGCGCGCCCTGGCCATCAACGTCGATGTCACCTCGGGCGTGTCCGGCTTTCTGGCGCCGGGTGACCGGGTCGACGTCTACTGGACCGGCCGTTTGGAACAGGGCGGCGACCGGCGCGACGTGACCAAGCTGATCCAGACCAATGTCCATATCATCGCCATCGACCAGCGTGCCGATCTGGACCGGACCGGTCCGAGCGTGGCGCGCACGATCACCATCGAGGGCACGCCCGACGAAGTGGCGCGGCTGAACCTCGCCCAGCTCTCGGGCCGGCTGACCCTCGCTCTCGTCGGCCACGGCGACACCACGGTCTCCGAGCCGATCGAGATCAACCAGGACATGCTGCTCGGCATCGAGCGCCGGGTGGTCGAGGTCGAAGAAGCACCCGAGGTCTGCACGGTGACCACCAACAAGGGCGGCGAACGCGTCGTCACCCAGATCCCCTGCCCGACCAACTGAGGCCGGACCCAGACCTGACCCCCAGCTTTTGACCCGGGCTCCATGCCCCGGGACCCCGGACGGCCGGCCCCCTGTAACACAACAGGGGGCCGGCCCGATTGCGTTTGGCCCCAGTTTCGGGCCGACCGGAGCTCTGCCAGAATATCACTTTTCGCACTTCAACCTGGGAGTTCATGCCCGGTGTTGCCGCAGAGCCTCATCATTTTTCGACAAGCCACGCGGGCAACTTGCAAAAATCCAATTTCTGCCGCATTGTCCGCGGGTACAACTGCGCCCAGATCCGCGACCCAAGCGGGCGGTGCAAGACGAGCAGTGCGGATCGGTCCCGAGTTCCCCGGGGAAGGCGCGCAAACCAGACAGGGGGTTAACCCCGACATCAAGACGTGATCGGAGAGGCAGGATCACTATGACATCGAACGCAATCTTCAAGGCAGCCCTCGTCGGGCTTGGCCTTGCCTTTGCCCAGCTACCGGGCATCGCTACCGGCGAGACACTCAAGGTACTGTCGGGCGCGACGACCGGCGCACTCAATGTGCCGATGAACCGCGCGGTGGTCGTCGAAAGCGACGAACCCTTCGCCGAGCTTTCCATCGCCAACCCCGGCATCGCTGACATCTCGACCCTGTCGGACCGCACGATATATGTGCTCGGCAAGGCCCCGGGGCGCACGACCCTGACCCTGTTGGCCCCGGATGGGCGGCTGCTCACCAATGTCGAGGTTCGGGTCACCCCGGACGTCGCCGAGTTTAAGGAGCGGCTGCGCCAGATCCTGCCCGGTGAACAGATCGAGGTGCGCACGGCCAACGACGGGATCGTCCTCTCCGGCACCGTCAGCTCGGTCAACGCGCTCGACCGCGCCCTCGACCTCGCCCAGCGCTACGCGCCCGAGCGGGTGTCGAACCTGATGAATGTCGGCGGCACCCAGCAGGTGATGCTGAAGGTGCGCTTCGCCGAGATGGAGCGCTCGGTGAGCAAGGCGCTGTCGACCCAAATGGGCGTCAATTCCAACTTCGGCGGCGGTTTGGTCCCCGGCCCCGTGACGGGTAGCATCGGTGCCGGCCAGAACGACGGGCTGGGCGCAATGGGCATCAGCCTCGGCAACAACGCCCTGCAATTCGAGATGTATATCCAGGCGCTGGAAAACAAAGGCATGGTCCGCACCCTGGCGGAACCGAACCTGACCGCGCTCTCGGGCCAACAGGCCGCGTTCCTCGCCGGCGGCGAATATCCGATCCCGGTGGTCGATGAGGACGGCGGCATCTCGGTCGAGTACAAGCCCGTCGGCGTCCAGCTCGGCTTCACCCCGCGGGTGGTCAACGGCGACATCATCAACCTGCAGCTCGATACCTCAGTGTCGGCACCGTCCAGCGACGCGTCCTTCGTGTCCGGTGATTTCGAGATTACGGCCTTCAACACCCGCAGCGCCTCGACCACAGTCGAGCTGCGCGACGGCCAGAGCTTCGCCATCGCGGGCCTCCTGCAGGACGATTTCGAGAGCAACGTCGCGCAGGTGCCCTGGCTGGGTGACGTCCCGATCCTCGGCGCCCTGTTCCGCTCGACCAACTTCAAGCGCGACCAGTCGGAACTGGTCATCATCATCACCGCGCATCTGGTCACCCCGACCACCGGCGCGGCGCTGATGGTGCCGACCGACAGGATCAGGCCGCCATCGGAGTATGATCTGTTCCTCAACGGCGAAACCGAAGCCGTTGCCCTGCCGACCGAAGGCGCTGCGGGCGAGGTCGCCCGACAGGACTTCGGCGGCTCCTACGGCTACGTGATGGAGGATTGAAAATGGCCGTCACACATACCAGACCGCTCCTGATCGCGACTTCGGTCATCGCCCTGCTCGCCGGTTGCGACGAGGCCGGGACCACGCTGCGCGGCTACGGCGAAGCCGGCCACGCACCCGACCACTACCGCATCGGCAATTCGGTCGAAATGAATGCCGGGTACCACACAGGCGATTATGTCTTCAATTTCGCCCAACGGTTCCACGAGACGGTGCCCGACACCGTGACCTTCGCGTTCAACTCGGCAGCACTCGACGCGAACGCCAAGGCGGCGCTGCGGCGCCAGGCGCATTTCATCCGGCAGTTCCCCGAGGTCCGCTGGAAGGTCTTCGGTCACACCGACCTGGTCGGCTCGAACTACTACAACAAGCGCCTCGGCCAGCGCCGCGCCCAGGCCGTCGTGGCCTACCTCGCGAGCCAGGGCGTGAGCCGCAAGCGCCTGCAAGCGGTCGTTTCCTACGGCGAATCCCGCCCGCTGATCGCGACCCAGGACCGCGAACGCCAGAACCGGCGCACGGTCACCGAGGTATCGGGCTTCGTGCAGAACGCGCCGCTGGTCCTCGACGGCAAGTACGCCCAGATCATCCAGCGCGAATATGTCGAAAGCGCGACCGAGATTCCGCCGCCCCCCAGTGCCTCGATCCTCGAAACCGGCGGCGAATAGCCCGCGTTCCGGCCCCGGCCGAACAGAAAAAAGCATCGAAAATCGGTCGGCCTTCGCCGGCCGGTTTTCATTTTCGCCCCTCCCCACCTGTTCTGATTGCGGAAACAGCCCTTGGGCGTCCCCCCTGATCGTCTCAATTGACCGCACATTTTCGCGGTTTACGCCCCAATCTTGCCGCCATTGATTGCGAATTTCCCAGCCGTACGAGCAGACCCCGAGCACGAGTCGCCGGGGTAGGTTCTGGCCGGTGTCCGCAGTGAACGACGGGCGCGCCAACCGGGCGGATCCGAGTGAAAGGGAAGAAGGCAACATGAGCGGGAACGCAGCTGCGCTAGTCGAACCAGCCCCCATCGTTGCGTGTACGATTTCACGCAATGTCCAGGAGTTCGATCTTCTGATAGAGGATATGGAAGCAGAACTCGGCGAAAGCTGGGGCGATCTCTCCATCGACGACGCGATCGCCTTCTTCGGACAGCCCGACGCGGAGACGCTCGAGTTCATCGCCGTCGCCATGGACGAGGAGGACGAGGCCAACCTCGCCCGCTACGCCGAGGTGATCCGCAAGGCCGCGAGCAACGGCATCAAGGCGATCGTGATCGCCGAAGAGGTCAGCCCGATTGCCCTGCACCAGCTCTTGAAAATGGGTGCCGAGGAGTTTGTCCCCTACCCGCTCCCGGAGGGTGCGTTGCACGACGCGATCGAGCGGTTGCGCGTACCGGAGCCCGAACCCGAAGCCGCCGCGCCGCGGCCCCCGACCTCGTACGCCGGCTCTGGTCGCGACCACGAGGGCGTGGTCCTGGCGGTCCACGGGCTTGCCGGTGGCGTCGGCGCGACGACACTTGCGATCAACCTCGCCTGGGAATTGGTTAACGTCGAGAAGGACAACCCGCCCAGCGTCTGTCTGCTCGACCTCGACCTGCAGTTCGGCACCGTGAGCACCTATCTCGACCTGCCCCGAAGGGAAGCCGTTTACGAGCTTCTGTCGGACACCGAGAGCGCCGACGAGGAAAGCTTCACCGCGGCGATGATCAGCTTCAACGAAAAGCTCCAGGTGCTGACCGCGCCGTCCGACATGTTGCCGCTCGATCTGGTCAGCGACGAGGACATCCGCCGCATCATCGCGATGGCGCGGGCGAAATTCGACTATGTGGTGATCGACATGCCCAAGACCGTGGTGCTCTGGACCGAGACGGTCCTGCAGGCGGCACATGTCTATTTCGCCCCCGTTGAGCTCGACATGCGCTCGGCGCAGAACACGCTGCGCATGATCCGGGCATTGAAGTCCGAGGAGCTGCCGGTCGACCGGCTGCGCTACGTCCTCAACCGCGCCCCCAAATTCACCGATCTCAACGGCAAGAGCCGCGTCAAGCGGATGGCCGAGAGCCTCGATATCTCGATCGAAGTGCTGCTGCCCGACGGCGGCAAGCAGGTCGTTCAGGCCGGCGACCACGGTCTGCCGCTCGCCGAGAGCGCGCCTAAGTCGCCGCTGCGCAAGGAGATCGCGAAGCTCGCCAAATCTGTCCATGACGTCAACCAGTCGGCTGAGACAGCCGCGAAATAGGAGGCCCCCCCTTGTTTTCGCGCTACAAGAAACCCGGGAATGCAACGCCGGTCGGCAAGGGCAACGCCAAGCTCCATGCCGTGCCGGCGGCCACTGCCGCGCCTGCGGCAAAACCGGCAGGCGCCCAGTCCGCCGCGCCGTCCAAGAAGGCCGCGCCCAAGGTGCCGCCTGGACAAAAGTCCGGTCAACGCGAGGCCACCCGCGCCGCCAAGCCCGAGCCGATGGACCGTGAGACCAAACGCCGCCTGCGTCTTGGCGAGATCAAGGTCGAGCTGCACAAGCAACTGCTCGACAACCTGAACCTCGCGGCGCTCGACACGGCTTCGGAAAAGGACCTGCGCGCCGAGATCGGCACGATCGCCGCGGAAGTCCTGACCGAAATGAACGTGGTGCTGAACCGCGAAGAAAAGACCATCCTCAACCAGGAACTGTTCGACGAAGTCACCGGCCTCGGGCCGCTTGAACCGCTCCTGAAAGACGACACGGTCAACGATATTCTCGTCAACGGCCCGCACCAGATCTTTGTCGAACGCTCGGGCAAGCTGTCGCTGACCGACGTCCAGTTCAAAGACGAGCGCCACCTGCTCAGGATCATCGACAAGATCGTCTCGGCCGTGGGTCGCCGGGTCGATGAAAGCAACCCCCACGTCGACGCCCGCCTCGCCGACGGCTCGCGTTTCAACGCGATGGTGCCGCCGATCGCGGTCGACGGTTCGCTGGTCTCGATCCGGAAATTCAAGAAAGACAAGCTCGGGATCGACGAACTGGTCAACTTCGGGGCCTTCTCGGAAGAGATGGCAGCCTATCTGCAGGCCGCGGTCTCGTGCCGGCTCAATGTCATCGTCTCGGGCGGTACCGGCTCGGGCAAGACCACCTCGCTCAACGCTTTGTCCGGCTTCATCGACAATTCCGAACGTATCCTCACCATCGAGGACACGGCGGAACTTCAGCTCCAGCAGATCCACGTCGGCCGGATGGAGAGCCGTCCGCCCAACGTCGAAGGCAAAGGGGCCGTCACCCAGCGCGACTGTCTGAGGAACGCGCTCAGGATGCGTCCCGACCGGATCATCGTCGGCGAGACCCGCGGCGAGGAGGTGATCGACATGCTCCAGGCCATGAACACCGGCCACGACGGGTCGATGACCACGATTCACGCCAACTCTGCCCGCGACGCGGTCTCGCGTCTGGAAAACATGATCGCGATGGCCGGCATCGAGATGCCGATCAAGGCGGTGCGCGCTCAGATCGCCTCGGCCGTGAACCTGATCGTCCAGGCCTCGCGTCTCCAGGACGGCTCACGCCGGATGGTGTCGATCACCGAGGTGACCGGCATGGAAGGCGACGTGATCTCGATGCAGGAAGTGTTCCGCTATCAGCGCACCGGCCTTCAGCCGGACGGCACGATCAACGGTCACTTCACCGCCAGTGGCGTCCGCTCCGCCTATTCCGAGCGTTTCCGCCAGTGGGGCTACGACCTGCCGGCCGCCATCTTCGAACCCGTTGACTCGGAGTAACACATGGTCATTTCCGCCGAACCTCTTGTCTATCTGCTGATCTTCATCGCCGTCCTGGTGCTGGTCGAAGGCGTCTACCTGACCGTCTTCGGCAAATCGATCAGCCTCAACAACCGCGTGAACCGCCGTCTCGACTTGCTCGAGAAAGGTGTGGGCCGCGAACAGGTGCTGGAGCAACTCCGCAAGGAAATGCATCAGCACATGAACGCGCGCGGGATCCCGCTCTATTCGCTGCTCGCCGAAAGGGCGCAAAAGGCCAATATCGCCTTTTCCCCGCAGCAGATCATCATGCTGATGGCCGGCGTTGCGGTGGTGGCCTATCTCGGCCTTAGCGTCGGCACCTCGGCGGGGGTCGGCGTGCGCATCGCCGTCGCCATCGCGATGGGGGTCGGCGGCGTTTACGTCTGGATCAACAACAAGGCCAAGAAGCGCCTGTCGATGATCGAGGAGCAGCTGCCCGACGCGGTCGAACTGATGGTGCGCTCCCTGCGCGTCGGCCACCCGTTTTCCTCGGCGATCCAGATCGTCGCCAAGGAGGTGCCCGACCCGTTGGGCTCCGAGATGGGCGTGATCGCCGATGAAAGCGCCTACGGGCGCGACGTCGGCGAGAGCCTCAAGCACCTCGCCGAGCGGATGGACATGCAGGACTTGCGCTTCCTCGCCGTCGCCGTGTCGATCCAACAGACCTCGGGCGGCAACCTCGCCGAGATCCTCGAAGGCCTCGCCAAGGTCATCCGCTCGCGTTTCAAGCTGTTCCGCCGGGTCAAGGCGATCACCGCCGAAGCGAAATGGTCGGGCACCTTCCTGTCGGGCTTCCCGCTGGGCGCGCTGGTGATGATCAACGTGATCCAGCCCAACTACTATGACGACGTGAAGGAAACCCAGTTTTTCATCCCCGCAGCCCTCATCGTTGGCGCGTTCCTCGTGGCCAACGTGTTCATCATGCGGTCGCTGACCAACATCAAGGTGTGAGGCAGAGGTAATGGATCAGATCATGACCATCCTGACCGAGAACTTCGGTCCCTTTGGTCCGCTCCTCGCGATCGGCGGCCTCGGCCTCATCCTGGTTCTGGCGACTTTGCCGATCCTGATGAACAAGCAAGAAGACCCGCTCGACAAGCTCAAGCGGACCAAGTTCGCCCCCGACGCGGGCAAGGAGTCCCTGCGGTCGGCGGTCTCTTCCGCGAACGCGAAAAAGGACAAGCTCGAGAAATACAAGGATTTCCTCGAACCGAAGGACGCCGAGGAATACTCCGCGATGCAGCTCACGCTGCTTCAGGCGGGCTACCCAGGCAAAAACGCGGTGCGCACGTTCCACTTCGCGCAGATGGCGCTCGGGATCGGCTTCCTGATCCTCGGCGTCGGCTACGCGATCCTGAAAAGCTCGACCGGCGATCCGACGACGCAACAGACGATGATGTCGATCATCATCCCCGGCGCGGTCGGCTACATGGCGCCGAAATACTGGATCACCCGCCGGGTCGACGCGCGCAAGGAAGAGATCCAGAACGGCTTCCCCGACGCGCTCGACATGCTGCTTGTCTGCGTCGAGGCCGGCCAGTCGCTCGACCAGGGGATCATCCGGGTCTCGAAAGAGATCCGCGCGGGCTTCCCCGCGCTCGGCGACGAGCTGTCGATCGTCAGCCACGAGATGAAGGCCGGCAAGGACCGGATCCAGGTGCTGCGCGACTTCGGCACCCGGTGCGGCGTCGTCGATGTCGCGAGTTTCACCACCGTGCTGATCCAGTCGGCCACTTTCGGCACCTCGATCGCCGATGCGTTGCGGGTCTTTTCGTCAGAAATGCGCGACAAGCGGGTGATGCGGGCCGAAGAAAAGGCCAACACCCTGCCGACCAAAATGACCCTGGCGACGATGATGCTGACGGTGCCGCCACTGCTCATCATCCTGATCGGCCCGTCGATCTACCAGGTCTACGTCACACTCAAGGACATCAGTTTCTAACCTCTGGGGAGGTGGATGCGTCCGGGCCGGTGCGCGAAGGGCAACCTTCGCGCACCGTTTCCCAAATTCTGCGGCCCCGAATTTGCAAGGGCGCCGCGCAGCCCGAGAACCCTTCGCCTCTGGCCCACTTTTCCCCAAAACCGGAGGAGTGGGTTCCTTTATTGTTTTTCTTCCGTCACTTGAGAGAAGGTACGCCCCCGCAGCTGTTCCGCACCGCGCGCCCGGACCGCCCGATCTGTGCCACCGCCCCGCTTTTCCTGCCCTCAACCGACGCTGTTGCCCCCGATTCCGCAAGCGTCTACCATCGCCGCAAAACAAGCCCGCAGGGGCGGCGTCAGTGAGAGGCGGGCATGTTCCACGTACGATTGATCCTGGCAGGTAGTGTCGCCCTGGCCCTGGCGGCCTGCGACAGTCCCGGGCTTGGCCACCGTGGTGGCGGGATCTACGCCCCGGACGCGCGGCCGTTGCGCGGGGAAAGTGTCGATGGGCTGATCGTCGGCCACCGGCTGATGGCAGCGGGGGAATATGAGCTTGCCCTGCAGGCCTACACCCGCTCCGCCCTCGATCACGGGATTACCGTCGATGTTCTTTCCGCGCTCGGCTCCGCAAATCTCAAGCTCAGGCGCTTGGGCCAGGCCGAGGGCCTTCTGCGCCAGGCGACCGAAAAGGACGCCACCTTCGCGCCGGCCTGGAACAACCTCGGCGTCATCCTGATGGAAACCGGCAAGACCGCAGAGGCGGCGCGGGTATTCCGCATCGCCTATGGCGTCGATGCGGGCAAATCCGCCTCCATCAAGGAAAACCTCACCTTGGCGCTCGCCAAACTCGAAGACATCACTTATGATGTCGAAGACGAAGCGACGTTCGACCTGATGCGGCGAGGGCATGGAGATTACCTGCTCCTCGTGAAGCAATAAAAAAACCGGACGCGTTCGACGAGCAGGAAAAGGGCGCAGGCAACATGCGTACAACGATATTACTCTCTCTCTGCCTCGGCGGTGCCGTGGCGCTGTCGGGTTGTGAACAGATGACCGAGGCCGAAGTCGAGCGCGCCGTCGCGGACCTTGACGGCATCAACGTGATCGACGAGTCGAACCTCAACAACGTGATGATCTCGGCCGCCGATCCGGAAGAAGCGGTGGCCTATTTCGCCCGGACGGCCGAACAGAACCCCGAACGGATGGATATCCAGCGCGGTCTCGCCAAGAGCCTCATCCGTGCCAAGCGCCCAGCCGAGGCGGCGCGGGTCTGGACCAAGGTCGTCGCCAGCCGCGAGGCGACGCCCGACGACCGCGTTTCGCTGGCCGATGCGCTGATCCGCTCCGGCGACTGGTCGAAGGCCAAGGAGGTGCTGAACCAGATCCCGCCGACGTTCGAGACCTACGACCGTTACCGGCTCGAGGCGATGGTGGCCGATGCCGACAAGGACTGGCCGAAGGCTGACAGTTTCTACGAAACCGCCGTCGGGCTGACCACGCAGCCGTCGCGCACGCTCAACAACTGGGGGTTCTCGAAACTCTCGCGCGGCGAATACAAGGGCGCCGAGAAGCTGTTTCTCGAGGCACTGACCTATGACAGCGCGATGTTCACCGCCAAGAACAACCTGATGATGGCCCGCGGCGGCCAGCGCAAATACGACATCCCGGCGATCTCCATGACCCAGATCGAGCGCGCCCAGTTGCTCTACACGCTGGCGCTGGCGGCGATCAAACAGGGCGACGTGTCGATGGGCAAGACATTGCTCGAAGAGGCGGTCGAGACCCACCCGCAGCATTTCGACGAGGCCGTGCGATCGCTGCGCGCCCTCGAAGCCGACGTGCAGCGGGGCTAACCGATGCTGGTGACCCAACAAGGTGCCGCGGCGGCGTTGTGGTTCCTGCCCTTCGTGCTGCCGATCGCGGTCTGGGTGGCCTGGTCGGACATGTCGCGCATGAAGATCCCGAATGTCGCCGTGCTGGCGCTGGCCGGGGTCTTTGCCGCTGTCGGTCTCGTCGTCGTGGCCACCGGTATCTGGAGCTTCGAAACCTGGGCCTGGCGCTGGGCGCATCTCGCGGTGGTGCTGGTGATCGGGTTCGTCGCCAACATGGCCGGCGGGTTTGGCGCGGGCGACGCGAAATTCGCGGCCGTCATGGCGCCATTCATCGCCCGGCAGGACACGCTCGCTTTCATCTACCTGTTGGCAGCGGTGGTGATCCTCGGCTTCACCCTGCACCGGATCGCACGGGCGAGCAAATGGGTGCGCGCCCACACCCCGGACTGGGAAAGCTGGACCCGCAAGGACTTCCCGATGGGGCTTTGCCTCGCCAGCGCATTGGCGATCTACCTCCTGGCCGGAGGGCTCTGGAGCGCCTGACGCCTGTCCGGGGTCGAAACGCAGGCCGCGCGAAGGGTGGGCGAACTCGGACGGGGGTCCAAGCTTCTGTTTTCATTACATTTAGCGCTAACTGTCCATGCGCGGGCGACCCCCGGGCGAAGCGACCGGCCCGCCGCCCTGCCCGGCCCGGGCAATCGCGTGCAACATTTTGTTTCCCCATACGCCGTCGACAGGAAAGAATCCTGCAATTAGAGTGCGTTCCGAGGCAACGCCGTTGGCGTGGTCAATCCCCGCAATCGGCGTTTCCTGGGCGGAAGTAGATTTGGGGGGCGTTGCCTCACGAACCCTC
>DQCI01000230.1:14475-34909 GCA_003545125.1 Paracoccaceae bacterium
CTGGATGCCCGGAGCCGATCCTGCGCAGACCAGATCAGACGAAAATGAACTCGTCTGCCGTGAGCAGGCTCGGATCGTCGAACCCGACGAGGGTCACGCTGTCGTCGCCGAACTCGACCAGGGTATCGGCGCCAAGATCGGTGATCGTCATGTCATCGAGGCTGTCGAAGCCATGCGCGCGCCCGTCGATCAGGTCGCCTTCGAGCGGATCGAAGTCGTGGATGAAATCATCGCCCCCGCCCGGGGCAAACACGAAGGTGTCGGCACCACCGACGGCATCATCTTTCATGACCTTGGCATCGCCGACCATGTGATTGACACCGGTGCCGCTCACCAACCTGTCGTCACCGCCCACGGCGTTGCCGTACATGGCGTAGGCCTCGCCATAGAGGACGTTGTAGCCGCCGTCACCAGCCACGAGCTTGTCATCGCCGCCGACGTTGTCGGCCGACATGTAGTATGCGTCGCCAAACAGCCTGTTGTCACTGTTATCGCCGCCGACCAGCGTGTCATCGCCGCCTTGCGACGTGTCTGTCGCAATGGTCGGATCCTTGCCGGTGTACATCGAATAGGCGTCACCATAGAGAGCGTAGGTGCTGTCGTCGCCCCCGACCAGCCGGTCACCACCGCCGACGGAGGCGTCCTTCATCGTGGAGGCGTCGCCGATCAACCGGTTGTCGCTGTCATCACCGCCGATCAGCCTGTCGTCGCCGCCTCGCGCATCGTCATTCAGGGTGCTCGCGTCGCCGTACATGTTGTTGGTGCTGCCGTTGTCGCCGGTCAACCTGTCATTGCCGCCACGGGTGTGGTCGAACATGTAACGCGCGTCGCCGTAGAGGGTGTCGAAACTGTGGTCGCCCGCTTTGAGCACGTCGTTGCCACCACGCGCAGCGTCAAACATCCGCCAAGCGTCGCCGAACAGCCAGCTGCGTGTATTGTCACCCCCGATCAGTTTGTCATTTCCCCCTTTCGACCGATCGTACATTTCATAGGCATCGCCAAAAGCACTGCCCCCTTCATCGTCGGGCAAGACCAGAATCTATCGCTTGCCGTGTTCTTCTCCAGTGAATATGCCGAATGTATCCCCAAACAGAGTTGCCATCACGCTCACCTCCGTTGTTCTCGTCGCGCGTTACATCCGGCATGTCATTGTCCGATCACCTATCACGCCTTGACGCGGATCATACGGGATCCACCTTTGACGGTGATCCGCAGGTCGGGACAGCTCGGGCCGGTCGAGACGGGTCAGTCCAAGCCGGTACCATCGGCCTCGGGTCAGGCGGGCGATCTGTGGGCGATGTAGGACTTGGTGAAGCCGAACTTGCGTTCGACGATGATCTCGCCGTCCGGAAACATCATTTCGAAGTCCTCGCGCAGAATGACGCGGGTTTCCTCGATCATCTCGGCCCAGTCGGGAAATCTGCGGTGCCAGCGGCGCAAGGTGTTCTTGCGCAGCCATTTTGGCCAGAACCACCAGAATGGCATGTGGTTGTGCGCCTCGATGGGAAACCGGATCGACGGCGTCTGGACCCAGTACCCCTTGCCGAGCCGAGCGTTTTCGCGGGCCATTTCGGCCTGCCGGTTGCCGTCGCCCACGTGTTCGATCACGCTGTTTGAAAAGGCGATGTCGAATTCCCCATCCTCGAACATGTCGACATCACGCGCGTCGGCTTCGAGCAGGGTCAGGTTGTGATGCGTCGGCTGCGGATCGGGATCGTTGAACCCCGGCAGGTTGATGATGGTGATGTCGAGACTGTGCGGGCAGTCGAGCCAAAACTCCGGGGTGCCGCCCAAATCGACGATCCGCTCCCCGCCCGCGATCCCCATCGTGTCGATGAACATCCGCATCCGTTTCTTGCGCGCGCCCGCGGAGAAGGGCTTTTTCAAGCCCAATAGTATTCTGGGCACTAAATGTTCCATCCGAATCCCCAAACCAAATTCCCTCGGGGACAAGGTTAGCGGAAGCGACCGCCCGGGAGAAAGCGCCTGCGTCCGGCCGAGGTATTTCGGCAATAACCCGTCACCCGGGACCCGGTCAGGGAGACGCCGGCGCCTTGGCGAAGAGGACGTAGAAATCGTTGCGGCGGACCTCGGTCAACGCCGTGCCGCTGTCGGTGATCTCGTCGAGGATCAGATTGCGGACCTTGGTCGACAGCGGGCAGAGCGGAACCAGGAGGTAGTCGGCCGCCGCCCAGCCCGGCAACCCGCCGTAGTACCAGGGCGCGGCGCCGGGGAGTGGCTCGGCGGCACCGTAGAGCCAGAAAGACGACAGGATGTCGGCGGCGAAGAGCGTTTTGGCCGCCGTCAGGCCCGAGGCCTTGAGGTCGTCCGACAGCGCCTCGAACCAGGAGATGGTGCCGAGCTCGACCTGGCAATCGGGCCAGATCTCGCCGTTGAAGGTCGCCGCGTGTTTGCGTACCTCGGGGTCGTGGTAGGCGGCGAAGGGTTGTCCGGGAGTATCCAGCGCCACCGTGGCGTTGAGCCGCATCGCCCGGATCCGGGGCGTCTGGAGGTCGGTGTGAACGCCGGAGCCCGGCAGCAGCGGCACGTAAGTACTCGTGTCGGTGACGAGATGGCGGAAAGGCGAATAGGCGAGGTTGAGGGCTGAGGGCGCGGAGAAGGCGGCCGCGGCCACGGCAGCGATCAGCAGCGCCTGTCTCGCGTCCCACCCGAGCGCGATGGTGTGCTCGCGGGCGGGGCGCAGGGTGAACAGCAAGAGGCCCAGAAGCCAGAGCCACTGCGGATCGTTGCGGAAATTCTGGTAGGTGACGTAGAAGAAGCCCGGCACCAGGAGGAGCAGCACCAACCCCTCGAGCCTGCGCCCGGATTGGCGCAAGAGGACCACGCCGAGGAGCAGGACGATGCTGCCGCCCATGTAACTCGGTGCGCCGACCACGGCCGCCAGCGGCAGCGAGGGTCGTGGGCGCACCTCGCTGGCCATGACCGTGAACAGATCGCGCAGGTAGGCGAGCCAGTAGAACGGCGTGCCGGCGAGCAAGGTGACAGCGAGGGCGACCATGAGGCCGGTGGCCGCGGCGACACCGATGGTCCGCCAGGCGCGGCGCCCAATGAGCGCGACCGTGACGGGAAGCACGAATGCGCCGAAATAGGTGATCTTGATGAGCGCCATGACCGCGAGCGCACCGCCGATGACCAGACCGTCCGCCACCGGGGAGCGGAACTCGTCCTCGCCCGGCAGCATGGCGCAGGCGATGGCGACGAAGGCCGCCGCCCAGGCCCAGCGGTTGTAATGCATCGAGATCGAGACCGACCGGTCCGCTTCGCCGTGCACCAGCGCGAGGATCAGGACCAGCACCAGCGCGCCGAAGAGATAGGCGGTGCCGCCGCGAAACCGGCTCGCCGCCACCCACCAGATCGCCGGCAACGCCAGCCCTGCTGCCAGCGCCTGGGCGTAGAGGAACGCGTGGCCGATACCGGCCCCGAGCCAGACGAAAAGGGCGATCGGCGCGGCCGCCAATACCCCGATCGGGGACTGAAAATCGAGATGCGGCCATTGCCCGCGCGCCTCGCGCAGGACGATCTGCAACAGGTGCAGCGTGTCGCCCTCGTGCTTGCCGATATAGAGCCCGCCCTTGGCAAGGCCCGCGCCCGCGAGCGCCAGCGCCACGGCAAAAAGAAAGGCACCCAGTAACCCCGAAGAAGGTCGCGTCATTCTGCCCTCGCTGTCCTCACGGTCGTTTTTTCGTCCCATTTGTCCGGCAACATCCACCCTGGACGGATCCGTGATGGTGCTATCCGCCGATTGTGTTGCCGGAATGGCAACAGACGGGTAGAATCGCGGAAAAAGAATACAGGCCGGAAACAAAAAAGAGCAGACCCATGAACATGCAACCCATGTCCAACGTGCAGGCGCCGCCTGCGTGCAAAACCTTGGTCGACACCGGGCTCACGCCGGTGATGATGCGCGACATCCTTTTGAAGACGATGTTCCGGATGAACCTGGAAATGGTCTCCGATCTCGAACGCGTGCTGGCCGTGCCGAGCCGGGTGGTGCAGGACCTGATCGACGACACCCGCAGCCAGGGCATGGTCGAGGCACTCGGCACGCTGCATGCCGGCGCCGGCAGCGAGGTCGGCTACCGGCTGTCCGATACCGGCAAGGCCCGCGCGCTCGATGCGCTCAGCCAGTCGGAGTATTACGGCGCGATGCCGGTGCCAATCGATCGCTACAACGAACAGATGAAGCGCCAGTCGATCCGCAATGTCCAGATCACCCGCGCGCAGCTCACCGCCGCGATGGGCCACTTGGTGTTGCCGTCGGAACTGCTCGACCACCTCGGCCCCGCGGTCGGCTCTGGCCGCTCGATCCTGATGTACGGCCCCCCCGGCAACGGCAAGTCGTCGATCTCCAACGGCATTCGCGACGCGCTGGGCGACAAGATCTACATCCCCCGCGCGGTGGTCTACAACGGTCAGGTCATCACCGTCTACGATCCGATCGTGCACACGGCGGCCACGGACATGTCGGAGGACCCGAATTCGCTGCGGCGCACGGCAAACCGGTTCGACCAGCGCTACGTACTGTGTGACCGACCGACGGTGATCACCGGCGGCGAATTGACGCTCGACATGCTCGACCTCAAGTACAACGCCGTCGCACGGACCTATTCGGCGCCGCTGCAGTTCAAGTCGACCGGCGGCGTCTTCATCGTCGACGACCTCGGTCGCCAGTCGGAACCACCGCAGGCGCTGATCAACCGCTGGATTTTGCCACTCGAGGAATCGAAAGACATCCTCGCCCTGCAATCGGGCGAAAAATTCGAGGTGCCCTTCGACACCCTGGTGATCTTCTCGACCAACTTCCACCCCAACGAGATCTTCGACAAGGCGGCGCTGCGCCGGATCTTCTTCAAGATCAAGATCGACGGGCCGACCCAGGAGGATTTCCTGAAAATCTTCTCACTGGTCGCGCGCAAGCGGGGGATGCCGCTCGACGAGGCCTCGCTGATCCACCTGTTGAAGAAGAAATACCCGACGATCGACAACATCTACGCCAACTACCAGCCGATCTTCCTGATCGACCAGATGATCTCCGTCTGTGATTTCGAGGGCATCCCCTACCAGATGACCCCGGAGCTGATCGACCGGGCCTGGGCGAACATGTTCGTGCGCGAGGAGAAGATCGTGCATTGACGCGCGACGCCCGGGCGGATGATGCGACCGGGCGGTCGGCGGATGCTGCTGCCATCGGGCATTGCGACCAAGAGAACGGGGCGGGGTGTTGCTGCCCCGTGCTGTTTGCTTGGCGCCCAAAGCTTCGGAGAGCTTGAGACCTTTGCGGTGTTTCCCGTCCGGGGAAACGCTTGCCGGGTGGAGAATTGCGCGCCGCACGATCCTCCGGACAGCCACCCCTCAGACAATCCTGCGCGCCCAAGGCGCGCCGTCGCGGTTCCGGGTCACCGCCTCCACCCCCTGCGGCGCGCTCATCGGGCGTGGCTTCGCCGGTGGGGTCGCCAGGTCGGCGGACGACCAGGACGGGTCGCGTCCTTGTCGCGGCCGCGGGATCGGGGGTTGGCGGGTGAAGATCGTGGTGATGATCACCACCTGCGCCATGCGATCACCGCCCGAACGGCGCGCCGGCGTATCATCCGAATGCACCTCAAATCCGGCCGCACCAAGCTCGGCAAGTGCGGTTTCGGTGTCGGACCCGGCAAACTCCGCGAGGGTCCCGATCTGGCCGCCCGACAGCGCGGCAATGGCGGTGCGGGTGATATCGCCGGTGCTTTGCGCCGGCCCACCCGGCAGGAAGCTGAGCGCGAGCAGTACCGCGCTCGCCGCCATGATCCCGGTCGCGAGCGGGCGTTTGAAATAGCTGGTGAAGGCGCGCCAGTTGAGGACGAGATGGGCGACGGCACCGGCAACCATGACCCAGCCGGCCCATTCGTGGATCACCTTCGCCATAGTGGTTTCGACATGGACGAACATCACGATCCCACTGACACCCATGATCAGGAAGCTGCCGATGATCAGCGGCGTTGCCCGGCCGCGCAGGCTCTTCTTTGTCTCGCGCCTTGTGTGCGTCCGCAATGGCTAGGAAACGCGGGCACCGCGCGGTTCCGTCGCGATCTTGGCTTTTGTTTTCCCCGGCCGCTCCCTACCCTCGGCCCATGTCCGCGCTCCCGCCCGCCCTCGCCGCCTGGTTCAAGGCCAAGTCCTGGACCCCGCACCCGCACCAGCTCGCCATGTTGGCGCGGGGGCAAGACCACGCGACGCTGCTGATCGCCCCGACCGGCGGCGGAAAGACACTTGCAGGATTCCTGCCTACATTGGCCGACTTGATCGAAAACCCGGTAGTTGGCTTGCACACTTTGTACATTTCACCTCTCAAGGCTCTGGCCGCCGACATGCGCCGCAACCTCACCGGGCCGATCACGGAGCTGGGGTTGGGGATCCGGGTCGACGACCGCTCGGGCGACACCAGCCAGACGCGCAAGAAGGCCCAGCGCGCCGATCCACCGCATATCCTGCTTACAACGCCCGAGAGCCTCGCGCTGCTGCTCTCCTACGCGGACGCGCCGCGGATGTTCGGCACCTTGAAGCGGGTGGTTGTGGACGAGCTGCATGCGCTGGCGGACTCGAAGCGCGGCGACCAGTTGATGCTGCTGATGACCCGGCTGGAAGCCCTGGCGCCGGGGCTCAGGCGCGTCGGGCTGTCGGCGACGGTCGAGGATCCGCCAGCCCTTGCGCGCTACTTCAATGCCGGCGGCGCCGCGGTGCTCGAGGCCGATCCCGGCCCCGCCCCCGATATCCGGATGCTGACAACCGAGGCACCGCCGCCCTGGTCCGGCGGCGGCGGGCGCTACGCGATGGCCGAGGTGCTCGACGAGGTGCGCCGGCACAATACGACGCTGATCTTTCACAACACCCGCGCCCAGGCGGAGATTTTCTTTCACCACCTCTGGCTCGCCAACGCAGACAGCCTGCCGATCGGCATCCACCATGGCTCGCTGGCGCGGTCTGCGCGCGAGAAGGTCGAGACGGCGATGGTGGCGGGCGGCCTCAAGGCGATCGTCTGCACCGGCACGCTCGACCTCGGGCTCGACTGGGGCGACGTGGACTTGGTGATCCAGGTCGGGGCGCCGAAGAACGTCAAGCGCCTGGTCCAGCGGATCGGACGCGCCAACCACCGCTACAACGCGCCCTCGAAGGCCCTGCTGCTGCCGGCCAACCGCTGGGAGGTGATCGAGTGCCAGGCGGCGATCGAGGCGGCACTGGCCCACGATCTCGACGGCGAGCCACGGGGGGCCGGGCCGAGGGATGTGCTCTGCCAGCACATCCTGATCCGCGCTTGTTCGGGGCCGTTCGAGGCGGCGGCGCTCTACGGCGAGGTGGTGCGGGCCGGGCCCTATGCCAGTCTCACCCGCGCGGCTTTCGACGCCTGCCTCGATTTCGTCGCCACCGGCGGCTACGCGCTAAGGGCCTATGACCGCTGGCAAAGGCTGCAGCACCGCCCCGACGGGTATTGGCAATTGCGCGATCCGCGCGCGACCCAGCTCATCCGCATGAACCTCGGCACGATCCAGGATACCGACACGCTAAAAGTGCGGATGCGCGGGGCACGGGGGGCGCTCGGCGAGGTGGAGGAGGCCTTCGCCGCCGCGCTGGTGCCCGGCGACACCTTCCTGATGGGCGGCAAGATCGTGCGTTTCGAGAGCCTCAAGGAGATGCACGTGGAGGTGAGCCGTGACCGTGGACGCAAGCCGAAGGTCGCGGTCTTCATGGGCACGAAGTTCTCGACCTCGACACAGCTTTCGGACCGTATCCTCGACCTCCTGCATCGGGGCGACCTCTCGGCGCTCCCGGATCACACCCGCGACTGGATCCGCCTGCAGGCGGAGGTCTCGAAACTGCCCGAGGCAGGACGGTTGCTTGTCGAGAGCTTTCCCTACGAAGGCCGTGCGCATTCCTGCATCTACGGGTTCGCCGGGCGCGGCGCACAGCAGACCCTGGGGCTGCTTCTGACCCGCCGCATGGAGGAGGCCGGGCTCGGCCCCCTGGGCTTCGTTGCCACCGACTACGCGACGCTGATCTGGTCGCTCGAACAGATCCGCGACCCGGTGACGCTGATCGATCACGGCGGACTGGTCGACGGGCTGGAAGGCTGGCTCGCCGAGAACGCCCTGATGAAACGCAGTTTCAAGACGGCCGCGACCATCGCCGGGCTGACGCCGCGGAACTTCCCCGGCAAGCGGGCGAACGCCCGCCAGGCGACCTTTTCGGCCGACATCCTCTACGACACGCTGCGCAAATACGACCCCGGCCACCTGCTGCTCGACATCACCCGGGAAGAGGCGATGCGTGGGCTGATCGGGTTCGGCCGCATCGAGGAGATGCTGGCGCGGACGCGGGGGTTGGTCGACCACGTGGTGGGCGACCGGGTGACACCTTTCGCCGCACCGCTGTTTCTGGAAGTCGGCAAAGTCCCGGTCCAGGGCGCGGGCGCCGACGCCCTGGTGGCCGCCGAGACGGAACGACTGATGGCGGAGGCCGGATTGGTGTGAGGGGCGAGCGCGTGTTTCGATCTGCGAGATTGTAACGCGGCAGGCCAGGTCCTGAAGGGCCCGGGCCTGTTTGAAGGGTCCGCGTGCCGCCACATCCGGACCTGCCGGTTTCCTAGGAAACCGACCCCGGGTTCCTAGGAAACCGGTTGCGCAGGGATCCCGAAATTCCCCAATGAAACCGGCTCGATTGCCCGCCCTCCAGTGTTTACGCGCTGGCAACCTTTTCATGCTTTGATGGTCCCATCACCAGATCCACATTGGAGCCTCCATGACCATCGACGAAAGACTCGCCACCGCATTCAACACGCTTGCTCATCCGCGTCGCGCACGCCTTTTCCGCCTGCTTGTCTCCAATCCGGAAGCCGGCCGGAGCTTCACTGCGCTCATGTCGGCCACCGGATACCGCAAGACCCCCCTTTCCCATCACCTCGAGATTATGGAACGTGGCGGGCTCATTCGGCGGCAGCGAATTGGCAACGCGATGACCTTCATGCTCACGCCCGGCCCGCTCAGCGCCGCCATGACCGATGCCCAGCGCCAAGCCAGCCGCGCGACCGGCCCTGCCCGGCGGATCGCCTAGAGCGGCCCCGGCCGGCGTTCCTCGGACAGAAGCACGTTTGCCTCGACTTCGCCGACCCCCGGCAGGGTCATGATCCGCCGCCTGAGGACGCGTTCGAAATCGGCGAGGTCACGGGCGACGACCCTGAGACGGTAGTCGTAGAGGCCGAGCACATGGTGGACCAGCTGCACCTCGGGAATGGCGCGCACCGCGCGTTCGAAATCCTCGAGGCTGACACGGCCCTTGGTGGCGAGTTTCACCCCAAGGAAAACAGTGACGCCAAAGCCCAGCGCCTCACGGTCGAGATCCACGCGACGTCCGCGCAACACGCCCGCCTCGGTCAGACGTTTCAGCCGCCGCCAGGCCGCCGGTTGCGACAGCCCGAAACGACCGCCGAGCGCACCCGCAGAGAGCGTGGCATCCGCCTCCAGTGCGCGCAGGAACGCACGGTCCGTCTCGTCCAGCCCGATCACAGCGGCAGCCCCTCCTGCTCGGCGATCACCGCAACCTGCATCAACGCCTCGATATCGGCGATATGCGGCAGCACCAGGATCTTCTGCCGGTAGATCTGCTGGTAGTGTCCCATGTCGCGCGCGATCACGTGGAGCCGCACATCCACCCGGCCGAGAAAGGTCTGAATCTCGGTCACCTCCGGCACCTCCCGGGCGGCCGCCAGAAACTCGTCGAAGGCGCGCGGATCGGTCTTGTCGAGGGTGAAGCGCAAGCTCACTTCCACCTCCCACCCAAGCGCCGTCCAATCGATCACCGCATGCTGGCCGCGGATCACACCGGCTTTGCTGAGCCGGTCGAGCCGGCGAGAATAGGTGGTGGGGGTGACACCGGCACGCTCGGCCAGTTCGCCGACACGCGCCCCCGGATTCGCTTGAAGCCGACGCAATACCCGTCGGTCGGTATCGTCGATCTGCATGATTTCTCCGAACTTCGCCACTTTTCCGAATTGGTCTTGCATCAATACCGCAAACGCACCCACATTTGCAAACGCCATACGGCTCGTCTGGTTAGAATGCGCACCGGAACGACACTTCAAAGGAGCCCGCGACATGCGCGTCTACTACGACCAGGATTGCGACATCAATCTCATCAAGGACATGAAAGTGGCCATCCTCGGCTACGGCAGCCAGGGTCATGCGCATGCGCTGAACCTGCGCGACAGCGGCGCCAAGAACGTCGTCGTGGCGCTGCGCGAAGGCTCGGCCAGCGCCAAGAAGGCCGAAGGCGAAGGGCTCAAGGTCATGGGGCTAGCCGAGGCCGCCGCCTGGTGCGACCTCATCATGTTCACCATGCCCGACGAATTGCAGGCCGAGACCTACACGAAATACGTCCACGACAACCTGCGCGACGGCGCCGCGATCGCCTTCGCCCACGGCCTCAATGTGCATTTCGGCCTGATCGAGCCGAAGCCCGGCGTCGACGTGATCATGATGGCGCCGAAGGGCCCGGGCCACACGGTGCGCGGCGAATACGTCAAGGGCGGCGGCGTGCCCTGCCTCGTCGCGGTGCATAACGACGCCTCCGGCAAAGCGCTTGAAATCGGCCTGAGCTATTGCTCGGCCATCGGCGGCGGCCGCTCGGGTATCATCGAGACCAACTTCCGCGAGGAATGCGAAACCGATCTGTTCGGCGAGCAGGCGGTGCTCTGCGGCGGCCTCGTCGAGCTGATCCGGTCTGGCTTCGAGACCCTGGTCGAGGCGGGCTACGCCCCCGAGATGGCCTATTTCGAATGCCTTCACGAGGTGAAGCTGATCGTCGACCTGATCTATGAAGGCGGCATCGCCAACATGAACTACTCGATCTCGAACACCGCCGAATACGGCGAATATGTCTCGGGTCCGCGGGTGCTGCCGAAGACCGAGACCAAGGCGGTGATGAAGGACATCCTGACCGACATCCAGACTGGCAAATTCGTGCGCGATTTCATGACCGAGAACACGGTTGGCCAGCCGTTCTTCAAGGGCACCCGCCGGATGAACGACGCCCACCAGATCGAGGAGGTCGGTGAGAAACTGCGCGGCATGATGCCGTGGATCTCGGCTGGCAAGATGGTCGACAAGGAAAAGAACTGATCCGCGACACGCGACGCGATCAGGCAATAGCAAAGCCCCGGGAAACCCCCGGGGCTTTTTTATCGGGTTTCGAGGCGCTTACCCGCAGGCGGGCAGGTAATGCTCGCCCAGCACGACATCCCAACCGGCGCTGTAATGACCGCGGCGCGTCCCCGCATCGTCGCCCCAGGCCTCCCAGCCGGAATGCGTGAGCGTGAGCCGCGAGCCGCCGCCAGGAAGGTCTTCGAAGGCCACTTCGACCCGCGTGGGATTGTCGGCGTTGTTACCGGGGTGCCAGGTCATCGCCACGCGCACGCCGTCTTCGAATTCAAGCACCCGGCCCCAGTCGCAGCGGCTGCCGTCATGCATGGTCTCGTAAACCGCGCCGCCCTGCTTCGGCTCGATCGTGACCGCCTGCGGCACTTTACCAGCGCCTGACGAGACCGAATGGCTGCCCGGCCACCAGCGCGCGGTGTCGCGGGTGAAAATGTCGAAGGCGCGGGCAGCGGCGCAGCGTAGATCGAGAGTTTTCACGATTGGGTCGGTCAATGGTCTTCTCCTGTCTGGTTCATGACGTCCTGATGAAACCCCGCCAGGACATCGTCCCAGTACCGGTCGATCCAGGCGCGCAGTTCCGCGAGCCCCTCGCGGCGGACGGAATAAATCCGCCGTGCGCCCTCGGGCTGCGCCGCGACGAGGCCCGCATCGGTCAGAACCTTGAGGTGCTGCGAAACCGCGGGACGCGAGACCGGCAAACATTCCGCGAGCGCGCCGACTGGCATCGGCTTTGCGGCCAACATCTCGAACACCTGGCGGCGGGTCGGGTCTGCGAGCGCGGCGAAGGACTCAGCGTAAGGCATGACTTACGGTAAGCGGATTCTTACGGTTAGGGCAAGCGGATTCACGGACCATCTGTTCGCGCACCGGTGAGGCAGAACGCTGGACCCCAACTGCGATCGGGGCCAGTCGGGTGTTGGCGGCGCACCGCCGGAACCGCCCTTTCAGGAGCGATCCGACGATGAATACCCGGCGCGGGCGTTGCTCTGATGTTATGAAGAACTTCGGCTGCGCTGTCCCCGGGGGGCGAAGCCCCCCGGCCTGCTCGCCGCAGGCGCGTTCGGGCGCAGCCCGGACGTCTACCCGGCGGCTTCGCTCACCGCTCCCACGATACTGTCGACGACCTCCGTCATTACCACCTCGTCCTCACATTCCGCCATCACCCGGATCAGCGGCTCCGTGCCCGACTTCCGGATCAGGAGACGGCCGGTTCCAGCCAGGCGTGCTTCCCCCTGTTCGATAACTTTTCGAACATTATTACTATCAAGAGGTGCCTTTTTGGAAGAAAATCTCACATTTTTCAACATCTGGGGAATCGTCTCGAACACTTCCGACAGCTCCGAGGCGCGCTTGCCCGAGGTCACCATTTCACCGAGGAAATGCAGGCCCGACAGGAGCCCGTCACCGGTGGTGGCGAAGTCGGTCATCACGATATGCCCCGATTGCTCGCCGCCGAGGTTGAACCCGCCCGCGCGCATTGCCTCCACGACATAGCGGTCGCCGACCGCGGTGCGCAGGAGCGACAGCCCGGCGCCGTCGAGGAACCGCTCCAACCCGAGGTTCGACATCACCGTTGCCACCAGCGTGCCGTGGTTGAGCCGTCCATCTTCCGCCCAGTGCTTGGCGAACAGCGCCATCACCTGGTCACCGTCGGCGATCCGGCCCTTCTCGTCGATCAGCGTCACCCGGTCCGCGTCGCCGTCGAGGCAGATACCGAGATCCGCCCCTTCCGCCAGAACCTTCGCCACCGCCGCGTCGGGCGCGGTCGAGCCGACGCGATCGTTGATGTTGAGGCCGTCCGGCGCCACGCCCATCGGCACCACCTCGGCGCCGAGCTCCCAGAGCGCTTCCGGCGCGGCGCGGTAGGCCGCCCCGTGGGCGCAATCGACCACCACTTTGAGGCCGTCGAGCTTCTTGGCCGATGGAAACGTCGTCTTGATGAATTCGACATAGCGGTGGCGGCCCTCGTCGATACGTTTTGCGCCGCCGATATTCGCAGGTCGGGCAAGATCGATCTGCTGCTCGAGCAGCGCCTCGATCGCCGCCTCGTCCTTGTCCGAGAGTTTGAACCCGTCCGGTCCGAACAGCTTGATCCCGTTGTCGTGGAACGGGTTATGCGAGGCCGAGATCATGATCCCGAGATCGGCACGCATCGACTGGGTGAGGTGCCCCACGGCCGGTGTCGGCACCGGGCCGAGCAGCAGCACGTTCATGCCGGTCGAGGTGAGCCCGGCGGTGAGCGCGCTCTCCAGCATGTAGCCCGAGCGCCGCGTATCCTTGCCGATCACCACCCGGTGTTCGCTGTCGCCGTTGTTGCGGCGGAAAAACTTGCCTGCGGCGGCGCCGAGTTTCAACGCCATTTCGGCGGTCATCGGAGGGGTGTTGGCGAGACCGCGCACCCCATCGGTTCCAAAGAATTTCCGGCTCATCGGTTCACTCTTCTTCCGTCTTGTCGCTGTTGAGCGCCGCAAACAGCCGCAGCGCCTGAATGGTGGCTTGAGTATCATGGACACGCAGGATGTGAACACCCTGTGACACGCCGTGCAGCGCCACCGCCAGCGAGCCGCCGAGCCGGTCCTTCGCGTGCGCCGCACCCCCGATCTCGCCGATGAAACGCTTGCGTGACGCACCGAGCAACACCGGCGCGCCGAGGTCGTGAAACGCGGCCAGGTCGCGCAAAAGGGTCAGGTTATGGGCCCCCGTCTTGCCGAACCCGATCCCCGGGTCGGTCACGATCCGGTCGCGCGCGATCCCCTGCCCCTGGGCGAAAACAATGCGTTCTTCCAAGAAATCAAGAACTTCCCCTGTCACATCCGCGTAAGTCGGACCCTGCTGCATCGTCTCGGGCGTGCCCTTGGCATGCATCACGATGACCGGCACCTCGCGGCTCGCACACAGCCCGGCAAGCTCGGGATCGAAGGTGAACGCGGCGACGTCATTGACAATATCGGCGCCTTCCGACAGTGCCGCCTCGGCGACAGCGGATTTCCGCGTATCGATGGAGATCGGAGTGCTGACACCGGCCGCGCGGATCTCGGCGATCAGCGGCGCGGTGCGGGCGATCTCGTCGGAAACCGACACTTCGGCCGCGCCGGGGCGGGTGCTTTCGCCGCCGATGTCGATGATGTCGACCCCGTCGTCGGCCATCTCCCGGGCCCGGACCACCGCGGCCGCGCGCCCGGCGTAGTCGCCTCCATCGGAGAAGCTGTCGGGGGTGACATTGAGGATACCCATCACCCGCGGACTATCGAGGCCAAGGCCCGCGAGCGCCGGGCGCGGCGCGGACAGCCGGGCGCGGCCCGCGCCGTCGAGCCCGGACGGGCCGATCATCTTGGTGCTGCCGTCTGCGGCCCGGCGCTCGATGGTGTTGAACCAGGCGAACCGGCTGCCCGCAACCGCGAGGCTGCCGCCGTGCCCGGCGGAGCGGCCGCCGAGACGCGCGACCGGGCGCAGCCGGGCGGTCATGGCACCGCCCCCGCGGCGAGCGCGCGGACCGGGAGGTCGGTCGCCGGTGCCGGCGCGCCGAGCATGACCAGCTCGGTCGCCTGCATCAGCTCGGCGAACCATGCCGACAGAGCGGCCGCGTCGCGGGGCGAGGCCGAGGGGCCGTCAACCGCGTCGAGTACGATCTTGGACGGCGCCCAGACGCTGATCTGGCCATGTTTCATAGCCCAGTCGAGCTCGGTCCGGGTGGCGACGACGACACAACGCGGATCGCGCGCGGCAAGCACCCAGGCGTTCTGCTCAACGGCGAGCAGA
This sequence comes from Paracoccaceae bacterium, assembly GCA_003545125.1. GTDB lineage: Bacteria > Pseudomonadota > Alphaproteobacteria > Rhodobacterales > Rhodobacteraceae > Sinisalibacter. Next base: position 29,436 of record DQCI01000230.1, read on the forward strand.
TCGATCCGGCGCTGGGTCATCGCGTGGCCGGTTTCCGGCCTGGGTGTATCGGCGGCGCCGACACAGAGGATCGCCGGCTGGCCGCCGGCTTCCAGCGCGTCGAGGATGGCGCAGAGGGTCGTCGACATGACCGCGTCATTGCAGAGGTACACCACGCGCGGATGCGGCAGGTCGTCTTCGTCCGACATCGCCGGCGGGGTCTCGCCGCGCGCGCGCACGATCTCGACGCCGAGCGCCCCCGGACCGCGGTCGAGCTTTTCGATCCGCACGAAAACCCGCAACGCCTGCTCGGCCAGCAGGATCCTGTCGGCGATGCGTTGGGCCAGGGTTTCGAGCAGGTTCAGCCGCTCCTCGGCCAGCTCGTGGGCAATCGCCTCGGTGATCGTATCGTAGGAGAGGATGCGGTCGACGTCGTCGTCGAGCGGCCTGCCGGGCGGGATCACCTCGACCACGACATTGAAGGCAAGCCGCTGCTGGCGGCCGCGTTCCTGCTGGAAAGCCCCGATATCGGCATCGACCTCATGATCGCGCAGCGAGATCCGGTCGGGCGGCCTGTTGGGCTGGCCCGCAGCCTCGGCGCGCGCGCTGGGATGCTCGAAAGCGAGGCGGATGTCGGTTGTCATGCGGGCGGGCCCTCCTCTGCGGGCGCAGAATGGCCCATTCCCGGGTCGGACACCAGAGGCGGCGCGGACGGCGTTTCGAAACGCCGTGCAACGCGGTTTCGAAACCGCGTTTGAAGCCGCTTCGAAGCGGCTTGGCCGACGGCGCCCGCGCGCTAGCGGTAGAACCGATGGTCGCCAATCGTCGAGGTCAGGTCTTTGGTCACCGACCAACTCGGGTTGACCCGGGTCGCGTGGTAGAAGAGCGCGCCGTCGGTGAGAACCCGAGGGGCGCCGTTGAGCATCGCACCAGCGACCTTGCCCACCCGTTCCCAAGCCTTCGGTTCTGTCACATGCTCGGGTAGCCCGTCACAGGTATAGGTGAACTGGCAGGCGTATTTCCGGCCCGTGCCCTGGTTGATCACGTCGCAGACGCTGTCGGGGTAGCGACTGCTGTCGACCCGGTTGAGGATGACCTCTGCGACGGCGAAGAGCCCCTTTGCCCGCTCGCCCCGCGCCTCGAAATAGAGCGCCTGGGCCAGGCATTCCCACTCGGCGCCGCCCGCGGCGTCTGCCTGGGCCCGCAGCCAGGCATCGGTATGAAGGTAGGGCGCATCACCGGCGAGGTCGGCTTTCAGCGCCAGGGTCCGCCGCACATGGTCCGGGCCGGGTACCGCCAGATCATCGGGAACCGGAGCGGATTTGGTCGCGACGACAGGCCAAACGGGGCGGGCGGGCGCAGGGCTGGAGGCAGCGCTCCGTGCCGGGCTGGCCGCTGGCGCGACAAGCTTTGCAATCTTGAGTACCGGCGGGCTGTCGGCGCCGGCCAGGACCGGGCCGGCAAGCATCCCGCAGACGAGCAAAGCGGCCGCGAGTGCGGCCGACATCGTCAAATACATTGTCCCCCCTTGCAGCCGGTGGCTCGACCGCGCAGTTTCCAATGCCGTGAAAATAGCCCGATTCCCGGGTTTTTGTCTATCGGACGGGGATATTTGGCCGATTCACCGGTCAAACACGCAAGATATTGTGGTTGCGTGTTGTCTTGATCCCACATCCGGAGGGCGCGTGGCCGCTGCGTGCGTGGGAATCAATACATCCGGTCGGGACGTTTGGCGCCACGGTCGAGAATGGCGAAATGCGCGGCCGCGAGCCGCGCCACCGGGACGCGGAAGGGCGAGCAGGACACGTAGTCGAACCCGGCGCGCCGGCAGAACGCGATCGAGGCCGGGTTGCCCCCGTGTTCGCCGCAGATCGAGAGCGTGAGCCCGGGCTGGGCCGCCCGCGCCCGTTCGGCGCCGATCGACAGAAGCTCGCCCACCCCCTCCGTGTCGAGGGTGTGGAACGGGTCCTCCGCGTACACCCCCTGGGTCACGAAGGCCCCCATGAACCGGCCCGCATCGTCGCGCGACAGCCCGTAGGTCATCTGGGTCAGATCGTTGGTCCCGAAGGAAAGAAAGGCGCAATGCTGCGCGATCTCGCCCGATTGCAGCGCCGCGCGTGGGGTTTCGACCATCACGCCGAGGCGGTAGTCGAACCGGGCGCCGAGCTCGATCTTCACCGCCGCCGCCACCGCGTCGATGCGGCCCTTGACGATTTCCACCTCGCGGCGCGCCGAGACCAGCGGGATCATGATCTCGGGCACCACCTCGGTGCCCGTGCGTGCCAGCGCCGCAAGCGCCTCGAAGATCGCACGCGCCTGCATGTCGTAGATCTCGGGCACGGTCAGCCCGAGACGCACGCCGCGCATCCCCAGCATCGGGTTGAACTCGGTGAGCGCCTGCACCCGCCGGGTCACATCCGAGAGCGGCAGATCGAGCGCGGCGGCAAGCTCGCGCAGGCCCTCGCGACTGGAGGGCAGGAACTCGTGCAGCGGCAAATCGAACAGCCGGATCGTCACCGGCTTGCCGTCCATGATCTCGAACAGTTCGATGAAATCGGCCCGCTGCATCGGCAGGATGCGCTCGAGGATCGACCGGCGGTCGTCGGCATCGTCGGCGAAAATCATCTCGCGCATCGCCAGAAGCCGGTCCTCGGCAAAGAACATATGCTCGGTCCGGCACAGCCCGATCCCCTCGGCATCGAACCGGATGGCGGTGCGGGCGTCTTCGGGCGTATCCGCATTGGCGCGCACGCCGATGTCGCGCGTCGCGTCGGCCCAGGCGAGGAGCTGCCGGAAACTCTCGCCCAGCGCCGGCGCGAGCATCGGCGCGGCGCCGGCGAGGGCGACGCCCGCGCTGCCATCGACGGTGATCACATCGCCCTCGCGAAACACCCGCCCGTCGGCCGCCGTCAAGGTCTGGGCTCTGTGGTCGATCCGCACCGTCGCGGCGCCAACGACGCAAGGCACGCCAAGCCCCCGCGCGATCACCGCCGCATGGCTGGTCACGCCGCCGCGTTCGGTGAAGACGGCATGGGCCGCATGCATGCCGCGGATGTCCTCGGGCTTGGTCTCGCGGCGCACCAGGACGCAAGGCTCGTCCTGGGCCAGCGCCGCCTGTGCCGCGCGGGCGGTGAAGACGATCTTGCCGGTCGCAGCACCCGGCGATGCGGCGATCCCCCGGCCGATCACGTCGCGCTCACCCGCCGGGTCGACCTGGCTGTGCATGAGCTCGGGCAAAGACCGGGGCGGGACGCGCAGCACCGCCTCATCCTCGGAGATGATCCCGTCCTTCGCCAGCGCGACTGCGATCCGCAGATTGGCCCGCGCCGAACGGGTCATCCGCACCGCGTCGAGGATGTGCAGATCGTTGTTCTCGACCGTGAACTCGATCTGCATCTCTTCGCGCAGCCGCCGGCGCGACAGATCGCCGTATCCCATGAGCTCGGCCCAGACCTCGGGCAGGTTTTCCTCGACGGAGGGGCCGCGCGGATCGGCGGCGAGATATTGGGTGCGCTCCAGCGCCGGCTTGTCGGTGAGCGCGTCACGGCCCTGAGCCTGGCTCATGTAGCGGCCGATGATCGCGGGCCGACCGGTGCTGCCGTTGACGAACTGGATCACGCCGGATCCGCAGTGCTCGCGGCCCAGGCCCAACGCCATCTCCTGCACAACGAGACCAAGCCCGGCATCGGCCGGCGCGCCCTTGGCTTCGCGCAACAGCCGGGCCGATGTGCCCTCCCAGGCCCGCGCCATCGAGCGCAGCACCTGGCCGAGCTGGGTGCGCACATCCTGCGGGAAGGCCTCGTCCGCCTCTTCCTCGTAGACCGTGAGCGCGCGGCGCAGCGTTTCTGCGTTCGGCTCGATCGCCGGTTCGAACTCATCCGGGTCGAGCCGGGCGACATGCACCGCGTAGGCCTGGATGAAGCGCAGATAGAGCGCATTGGCCGCCGTCTCGCCGTGGCTCTCGACGAGCCTGGCATGCCGCGCATCGTTCATGCCGATGTTGAGGATCGCGCCCGGTCCGCCCCAGTCGGGATCTGCGGAGGAGGGCCGGACCGAGAGCAGCGGATCGGAACCGAAGCAGGCCAGCATCGCGTCGAAATCGGGCAGAATCCCGCGCGAGATCCGCGCGACGGTGGCGAAATCGAGTGCGACCGTGCGTGGCACCGGCATCTCGAGCCGCATCAGCCGCTGCAGACACTTCGCCCGACCGCCATGGCGGCCCGCCGCGATGGGCGCGCCGGGCGTGATCTCGGCAAAACCGGCGATCTCGGATGGGTCGGTGAGTTTCTGCACTGCGGCAACCTCCTGTGCGCGCAGCATAACGGCGGCGCGCCAGCAGGCAAGAGCGCGGGTGCGAAACGCCGCACGCCCGCCATTTCGCGGCCTGCTCGCCCCATCCGGGTGGCTCAGCGAGCCGCGCAGGCGCCGCTATCGGGCCCGGCACGCGTACCCGCCGGGCCGCGCCGGTCAGAACAGGAAGTCGCTGGCGCCCAGATCGCCGATGTCGATCCCCACCAAGGTCAGCTTGTCGCCGCCGCCGCCGCCGCCGCTGTTGATCACGACATCTGGGCCGACTTGCGTCATATGGTTGTTCATGAGGTCCGAAAAACCGGTGATCGAGGCCATGCCGCTCAGGTCGACGTCCTCGGCGCCGGACCCGGCGTCGAAATCCATGATCTTGTCTTTTCCGCTGCCGGTGCCGAACACGAAGGTATCTGCCCCGGCGCCGCCTTTGCAGACGTCCTAGCCGCGACCGCCGTCGAGGGTGTCGTTGCCGGCACCGCCAAAGAGCTTGTCGGCGCCCTTTCTTCCCTCCAGCGTGTCGTCGCCGGCGCGGCCCCTGAGTGTGTTGTCGCCAATGTTTCCGCGAATAGCGTTTTGGCTGGCGTTGCCGGTGCCATTGAGATCCTGCACCCCCTTCAGCTTGAGGTTCTCGAAATCGGCGCCCAGTGTGTGGCTGACCGTGCTGAAGATCTTGTCGGTCCCGCTGTCATCGGCCAGTGTCAGGTCGTTGCCCACGATCCAGTATTTGTCGTCGCCGTAGCCGCCATTGATCGTGCCGTCAACGGTGCCGCCAGCTTCGGCGATGAATGTGTCGTTGCCGACCCCCAATCAGGACATTGCCGACGATCCGCCCGCTGTTTGTGATCGTGTCGTTGCCTGCCGAAACGATGATCGCGTTTCCGCCCAGGCCCCGGATCGTGCCGCTGTTGTCGATGCGGTCATCGGCCGCACCCGTGATAATCCCGGCTGCTCCAATAACCTGCCCGGCATTGCCGATGTGTATTTGCTCCGTCGAGGAGTCAAAGGATACGATTCCGAAAGTGAGCGCGGAGCGGACCACGCCGTCTTCGCCGATCGTAACCGAACCACCGTTGCCTCTGAACCAGATTGCGGAATTCGAGGCGGACACGATACCGTCCACCGATATGTCTACCGAATACGGCGTCGCTTCCGTATCGACCGCGATACCGGTGACCTGCCACTGAATGTTC
>DQCI01000231.1:0-2236 GCA_003545125.1 Paracoccaceae bacterium
CCTATCTCGCAGGGTAGTGGAGGCACACGACGGGCTCCGGGTCCGCTGTGACCGGATCCACCGCCGATCCGACTGTGTGACTGACGTTTACGCCATAACGTGTTGTTCGCCATAATTTAGTGAGGCGAACTGGAGAGCGTTTCCGCCCCTCGACCCGGCGGAATGGGCGCAGGCTTGCGCTGTCGTCGAGGATCGCGGCGGGTGTGGTACGCGCCTTCAGGGCCCGCACCTTCCTGCGCTCACCCCTTGGCGATCTGCGCCCGTTTCTGGGCGGCGATGCGGAACGGCGCGTTGGCGGCGCCGAAGCCCGCGTAGCGTGGGTCACGCTGGACGATCTCGAAGAACATGCCCCGGGCGAATGTCCGGCTGTAGAGCTGAAAAAACGCGCCGTCCATGTCGCGATCGTAAAGGATGCCGCGTTCCTGCATCCGCTTGACCAACCCGGTGGGGAAATCGAACCGCGCCGAAAGGTCGTCGTAGTAGTTCTCCGGCATCGGCAACGGCTCGAACCCGCGCTTGATCAGCGCCTCGGCGGTGGTGAAGATGTCATCGGTCGCGAGCGCCAGGTGCTGGACCGAGGCGCCGAACGACCTGGACAGGAACCGCCCGGCCAGAGTCCGGTTGGAATCGGCACCGTTGAGCGTGACCTTCAGTCCACCGCCGGGGCTCTCCACCACCTGGCTGCGCACCAGCCCGTCGGGGTCGAACACGTCGATCATCGGCGATTTCACCATGTCGAAGGTCGAGGTGTAGAACAGCACCCAGGACAACATGTTGTCATGCGATACGGTCTGGTTGTGGTGGTCGATGTGGGTGATGCCGGCGCCCTTGGCGGCGGTTTTCACCCCGAATTCCTTCTCCCAGATCCGCGCCAGACCGGCGCTGTCGTCGATGAAATGCAGGACCGAGTTGGTGGGTCCGAGCACCGCCGGAATATCGGCGCTGCCCGGGCCTTTCTCCGAATCGAATGGCTTTGATCCGAGCGCGATCACCCGTTCCATCGCCGCTTTTGCGTCGGCAACTGCGAAGCCGATATCGCAGATCGTCGTGCCGCATTTTTCGAACGCGGTGCCGGCATGGCCGGTAGTTTCCTCGTTCAGAATGATCCGTACCTCGCCTTGCTGCCAAAGCGTGGCGGCCTTGCTTGCGTGTGTGCCCGCCTTTTCGAACCCGAGCGTGCCCAGAAGGCCCTCCATCTCGCGGGCCTCTTCGTCCTGGGTGGCAAACTCGATATAAGCGACGCCTGCGGCCTTCACCCGTGGCGGGATCGGCGGCAGATCCACCTGGATCGTCGGTTCCGCCTGGCGCACGTCGTCCATTGTCGCGATGATCGAGCGGTATCCGTCGAGCGCGACCTGGCCCGTGCAACCGCCGCGGAACTGGTCGTTGAAAATCTCAAGGCTGATCGGCCCGTCGTAACCGGTCGCCATCACCGCGCGCATGAAATCGGTGCAGGCAAGGTCGCCTTCGCCCGGCATGTTGCGAAAGTGGCGCGACCAGTACAGCACATCCATGTCGAAGGCGGGCGCGTCGGCGAGCTGGACATAGCAGATCTTGTCGCCGGGGATCGAGCGGATGGTGTTCGGGTCGATCTTGCGCGACAGCGTGTGGAAACTGTCGAGGATCAGGCCGATGCACTCATGGTCGGCGCGGCGCACGATTTCCCAGGCGTCGCGGTGGTCGTTGACGTAACGCCCCCAGGACAGGGCTTCGTAGCCGACGCGCAGGCCCCGCGCCGCGGCACGCTCGCCGAGCTCATGGAAGTCGGCTGCCGCCCGGTCGATCCCGCCGAGTGCTGCCGGATGCACCGAGGAACAGATCCCCATGAGATCGGTGCCGAGCGCCTGCATCAGGTCGAACTTGTGCTCGGCCCGGTCGAACGCCTTCGCGCGGAGCGGCTCCGGAAGGCCCTCGAAATCGCGCAGGGGCTGAAACATGCTGATCTCGAGCCCGTGGTCCTGCACCCGCCGCCTGAAGTCGCTGGGGGAGCCGTCGAAAGCGATGAAATCCTGTTCGAACAGTTCGATCCCGTCATAGCCGGCGGCCGCGATGGCCTCCAGCTTCTCGTCGAGCGTGCCCGAAATTGACACGGTTGCAATCGATGTTTTCACGCGGTGCGATCCCTTGCTTGCCATCCCGGCCATATCCAAGGCGAACAATCTGGCATTAGTGTGATGTCTCCACGCCGCCGTCACGGCGGCGCGGGAATTCGGCAACACCGAAGCGGCGCACCGGA
>DQCI01000231.1:2257-8921 GCA_003545125.1 Paracoccaceae bacterium
GGGGGGGACGCCACGCAGGGTGGCCGCCCCAGGACTACGAGTTCATCGCCCGGGCCACGTGGCTCGCGAGCGTTTTTGCATTCGGCTGCTCCAGCATCGTCAGGTGACCGCCTGGCACATCGATCACCTCGTAGCCCGCAAGCGCCACCGATTCCCAGCCAAGACCGCTGCGGATGCCTTCTTCCGTGTCGAAGAAATTCTCGTTGGAGCGATAGATCGTAAACGGCACGGCCAGCGGCTTCGGCGCGTAGCTTTCAACCGCGAGATCGTTCGAGGCGATGAAATCATTGCCGTCGCGGATGTCGATCCCCTCGCCGGTCTCGGCCTGCTTTTTCATCCGTGCGGCGATCCGGGCATAGCGAAATTCCTGAATCCGGTTGTGGATTGCAACCGGGATAGCGCCGTAGCCGCGCTGCTGCACGGTCTGGATGCTTGCCCGAACCCCGGCAAGCCCGGTGCGCGCGTCGCGCCCGCCCGGTCCGTCCGCGTCGAACAGCGCGAAATGGCCGATCTCGCGGCCCGCTTCGTTGAGCATCCAGGCCAGTTCCCAGGCGAAATAGGCGCCGAGCGACACGGCCGCGAGATGTACCGGCCCGTCCGGGTGGAATTTCTGGATCTCGTCGAAGTAGCGTTTCGCGGTTTCTTCGACCCCGATCGGTTTGTCGCGCGCCAGTGCGCCGATGGTGACGCCGAGCACCGGCTGGTCGGGCCCGAGTTCATCGGCAAGCGCCGTGTAGTAGCTGTCCAGCCCACCCAGGATGTGGACCCCGAACAGCGGCGATCTGCACCCCTTCGGCTGGATCTCGAAGATGTTGCGCGGGCCCGTGGAGCCCCTCTCCACGACATCGGCGAGGCCCTGGGCCGTCGGCTGCCGTTGCAGATCGACCACGCTGACCTTGTGGCCGAGTTTGACCTCGATCCGCCCGACCAGTTCGGCCGCCAGCAGGGAATGGCCGCCAAGGTCATAGAAATCGTCTTCGGCGCCGACGTTTTCGACCATCAGCACCTCGCCGATCTGTTTGGCGATCTGCGCCTCGAGCTCGGTCATCGGTGCGGATCTGGCGGTGGGCGCCGTGGGGTGCCCGGGGTCGGGGAGGGCCGCGAGGTTGACCTTGCCGCCCGCAGTGCGCGGGAAATCGTCGACCACCACGATCCGGGGCCGCATCTGCGGTGGCAGTTCGGCCTCGGCGTGCGATTTGAGCGCATCGAGATCGACGCTGTCGCCGCCCTCGGCGATCATCGCCCAGGCGAGCAGGCGCGCCGAGGGCTTGCCCGCGTCGCGCACACCGGCGAAGACCCTCAGTTCGGGTTGGGAATTCTCCAGCACCCGTTCGACATGGCCGAGGTCGATGCGAAAGCCACGTACTTTCACCTGGCGGTCGTTACGGCCGAAGAAGTTGAGGTTGCCGTCGACGCGCCAACTGGCCCGGTCGCCGGTGCGATAGACCCGGCCCGTGCCCCGGAAATGGTCGTCGAAGAACACGTCCGCTGTTTTCTCCGGCAGCCCGTGATAGCCGATGCCGACGGCAACGCCGCCGATCCACAATTCACCGATTGCCTCGCGCGGCGACAGGCTGCCATCGGGTGCGGCGATGTAGCAAAGCGCATGATCCGCCGCCGTCCCGATCGGCACGTCGCCCTCGGGCAGGTCGCTCCCGAGTTCGTAGAAGGTGACGGTGATCGCGGTCTCGGTTGGCCCATAGCCGTTGAACAGCCGCACATCGGGCGCGACACTCAGCCAGTCCTGCACGATCTGCGGGTTGGCGCGTTCGCCGCCGATATTGAGCAACCTGAGGCTCTCGGGCAAAGCGGCGCCGCTGGCGGTCAGGTAATCGGTGGCGATGTGGAAGAAGGCCGTCGGCAGGTGCATCACGGTCAGCCCGAGCGTCGAGATCTCTTCCACGAAGTCCGCGCCCGACAGGGCCGCACCTTCGCCGCGCAACACCAGGGTCGCGCCGTTGTAGAGCGTCGGCAGGATCTCTTCGAGCGAGAAGTCGAATGACAGGCTCATGAACTGGTAAACGCGGTCTTTGGCGGTGATATCGAACAATCGGGTGATCGCCTGGCAATGCCCGACCATCGCGCGGTCGGGGATCACCACCCCTTTCGGCTTGCCGGTGGAGCCCGAGGTGTAGATCACGTAAGCCGGCCCCGCCGGATCGCGGTCGATGGGAGCGGGCACAGCGCCCGCCGCCCCGGCCTGCGGCGCGATCACCTCGGCGCCCGAGGCGGGCACTTCCATGTCATCGGAAATGACCAGCCGGGTGCCGCTGTCGCCCACCATGTGCGCGATCACGGCGTCGGGATACCCCGGGTCGACCGGCAGAAAGGCTGCGCCGGTCTTCAGCACCGCAATCAGCGCGACGAAATACTCGGGGCGGCGGCCGAGGTGGATCGCGACGATGTCGCCGGGGCCCGCACCCTTCGCCTGCAGGTGCGCGGCCAGGCGGTCGGAAACGGCATCGAGCGCGCCATAACTCAGACTGCCGGGCTGTCCCGCCTGTTGGATGGCGATGGCGTCGGGGTCGCGCGCCACGCCCTCGCGGAACCTGTCGAGAAAGTCGATGGGAACGGTTCCCTGCACGGGTTCGCCCAGCGTCATCACCTCAGCGCGTTGATCGCCCAGCATGTCGAGGTCTCGCAGCAAGGCACCCGGTTCCGCTGCGGCGATCGACACCAGCAGGCGGATCAGGTCATCGAGCATCCGGCGGGCCCGGTCGGCCGGAACCACCGCCGGGTCGGCCTCGAGTTCGAGACGCATTTCCGCGTCGGAGTAGATCCCGAGCGAAAGCGGCAGGTCGATCTCCGACCGAAGCTCGGCGCTCCGGCCTTCGGAGTGGGCACCGGCCCGCTTGAACAAACCGCTCATGCTGCCACGGTCGAACATGACCACCGTGTCGAACAGGTAGCTGGCCCCGTGGAGATTGCAGAACTTGCGGATCTGCGCGACCGAGACCTGTTCGAAGGGCCGCATCGCTTCGGAGTCGGCCTTGAGGGTCTGCACGGCGCTGCCGAGGGTCGTGTCGCGTCCGATTTTCATCCGCCGGGGCAGGGTGTTGAGGAAACATCCCGCCGCCCGTGCGCCGTCGGGCAGCAAGTTACGGCCGCCGCCGGTGACGCCGAACACCAGGTCCGGCGCATTTTGCCAGCGCGCCAGCATCAGGCCCCAGGCCGCCTCGATCAGGTTGCGAAGTGTGCCCCCGCAGCGATCGGCCGCGTCCTTCAGGGCCGATGTGAGCTGCCGGTCCAGCACATGGACAAGGAACTCCGCGTGCCAGTCGGTTTCGTTCCGGGTACGGTTCGATGAAAGGCCGAGGGGTTCGAACCCGTCCAGGTAGTCGGCAAAGAGCGGCTTGGCGGAGGGGTCGGCCGGGGCGGCGATGGCCTCGCACATGCCGCGGTAGGTCTCATTCGTCAGCCGGGCCGAGAGCGGCGCGCCGGTATCGAGTGCCGAGAACAGATCCTCAAGCACGATCCCCACGCTGGTGCCGTCGATGAGCGCGTTGTGAACCGTCCAGATCATGACCGATCGGGTGGGGGCGAGCCGGATGAGGCTCACACGCCAGTGCGGGGCCGCCTCGATATCGATCCCGCGGTGCCGGTCGCGGGCCAGGAAGTCCTCCAGCGCGTCTTCCTGCGCGTTGGCGGGTTGGTCCTGCCAGTCCAGTTCCTCGACGTCGACGTCGACGTCGACCGCGTCGGCGACTACCTGGACGGGTTTCTCAAGCTTGCGCCAGCGAATGGACGCGCGCAGCGCAGGGTGCAGGGACGTGACGGCGGTCCATGCCGTTTCCAGAGCCTCGAGGGAAACCGCCTGGCCGTCCAGGCGCAAGATCGCTTGTTGCAGATTGACCCACGGGCGTTCCGCGGGGACACTTTCGTAGAACATCCACGACTGCATCGGGGTCAGGGCGATACTGTCGCCAGGGGTGCGCATACTATCTCTCATTGCCGCTCGGTTCGTTCAAGGCTTTCGGGTCCGATCGTGGTTACCATCCACGGCCGGAATCTGCACGTCTCGATTGGCCGACTCGGGCCGAAATATTTGGCGCTTTCGCTTGATTGTGGCGGGCCGATGATTAATCAGGTTTCGCAAGTATCGGTTGTGTCCGTGGCGGAACTCCCGTTCAGCATTGCCGCCTGCCTGGCTGCGGTCGGACGCCGACGGCGCGCCTGATTCTCGCGGGCAGGGCGGGGAACCCGGTCGGCGGCGGAAATGCATCTTGATCGATTTTTGGGTGCGGGACTTGACCTTGATCAAGGCAATGCTTCAATTCTGAGTGAATCTGTCGGAAACTGAGTCGCGGGGCGCGGAAGATGGAATATGGCACGCTCGATGCTCTGGTGAGCACCACTACGCTGGGCGCGGCCCGAAAAGGCTTCCGGGGCACTGTCGTCAGCGTCCTGCCGATCGAAGGTGTCGGACGGCTCCCGGCGGACGAGATGGAACGCCGCCTGGTCGAGATGGGTTTCATCGAGGGCGCCGAGATCGAGATCATCCACGAAGGCCCAATTCGCCGTGACCCGATCGCGGTGCGTGTTGGCAGCGCCACCGTGGCGCTTCGGCGTCGCGACGCACTCGCCATCCTGGCCGAGTAAGCCGCAATGCCCGACACCATGCCGACCGGCGGCGACCGGACCGCCCGGGTCGCCCTGATTGGGGCGCCAAACAGCGGGAAAACATCCCTTTTCAACGCTTTGACGGGCTCGAACCAGCGGGTGGGGAACTATTCCGGCGTCACGGTTGAGCGCAAGGAGGGCACGGCGACCACACCGGGCGGTCACAGGCTTTCGATCATCGACCTGCCGGGAACGCATTCGCTGCGCGCCCGCAGCCCGGACGAAGAAGTGACCCGCGACATCGTCCTCGGCGCCTACCCGGACGTCCCCGCGACCGACCTGCTGCTCGTGGTCGCCGACGCGACCCACCTGCGCCCCGGCCTGCGGCTCGCTCAGGAGCTGAAACGCGTCGGCATCCCCGTGCTGCTCGTCGTCAACATGATCGACATCGCCGCGGCCCGCGGCATCGAGATCGACCTCGACCGGATGTCAGCCGAGCTCGGATTGCCGGTGGTCGCCTCGACCGCGGTGCGCAAGGCCGGGATGGCGGCGCTGCACGCGCGGCTCGACCGGATGCTCGACGAAGGGCTTGCCCCCCGGGGGGCGCTCGAATGGACCCACCCCACCGCGACCGACCTGCGCGCCGCGCTGCGCGAGGCCGACCGTGTCATCGCCGCCTCTGTCCGGCTGCCCGCCGCCCCGCGCACCGCAACCTCCGTGATCGACACGGTCGTCCTGCATCCGGTTGCGGGGCCGATCATCCTGCTCGGGCTGATGTTTGCGATGTTCCAGGCGGTCTTCGCCGGTGCCGCTCCGATCATGGACCTGATCGCCGCGGGGTTCGAGAGCCTGGCCGCTGTCGTCGAGGCCACTTTGCCGGCAGGTCTCCTGCGCAGCCTGCTCGTGGAGGGGGCGCTCGCGGGCGTCGGTGCGGTGATGATCTTCCTGCCGCAAATCGTGATCCTGTTTTTGTTCATTCTGCTGCTCGAAGACCTCGGGTACATGGCCCGCGCGGCGTTCCTGATGGACAATCTCATGGGCCACGCCGGGCTCCACGGCCGCGCCTTCATCCCGCTGCTCTCAAGCTTCGCCTGCGCCATTCCCGGCATCATGGCCGCGCGGGTGATCGACGACCGGCGCGACCGGCTGGTGACGATCCTGATCGCCCCCTTGATGACCTGCTCGGCCCGCATTCCCGTCTACACCCTGCTGATCGGCGCCTTCATCCCGGCACGTGACGTGATCGGCGGGATCGGCTTGCAGGGGCTGGTGATGTTCGGTCTGTTTGCCGCGGGGGTCGTCAGCGCGTTGACCGTGGCACTCGCGGTCCGTCTCGTCTTCCGGCGCCATGAGATCCCAGCCCCCCTGATGCTCGATCTGCCCGACTACAAGCTCCCGCGCCTTAGCGGCGTGCTGCTTGGCCTGTGGCAGCGCGCATGGACCTTCCTGCGCCGCGCAGGCACGATCATCTTCGCTGCGAGCGTGGTGATCTGGGTGTTGTCGAGCTTCCCTTTGCCGCCCGAGGGCGCCACCGGACCGGCGATCGACTACAGCTTCGCCGCCGCGATCGGACACCTCGTCGAACCGCTGCTCCGGCCGCTCGGTTTCAACTGGGAGATCGCCGTAGCGTTGGTCGCGGGGCTCGCCGCACGCGAGGTGACGGTGGCCGGTTTGGCGACGGTCTACGCCGTTTCCAGCCCCGGCGCAGCGGCCCTCGGCACGGCCTTGGCGGCGGAGTGGAGCCTGGCCACGGCGCTCGCGCTGCTGGCCTGGTTCATCTTCGCGCCGCAATGTTTGTCGACCCTCGTGGTGATCCGCCGAGAAACCGGCCGTGCGCGTTGGATGTGGGTCACGGTCGTTTACATGTTCACCCTCGCGTGGCTTGCCGCTTTCGCCACCTACCGGATCGCGACGCTGCTGGGCGGGTGAGCACGCAAAACGCCGAGACGTGCTGGGTTCTGTCGTATTGGGGTTTGGTGCAGGAGCATTCAGCGCGCTGACCGGCGACATCCGCGCCGGGGCCAAACGGATTGGCGGCCCGCCAGCTTGATCTCAGCTTGTGTGGCGGACCCGACCCGGAAAGCGATCTCGCCCCGCCGCGCGC
>DQCI01000231.1:8953-16755 GCA_003545125.1 Paracoccaceae bacterium
GGGCTCGGCAGGAGCGCGGCGAGCAGCGGGCGCAGCGTGGCTTCGACCGCCTCCATCGGCTGCGGGGCGAGACGGCCCGTCAGGGTCAGGTGAAAGCGGAACTCGTCCATCACGTAAGGGTAGCCCCAGGTGGCCAGATGCGCCTCCTGGCGCGGCGTGAGGCCGGTCGCGCGCCGCCGCTCGGTTTCCTTGGGCGAGGCAGGCGCGCGGTGCCTGTCGAGCGCGGCGACGGTCTCGGCTGCGATGCGCGCGACAGCGCCCATGTCGCCGGCGGGCACCAGCGCGAGGAACCCCCCGAGCCGGGCGATGCGCAGGCCGTCGCCCTCGGCCGGCGCCAGCGTTGCGGCGAGCGCCTCGAAATCGGCAAAAAGCCGCGAAGCGCTCGATCCGGAGGCGAGGCGGAAGGGCGGTTTCAGCGTGCCATGGAACCCGTAGCGCCGGGGCGTCGCGGTGATTTCCGAAACAGGTGCCGGAAGGCCGGGGAGGGCAGGGTGGTCACACGCCCGCCGGGCGGCCGGATCCCAGCCCAGCCACTCGGCCATGAAGTCGCAAAGCGGCCCCGGCTCTGGTGTGAAATAGACCGCATATCGTGTGTATCGCTCCATGCGTCCGCCCTGTCCCTCCTGTGTCACACCGGCAGGACGTCGGTGCGCAAACCCTTGATTTCAAGACGTGTGCCCGGAACCGGCCGGGCAATGCTCCGATCGTGAGCCGGGGCGCGAACCCCGGGCCGCGGCTCCGCGGTGCATTCGCCCAAAAAGGTGCGGCACAGACGGTAGCGGCGCGCGTTGGCGGCGTGCGCGCGCGCCAAGCCCACTCGGTGCGGGCGCCCCCATGCCGCGCCTTTACCTGCCGCCGGTCACCCGATAAACATGTATCGGAAATCGGGAATTGGCGCGCCGTTCCGCGTTTGGCCTGATCCAGACCAGTTACATCTGGCACAGTCCGTTGTTCGGTGCCGCAGTTCTACCCCGGAATGTGAGGATCCCTTGCGCCTGACCACCCGCACCAATCTCGCGATCCGCGCCCTCATGTATTGCGCGGTTCACGAGGGCAAGAAATCTCGTTCCGCCGAGATCGCGAAGGCCTGCAACTCCTCGGCCAACCACTTGGCCCAGGTCGTCAACACGCTGCACGCAAACGGCTTCCTCAACGCCACGAGAGGCCGGATGGGCGGGGTCTGCCTCGGGCGCCCGCCACCGGCGATCAACATCGGCGAGGTGTTTCGCCTGTTCGAGGTCGACGTGCCGTTCACCGAATGCTTCCAGCTCGAGACCAACACCTGCCCGCTTGTGCCCGCATGCCGTCTGCAGGGCGCCATCCGCCGGGCACTCGACGCGTTCTACCGCGAGATGGAGCAGGTGACGCTCGAAGACCTGGTGAAGGAGAACTACCGCCTCGACGAGGTGTTCCAGCTCGCCGGTCCGGCCGAGGCGGTCGGTTGCCCCGGGTCCGACACTGCTCGCGCCGGCGCGCAATCGACGGCTTGACCCTTGGAAGGCGGATGCGTGTGGGGCAGCGCGTTGGCTCGGGACCGGTGCGCGTGATGCGGGCGAGGTCGCAATCATACCTCCCGTCGTGGCGAGCTGACGGCGGGATCTCCGGCCGGTCACGGAGCGGGCGATGACGGACGGTGACAGCGCGCCGCAAGATCGCGATGCGATCACGGCCGAGCTCGCGGGCAAATCGCGCACCCGCCTCTTCGTCGTTGCGGCCCGGTTCCGCACGCTGTCACTCAGCCAGGTGCCGGTGTTGGCCGCGGGCTGGCTGGCGGCCAAGGAAGGCACGTTTCGGGCCGATGTCACCCTTGCGGCGATGTTGGGCGCGGGGGCGATCCAGCTCGGCACCAACCTCTGGAACGACGCCGCCGACGCGGCCAGCGGGGTCGATCGCCCCGACCGGCTTGGTCCGCCCCGCATGGTGGCTTTGGGCCTGCTCGACGGCGCCGAGGTGAAGCGCGCCGCCGCGGCGAGCTTCGCGCTCGCAGGACTCGCGGGCCTGTTTCTCACCTTTGTCGGCGGTTGGCCGGTGATCGCTGTCGGGCTCGTGTCGCTGCTGCTCGGTTTTTTCTACTCGATGGGGCCGCGCCCGTTGTCGGGACTGCCTTTCGGCGAGCTCCTGGTGATCCTCTTCTTCGGCCTGGTCGCGGTCTCGACCACGGCTTGGCTTCAGGGGGGGAACCCGGTCGCTCCGCGCACCCTCGTCACCGGGCTGGTCATCGGCTTACCGGCGGCGGCGGTCCTGATGCTCAACAACCACCGCGATCGGGTCCAGGACGCACGTGCAGGCCGGCGGACCCTTGCGATCGTGATCGGAGAACCGGCCGCGCGTGCGGTCTATGTGGCCACGCTCGCGACGGCGGTGGGCCTCGCGGGGCTATTGGCGGCGAGCCCATGGCTGATGCTGCCCGCGGCGCTCGGGCTCTGGCTCTCCGCCGCCATGCTGCGCCTGCCGGTCTCGGCCCGGCTGAATGCCCTCATTGGCCGCACGGCACTGTTCCAGCTTGTCCTGCTGATCGCCATCGTGGTTGGCTGATCCGGCATCGCGGGCCGTGGATCGCGGGCCGTGGATCGCCCCCCCCGTCCTGCACGCACCGGCGGCTTTCGCGTCCTTGCTCAAGCCCCCATGCGGGCCACTTCTCTTGATCGAAGCGGGCGCCCGGTCCTCGTCGGCGTGCGGAAAACACCGTCGCGGCCTATTTCAGGTCGACCCCGAATACCCTTTCATGGGCACCGGCGGTCGGCTCGGACCTGGGTGTCCCTTTCGAGGATGAACGCAAACGCCGGGTCGGGCACGAAGTGCCAGTTGCGGTGCGGTCCCGCCATAGCGTTGAGGCAATATAACTCGAAGACATAGGCGGTGGCGCGGGAAGGCGGCCGCGCGGCACCCGCACCATGTCGCTTCCCGCACCGCCATGCATTCGTCGGGCGACCCGTCCTCGGTATAGACCCGCTGCACGCCCCAGGCGCCCGGCCGGTCGAGCCGGTGGTAATATGTCTCTTCGAGAAAGGTGATGCGGGGGAAGTCGTCTTCGTCGTGGCGGTGCGACGGGTAGGACGACCAGTCGCCGTTCGGGGTGAAGAGCTCGGTCACCAGAAGCGAGTCCGCGACATCGGCATCTTGCATCGCGATGGTGTTGATGTAGCGCGTGTTGGTGCTCTGAAGGCTTGGGCGATTCAGTAAGCTTTCGACACCGGCACAAGGCAGACCTTGCTTGACCACGCCGAAGGCCAGCGCGCCAAGCGCCGTGCCAATCACTGAGCCGTAGGCGCCGATGGGCAACGCACCGCCGACTACCACCACGATGATCGCCTCGAGTTTCCTGAGCAACCCGCGGTGCGCGCCGGCGGTGCCGAATTTCATGAGCTGGCAGTCGGCGACATGGTCCCGCAGAAGGCGGTGAACATGAACATCAGGATCTTGACCCGGGCCACCGGCACCCAGGCACGAAACGCGGCCTGAGCATCGCCACCCGAGGCGTGGTTCCAGTGGCCGAACTTGGTCCAGGTCAGCAGCACNNAGGTCTCGATTACACCGATCTCGCCGGACCAGCGGAACAGCCCGGCGCGGATCGTGCCGCAGAAGAGCGCCGCAAGCCCGTCGCCCTCAACCGCATCCCGGATGCCGCCGATGGTGGCTTTGCGTTCGATCAGCAGCGGCGGCAAAACCGCGAAACCGCGCAGGATGAACAGGAAGGCCAGCGAAACGATGAAGCTCGCCAGCCCGGTCCGCATGACGAAGAAATCGGTGAGCCCGCAAATCGTCAGGGCGCGTGCCAAGGCGACGAGGATCGCCAGCCAGACTGGCCAGCCCAGCGTGACGCCGAAGATGGCGATCATCCTGCCGGAGAGCCCGATCATCGAGCCGACCAAAAGGTTGAACGCGCCGGCGATCATCAACACGCGGATGCCGACGGCGATGATCGTGACTCGCGTCCAAATCCGGTTCCGGGTCATGATGCCCCGGCTGTTGACCATGCTGCTATCGAAGGCGGACACGGCCAACAGGGTGAAGACGACAATGGCGCCCACGTTCCCGCCGAACGCGGGGCGGATCATGGCTTCGCGGCAGCGCGAGCGGTGTTTGATGCGCGCGTCGCCGCCCGCGACAAGCGANNGGGGCGTCGGACATGGCAGTGCCTCGCTGGGCACCGGTCAAAGCGCAAGAGGCACGGCAGGTGCCCGCCGTCCCTCGGGAGTGATCAAGGGAGTTCGCCCCCGCGAACATCCCAGCCTTTTCGAGGCCGCTCGCGGTCACGAAGCCTGGGCCGGCAGCGATGTTGCTGCCGGGGGGCACGCCGTAGCGGTGGAAGTTGGTCTGTATCCCCGCCGGCAGATACGCCCGCAGGAACGTCTACTGGTCGATCCCCCATTCGATCACGCCGGACGTGATGCCCTTCACGATACCCTCGCCGAGGCCGAAGGTACCAAAGCAGATGTCACCGGCCATGCCGGTCGTAATCGTGTTCCACCGGGGGGCGCTGTCCGGCGCATGTTTGACCCGCTCGGTTGTTCGCCCGCGGCCGAGGCCGCGCTGGCGACCGTGAATGGCGCCGCGACACCCCCGGTGGCCAGTACGCAGGTCTTGACGAGATGTTTCATCGGGTCATCCGTTCGGATACTCAATCCGGAATGAGGCTCTCTTGGCCACGAACGACCCGCCCCTCCTGCTCGACGAGCACGACGCGGGCCGCGCGCCGATCAGGGCCCGCCTGCGCCGGATCGACGCCGAGATCCTGATCGGAACCCGGTTCGACGACGGCGTGTTGATGACGGTGCTGGGCACGCAAGGGATCGAGAAGCTCATCGTATTCGCGCGCGTTTCCCAGCATCCGAACACGACCTCGCCACCCGCCTCGACGCCATTGCCTGCCGCCCGGTCACCGGTGACCCCCTCGGATTCTCACCCGACGGTACGATCTGTGCAATCGATGCGATGAGCAGTCAGTTGACCGATCTCGGCGCCGGCTTCGCGGATGGCGCCATGATCGGCGGCGTGGCCGTCGCCTCCGACTTCAACAACGAAATCAACGCGGTGCGCGCCGTCTGCTCGGAAGGGCAAATCCGGTCGATTTCCCGACCAATTTCGGCGCCGAACGCGCAAATACGGTTCTGTGTTCCCCCACACGTGCTTTGCAACCGGCGCTGCCAACCACGGCACCGAACCGCTCGTCTGCGCCAACGCCTGGACCAATGCGAATGCCGGCCAGAAAGCGGGCGGCACCTTCCAAGACGTGCTCGATGCGCGCACCGATGCCCTGGTCAGCCTCGCCTGAAATGCCGGTGAACTGGCAACGATCGCGACGGTCACCGTCAATGGCGACACGGTGGACCTGGTGACGGTCGGCGGCTTCGATACCTCGCTCGGGGAAGGGACCGACATGGCCAATGCCATCCTCCAGATGGACGGGGCCGCCCCCCCGGGCCTCGACACCATCAATCTCGAGACCGCCAAAGCCACGCTCATGGCCGATCTGGGCATGACGGGTATCACCGGTTTCGCCGTGGCGATGGACCGGATGCAATCAAACGCCACCTGGCACCCGCGGCGCCAAAAAAAATGCGGCCCCCGGCATCGCCGCGGGCTGTGTGCGTGTCACACCTGCCGCGCGGTCGGCGCAGGGTCGTTGGGGTCGAACCTGAGATACGGCCGCAGGTGGCGCCCCCGGAATGCGCCGGATCAGGATGTCCCGCTGCAATTGAGAAGAATGTTCGAAAAATGCTACTCTGCGGATCGCATGCCGCCGTGGACCCCAAGAAATATCTGCTTAGTGAAAGATCGTGAAACTGGCAATCCCGGGCTGGGCAACGGTCACGTCGCACGGGCGCGGCCAAAAAACAACGGTTCAGCTGGGGTCGGCCCGACCGTGTTCCGCAGCACCGGCGCCCCGCATGGTGCGGAGAGAAAAAACCCGACGCCGCCCCCGCTGGCTTTCGCGTGTCTGGCCGCCGTGGCCGCCGTGGCCGCCGTGTCCGTCCTGCGCCAATTGCTGCGCCCGCACGGACAAGGGCGCGGCGCCTTGCGCCTACCTTGCCTGACTAGATGAACCGCAGATCGAGCGTGGCTGCGGTCCAAAGGGTCATGCGGGGCTTGATCGGGTCGCACCGGAACGGCGTTTGCTGGCCTTTCTGGAAGCCCACGCGCCGGCAGGATCCGGCCTCGAGATCGTTGATCGGGCGGGTCTCATCCGCCCGACCGCCCGCATGGGTCACAAGGTGTTTCAGACCGCCGCCCGACCGTTCCGCCCCCCGGTCATACGCATCGAAGACCAGCGGCGCGTGGGCCGGGATCGTCGGGTGAAGGGAGGACCAGGGCTGGCAGCTGCGAAAGCGCACACCGGCCACGCAAGTCTCCGGGCCGACCTTTTGCAACGGCACTTCCACCTGGGTGCAGGTAACGACGCGGTGGCTGCTGAGATCGCCCTCCACTTCGAGCTCCCCCCGTTCGAACGAGCTGTCGACATATCGCAAGGTGTCGCCGCCAGTCGCTTCCTCTCCGAGAACCAGCCAGGGCTCGATGCCGTTGCGCAGCGTCAGTTTCCCCTCCCCGACCGTCGTGTGCCCGATCTCGCCGAAGCGCATCTCGAATTGTGCGCCGTACCAAACGGGCCGGAAGGCAAAGCCGTGGGGGCCGCGGAACTCGTCCAGGACGTCGTTGAAATCCGCCCGGCAGCGATGCGGCAGATTGAACCTGTCGTGCAGGTCCTTGCCCCAATGCACCGGCGGCTCGGTAAAGGGTTTGTCCCAGACCCAGGCCAGCAGTGCGCGCATCACAAGCGACCGGGCCATGCTCATCTGCCCGTGCGGCGGCAGTTCGAACCCGTGGAACTCGACCAGGCTGAGGTGGCCCGTGGGGCCGTCCGGCGAATACATCTTGTCGGTGCAGATCTCGGCGCGATAGGTGTTGCCGGTCAGATCGGTCAGGAGATGGCGCAGGACGCGGTCGCAGAGCCAGAGCATCGCCTGCCCGGTGGCCTGCACACGCGCGAGCTCGCCCCGCGCGATCTCCATTTCATACACCGCGTCAGGCGGGCGCTTGTCGGACCGGGGCGCTTGGTTGGTCGGACCGATGACCATGCCCGAGAACAGGTACGACAGCGACGGATGCCGCTGCCAGAAACGGATGATCGAGCCCACGAGGTCGGGGCGCCGCAGGAACGGGCTGTCGGCGGCGGTGGCGCCGCCGACCGCGATGTGGTTGCCACCGCCCGACCCTCTGAGCCGCCCATCGACCATCCAGATAGAGCTGTCGAGCCCGCTCTGGCGCGCCTCTACATTGAGCGCCTCGTTGAAGTCCCGGAGCCCCTGCCAGTTCGTCGCCAGGTTGATGTTGACCTCGATCCCGCCGGGGTCCGTGGTCACCCCGATGACGTTGAAATTGCCATCGCGCGGCGGCTCCTGGCTCTCGATCCGCACCGGCAGGTTCATCGCCGCGGCCGTTTCCTCGACCGCCTCGACGAGGTCGAGATATTCGTCCGAACAGCGGATCGGCGGCATGAAGACATGCAGGGCGCCATCGCGTGGCTCCACCGCCATCGCGGTGCGGATCGGTGTGCCTTCGACCCAATACCTGTAGTCGCCCACCAACCAGTCGTCGGCGCTGTCGACGTCCGGCAGCCAGGCATCCTCGTCGAAATCCTGCGCTGGTCCCGGGGCCGGGTCGCGCCGGCTATGGCGGACCCGGCGCGCAGGCGCAGGCCCGGCCGACTGTCCGGCCCCGAAAAGCCTCGTCGCCGGGCCGGAACCCGGCCCGAAAAACGGTGTCGCGAGGTAGCCCCCGGCCTCGAAGTCGTGCTCGGTTCC
>DQCI01000231.1:16791-32366 GCA_003545125.1 Paracoccaceae bacterium
GCCAGCGCCTTGCGACGGCGCAGCATCGTGTCGCGGAAATTCTGATTGAGCTCCTCGGCCTTGGTCAGCGGTTTCAGCGGCAGCCGATAGCCGGCCCGGTTGTCGCCGAGCAGCAGGAACAGCTTTTCGTGCGGTGTCCCCCACTGATCGGTGGCCCGACGACAGCGCCGCCGGCCGCTCGCCCCCCTCTGGGCCAGCTGAACCGGGATCACGTAGCTCACCGGGTTGGCGAGCCCGTTGCCCAGCATCCGCACCAGCCGGGCCCTTTCCTGCGGATCCTCAAGCTGGTTGTCCTCGGCGCTCAGCTCGCCGGGCGCCAACGCTTCCTTGCCCATGAAGTGCATCGGGTCCTCATGGACCGGATGGGCACAGGCCCCGTCGCCGAACTCGAGCGCGTCGAGCAGCCGGTCGGAAAACTCCACTGCCGCTTCAAAGGTGGCATGCGCGGAAATCTCGTGCGCGAACAGAACGGTATCCGACCAGAGCGGCAGGCCATCCCTACGCCAGAACAGCGAATAGCCCCAGCGGGGTAGGGGCTCGCCGCGATACCATTGGCCCTGTCCGTGGTGCAGCACCCCATGCGGCGCGAACCGCTCGCGCAACCGGCGAATGGGCCGGCCGACACTGTCCCGTTTCGTCGGGCCCACCGCCTCGGAACTGGTTGAGGGCGATGTCAGAACCACCGCGACATCGCCGGAATCCGGGCCGACCCCATGCGGAGATACGCGAAGCCTATGACTTACTGCGTCGCCTTCAAGACCAATGCCGGTATGGTATTGCTGTGCGACAGGCGCACCAACGCGGGCGTGGACATCATCTCGAAGTACAGAAAGATGCTCACCTGGGAGGTGCCGGGAGACCGCGTCATCGCGATGATGACCTTGGGGAACCTCGCCATCACCCAGACGGTGACCAGCCTCCTGCAGGAGAACATCGACAAGCCGATGGACGGGATCGACACCCTTCTGGACGCGGAACCGATGTTCCGGGTCGCGGATATCGTCGGCGATGCGATGCGGGCCGTTCAGCAATGCTACGCAAGGAACATCGCCCAAATGGGCGAAAGCACCGCGCCGTCGATCATCGTCGGCGGGCAGCGCGCTGGGGACGGGATGCGCTTGTTCCACGTCTAATCGGCCGGAACCTTCATCGAGGCCGCTGAAGGCTCCCGCTATCTCCAGATCGCAGAGCACAGGTATCGCGAGCCGATCCTCGATCGGGTGATTGAAATCGATACCCCGGTCGACGTCTGCGTGAACGCTGCCCTTCTGTCGATGGACTCGCCCCTTCGCTCGCCCCGCTCCGTCGGGATGCCACTCGACCTCACGGTGATCGTTCGGGATGAATTGCGCTTTTTGCACGAGCGGCGGATCGAGGAACAGGATCCGGCCTCCCTGACCCTGTCCGAAGCGCGGGCGGGCGCCTTGCGAAACGCCTTCCGGGACATGGGTCAGTTTAGCGTGATGTGACCCGGCCGAAGCGCGCCAGCCTGGCCGGTGGCGCTGCACCCGACGAGGTCATCGGCCCGGCCGCGTTTGCGGTGCGCTATGACCGCAAAAGAGGGCCGGGGCGGACAAAGATTGCACAGGGGCCCGGATGTGTGCATTGATTTCCATGTCCGACAGCGGAGGCGCGCGGCCCGAATGCACTGCAACGGCTTTCGCTGGTCACCTCCCCGTTTCAATGAATACTTTGCTATGAAAGCCATTGCCGATGCCGGTCTTGCGTATTGCTACCCTGATTATCTCCCTCGCCCTTGTGTCGGGTCCAGGTTATTCCCAAAGCATCACGGTTGCCACCACCGGCAACGGCACGGCGATATATTTCTACGGCCTCGCCGTCGCCAAAGCCGCAAGAGAGATCGAGGGGCTGGACCTGCGGCCAAAGCCTTATACCTCGGCCGGCCAGGGTGCGGTGTTCGTCAACCGCGGCGAGGACGACTTCGGCCTGTTCAACGCGATCGTATTGCGCGAAGCCTATGAAGGTCGCGCGTTCTACGAGGGCCGCGCGCTGGAAAACCTTCGCCTTGTCGCGCGCCTCGTGCCCTTCCAGATCACCTTCGGGGCCAGCGGCGCATCCGGTATTTCCAGCGTCGAGGACCTGCAGGGAAAGCGGTTCCCGACCGGGTTCGACGCAACCGCTTTCGGCGATCGGCTTTATGTGGCGATGCTCGCGACGGGCGGGTTGACCCCGGACGACGTCGTGCCGGTGCGCGTGTCGGATTGGGCCGCGTTGGGGAAAGCCTTCGTGCGCGGCGATATCGATGTGAACGGCATGGTCATCGGATCCGCCACCGTCGAAAAATATGCCCAGCAGGTCGACGGCTACCACGCCGTGTCGCTCGGCGCATCGGCAGAGGCCGAAGCCCGTCTTCACGACCTCTTCCCCGACAGCAGGTTGGTCACCCTCGATCCCGAGGACGGGCTGACCGGCGTATTGCAGCCGGTGGTGGTGATGGAATACGACTACTGGATCTACGCACATAAGGACACGGCCGATACCGCGGTGACGGGTATACTCGAAAGCCTGATTGCCGGCGGCGAAGTTCTGACAAGCGTCAGCGCCGATTTCCGGGCGTTTGACCCCGCCGCGATGTATCAGGACATCGGTATACCCTTCCATCCCGCAGCAGCCGCGTTTTTCACCGCCAACGGGTATCAGTGAGTCTGACGCGGTCCTTGGCGCAGCACGCTTGGCTGGTGCCGGGAGGGGTCGTCGTCTTCGCGCCGCTGCTGCGCGCACTGGCCCCGCCGGGTGTGACCGGCCCTGGCTTTTCGACCGCGCAGTTCCTCGCGTTCGAGGTCTGCCTGGCGCTGGTTGCGGTGTTTGCCCGCCACGTGTCGCGCGCGCCGACCCGCCATAATCGGATCGGCGCGGCCCTTCTCGCGCTCGCCGCGGCAGGCGCCGGCGCCTGGGTCGTGTGGTTCCTGGGAACGGATCGCGCAGTGTTTCTGCCGCGGTCCGTCGATGTGGTCGGCGTCGCCTGTTTCCTGATCGGGGCCGTCCTGGTGGCGGGTCTGCTGTCGGGTGGTCGGCAGATCGTCTATATCGCGGCGCTCGTCGTCGTTCTGGGTTTCCTCGGGCCGCGTATCGGGGCCGATGCCTCCGCCCCCCCGGTGCCCGCCGCCAGCTACGCGACCTACCTGGTCTACGGCTCCGAGGGCCTCCTGGGCCGCGCGCTCGACATCATGGTCAACCCGGTCCTGGCCTTTGTCGTGTTCGGCGCCTTTTTCGAAGCCTCCGGCGGCGGGCGGGCGCTGTCACAAGTGGCCCTGAAAGTGGCGCAACGCAGCCGGTCCGGCGCCATCAAGGCCTGCATCCTCGCTTCGGGCATGTTCGGCGCGATCAGCGGCACCGCGATCTCCAACGTGATGACCACCGGCGCTTTCTCGATCCCGAGCATGCGCCGGATCGGAGTCCGCAATGAGACCGCCGCCGGGATCGAGGCGGCGGCCTCGACCAGTGGCCAGATCATGCCGCCGGTCATGGGCGCAGCCGCATTTCTGCTCGCCGATTTCGTCGGCGAAACCTACGCCACGGTCGCCTTTGCGTCGCTCTTGCCCGCGCTGGGCGTCTACCTCGCGATGTTCCGGCAGGCGGATCTCGTGGTCTTCGCCGTCGATAGTACGCCCACGTACACCGCCGTCCGGGTGCCGGTCTCGTTCGCGCTCCATCTCGCGGGGCCGGCCGCGCTGGTGGTCGCGCTGGCCGCAATGGACATGCAGGCCGACCGTGCCGCGATGGTCGGCGCGGTGACCTGCGCCGTCGTGTCGCTGGTTCTGGTCGGCTGGCGCGAAAGCCTCGCGCAGTTTCGGGCCGGGTTCGAAAGGCTGGTCAGCACCGGCCTCCAACTCGTCATCATCGCCGGCGCGATGGGATTGCTGCTCGGCGTGCTGAACGCAACCGGGGTCGCCGTGGCCGCGGCCGTCACCCTCGCCGACATCGGTCAGCACAGCCTCGCGCTTGCCCTCGCCGTGGCCGGGGCCTGCGCGTTCGTCCTGGGGACCGGCATGGCCACGGTCGGGGTCTATGTCCTGGCGGGGGCCATGCTCGCGCCCGGTCTGATCGAGGCCGGCGTCCCACCGCTCGCCGCACACCTCTTCGTGCTCTACTGCGGGATCCTGTCGATGCTCACGCCGCCCGTCGCACTCGCGTCTCTCGCCGCCAGCGCGTTGGCCAAGGCGGATTTCACCCAGACGGCGTGGGCAGCCTTGCGGTTCGGCTGGATCCTGTTCGTGATGCCCTTCATCATCGTGGTGCAACCGGGGCTCGTGCTCCTTGGCGGGTGGCAGGCGGTCGGGCAGGGCGTGGTGGTGACCTTTGTCTTCATCTTCACCGCGACCGCGCCCGGTCTGAAACCGGGCCTGCGCACCGGCCTCGCCGCGCTCGCAGCCGTGGCCGTCTTCTGGCGCGGACCAGACTGGGTGGCCCTGGTGGGCGCGCTCGCGATCGCAGGTTTCCTGCTGGCGCGCGCCCGTATGGGGCATCGTTGAAGAGCGGGCAGGGGCCTCAACCCGTCCCGAGGGGTACCACGTCCAACGCCGTGTCCCCGCGTGTCGCGCCCTCAAGCGCCGCGGTCACCGCCTCGGCCACCTCCTGTTTGCGGATCTTCCCCATCGACCCGCGCGGCAATTCCCGGGCCGAGAACAAGCCGAACGGGGGAAGACGGGGGAATGCCGCCCGGATCGCCGGCCCGAGCGCCTCAGCCGCCTCCGGCCGCGCGACCACGACGATGACGAGGTCCGGCTCTGTCGGCCCCTGCTTGACCAGGAAGGCGCAGGCCTCGTCCACGCCCTCGAGCGCGCGCAGGCGGTCTTCCAGCTCCTCGACCGGAAGCTTGACGCCGCCGAGGTTCAGGATCTGGGCGCTGCGCCCCAGAAGTGTGAGATCGCCGCTGTCCGACAACGCGGCAATATCGCCGGGCAAAAACCAGCCGTCGTCGAAAACCTGCGCGCTGGCCACGTCATCGTTGATGTAGCCGGGTACAATGCTGTCGGTCCGGATCCTGAGCCGCCCCTCGCCGCCGGGCGGGACGGGGGCGCCTTGCGGATCGACCACCTCCGCCTCGATATCCGCAAAGACCGTTCCGACCCGGCCGGGGTGGATGTCCAGCGCGCCGGCGTCCCCGAGCGTCACCCCGCCGGCCTCGGACGACCCGTAGGCGATCATGACCCGGGTGCAGACATGGGCCCGGATCTGGTCGCGCAGCCCGGCCGACAGGCGCCCGCCCGCGACGAGGACCGGGCCATCGATCCGGGGCAGCTCCGTCGTTGTTGCGTCGCGGATCAATGGTCCAAGCGCGGCAGGCGAGGCGATCAGGATGTTGACCCCGCGCGCGTGCATCTGCGCGAACGCGCCTCGGTCGCCCGCCGACAGGAAAACCGTGCCGCCTTCGAGCCAGGCCGCGAGCGTAGCGGTGAAGCCGTAGGCGGTATCAGGGCCGAGACCGCACCAGAGGCCCGACCCGCTGTCGATCCCGGCGCGTCGGGCGGTGCCCGCGAGGCGCGCGCCGAGAAGCTTCGCATCGAGCAGGATGGCCTTGGGCCGGCCGGAGGTCCCGGATGTGAAACAGATCCGCCCGACCGTCCGGTTTGCGGCCTCGGGCGGCGGCAACACGCCTGCTGCCGGAACCGGCCGGTCGAGCCAGTCACGGGTTACCGCGAACCGCCACAGGGTCTCGGGAAAGGCGCTTTCCTCGCCGGTGCCGCAGATCACCGCCGAGACACCCGGCAAGGCGGCGAGCTCGCCCAGCGCATTGCTGGTCAGCGACACCGAAACCGCGCCAATCCGCATCAACCCGAGCGTCACCATCCAGTGGGTGACGGGCTTGCGCAGATGCACGGCCACGATGTCCCCCGGGCCGATCCCGAGGTCCCCGAGTTTGCCCGCGACCCGCTCCACATCCGTGAAGACGCGGTCGTAGGCGAGCGTGATGGCGTTGTGAACGAGAGCGGGTTTGTTTGCGCGCGCGGCGCAGCCGGGACCGAGGGGTTCGGACAGCGGAATAGGGGGCGGTGCGATGTCCATCGGGCCTTTCCGTAAAGCGGGGTCCGACGAAACCTGACATGGTTGCGCACAAAAACCTAGACAGCGTCGCGCGGGCGGCGACGGGGCCGCGCGCCAATCCCGGCTGACATCGCTGGCGCCGTGCGTGGAACCGGGTCGGGGTCCACCCCGGATCCGCCCCGCCCCGGATCCGCCCCGGTCCCGCCTCAGCTCCGGTGTGGCGAACCTTGATTTCCCGGATCCGATCTGCGACATTTTGCCTCGGGTAAAGTGCAGCAACTTGGCATGCGCCCGGCAATGGCAGGGCGGGGTCCAGGACCCAGGACCCATGGCCGCCGTGGGAGCCGGTGCCAGCGCAGGACGAACCGTCGGTCGTCGCGCGCAGATGGCCGGGATTTGCACGTTTCAGTTTCGAACGCGACACAGGGATTTAAGCTATGGTCACGACGACGGGTACCTATGAAGGCAAGACCATGCAGGTCACCTGGGACATCGTCTCCCCGTATACCGCCACTGCGACCGACGAGATGATCCAGGGCTATGGCGGTGCCGACACGATCTATGGAAACGGGCTCGACAACTACATTTTCGGCGATCAAAGGGGCGACAAGGGCGATTTTGACCTGGCGGCAGACGGCGCCGACACCCTGTACGGACTTGGCGGCGACGACACGATCGACCCGGGCGCTGGGGCCGGAAACTACGTGAACGGTGGCATCGGCAACGACACCCTCGACTACCGCTATGCGACGCCGGGCCAGACCGTCACCATCGACATGGAGCTCAACTCGGCCTCCGCCGGAACCTACGGGTCGACCAGTTTCTTCCAGATCGAGAACATCCTGGGATCCTTGAACGGGCCCAACGTCATCTACGGCGATGAGAAAGACAACGCCATTCACGGCGGCAGCGCCAAGGACGTGTTGAAGGGCCGGGACGGGGACGACACGATCTATGGCTATGACGGAGCGGACAAATTGAAAGGCGGCACAGGCGATGACCGTCTGAAGGGCGGCACCGGCAATGACTCGGTGATCGGTGGCAAGGGCGCAGACCTCCTCATTGGCGGCGCCGGCGACGACAAGATCGACGGCGGCAAGGGCAGCGACATCTTGGTCGGGGCAAAGGGCGAAGACCGCCTGTTTGGCAAGGAAGGCAACGACACGATCGACGGCCGCAAAGGCAAGGACGAGCTATACGCCGGGTCAGGATCGGACAAGCTCACCGGCGGCGAAGGCGCCGACAGGTTCGTGTTCTTCGGGTCCTCCGGCGACAACACGATCACCGATTTCGAAGCCAAGGACACCATCAGCATCGGCAGCGGGGCGAACAACTATTTCCAGCTCAAGTTCACGGATACCAAGGCCGGGCTGCGGATCGAGTTCGGCAAAGCCGAGGTGTTCCTCAAGGGGCTCGACATGAAAGATATTGATCTGGGCAATTTCGATTTCTTCTGAGCGGAGGGGAGACCGCAACAGATACCCCCAGGCGGCAGCACGCGGCAGACCTCGGACGGCAGGCGACGAAGAGCGGGCGCGGGCGCAACGGTGCGCGTGGCCAACCCAAGCATCCTCCCGCCTGAAGGAGCCGCGCCCGGCACCCTGAAAACCGAAGACTGGCATTCCCAAACCAGCCGCGTGGTCACTCGGTCCGTTTCCTGCGCGTGCGGGCCGAGAAACCGCCATTCCGCGATCGCCGGCGCCACGCTGATCCCGTACGCCTCGCCACATGCCCCCACGCCACGCCGACACCGCCCTGTTCGACGGGAGCCGGTTGCATGTCGACCGCCTGTTCTCCGTCTTTCGCAGGTACGGTCCCGGCCGTTCTCCGCGGTCCGCTGGACGGTGCGCTTTGTGGTGCGTTTTATCAGGCCGCGCACAGCGCCCGGTCCCTGGGCCGCAAACGCGTTCAAGTCTGCGGCGACCAGCGGCAGCGCTTGCTGTTTGTTGACGTCGGACATGCTGGCGGTGCACGGCGTGGCGAGGACGTCGGGCGCCGACCACAGCGGATCGCCGGGGTCCAGGGGCTCGGTCGCGAACAGATCGAGGCCGGCGCCCGTGATCTGCGCATTTTTCTGGCGGATTGGCTCATGTCCAAACGACCGCTGCGGATGCCATTTGCCTGGCGCCAATGGTCGGCCCGGGGCGCGACGTTATACCGGGCGGTCCCGCGATTGGTCGCTTGCGGTGTCTTGTCGACAGACCGTGCGCCGGCGTTAGCCGACCATGCGCCGGCCGGTGGTGACACGATCAAACGCGTGCCTGTGACACGTGCCGCGCGGCGAACCCAACGGCATTCGCGTGGCGACGCGCAGCTGCAATCCCCCCGCCAAACACACCAGCCTGTCCCCCGACCGGTTGCAGAACGAGAGCTGGGCGGCTCCCCGACATGGCCGAAAGCTTCGACGGCAGATCGAAGCGCTTGATGTGCCCAACGGCTCGGCTTTCCCCGAACGCGTCATCCAGTCCGCGTCGTTTGCCACCTTGCTGAAAACGCTGCGCATGACCGATGCGTTCTCGCGCCTGTCCGGGCCGCTTTTCCTCACGAGCTGGATCTCGGTCCGATGACAGGCGTCGGGACCGACCCCCCGCTTGCCCCGCGCGCCTTCGGACTTCTGATCCGCAGTGACCGGGCGTTGAGCAACCTCGGCAAACGGCTCCGCCGGATCGCAGTCGAACGGCCGGCGATCCTTCGGCGGCGCAAGACCATCCGCGCGATGCCGAGGGCAACCTTCCCGCGTGATCGAAGCCGAGGATGTCTCGCGGGCCGGTGTCGGTGCACAGCGCCGCGGAGCCCGCTTCAGGTTCCGGCGGCGCGCTGGTGGCAAGTGGCGTCTGCGATGCCGAGACGGTCGACGATGCTGAGAAACCCGGGTCCGGACCCCTGCGGGCGGTGCTCGGGCCGATGGCGCAATCCGATATCGTAGGGCTCGATCCGGCACAGGCGATCCACGAGACCCCTATGCCCGACCTCGACGGCACCGACACCGTTCACCCATTGCTGGCCGAACGCGCAGCGGCGGGCGTGCCGCGGTCGATCATCACCTGGGGCACGCCGCCCGCGTCGATGTCGGTGATCCTGCCAACACATCGGCCATGACCGATATCGCGGAAGAGAAAACATGACCCGCAATAGACCGGCAACACGCCCGAAGACCTCGCCGGGCTGTGTCTGCGGGTCCCGATCAAGGCCGCGTCTCGATACCCGAGATGCGCGCCGCCAGTTGCGGCGACAGGCTTTCGGCCGCCGCGATCGGAGCGCTCGATGCGGGCATCGTCGGCGTGTTCCCCGGCGCGCACAGGTGCAAGGTGCTCTGGGTGAGCGCCTCTGACACCGTCGCGCGGGCCGACATGATCCTTCTTTTCACGGTCGGTGCGCCACTGTTCAACCGCGTCATCGAAACCCCGAGATCGCCGCAGCTTCTGATCCGCGCCATCGGATCCGCAAGGCTCGACGCCTGCCCGGCTGCGTCTCATCATCATCGCCTTCGACCTTGTCCTTGGCTGCGGCATCGCCCCGGTGGCGACGAGTCTCCTCACGGTCCCTTTCATTTTCCCGGGCGTGGACGCACCCGGCTTCGACCCGATCTGGATCGGCGTGCTGGCGGTGAGCGGGGCCGATGTCGGCCCGATCACCCCGCCGGCCAGGTTGAACCTGGGCGTGTTGCAGAGGGTCGCGCCCGGGCCAGGGTCCGGCACGGGCATGCGCGGGGGCTCCCCTTTCTCATAGCCGTTGTCATCCGCCTTGCCCTGCTGGCGGCTTTCTCGGCACGGGCGCTTCGGTTGACGGGACCGGGCCAAGGACGGGTCCGGCGTCGCGGGCGAAACCTCTTGACCCGGCAGCGCTGCCGGGTGTTTCACCCTGTACGCTTGACTTGAAGAGAGATCGAAGATCGTGGACCCAGGTGTTCTGTACATCGCGATCGGCTTTGCCATCGGCGGCATTCTCAAGGGCGCAACCGGGGCCGGCGCGCCGATTGTCGCGATCCCGATCATCGCGCTCTACTTCAACGTGCCGATAGCGGTGGCGGTGTTCGTCGTCCCGAGCCTGGTCTCCAACAGCATTCAGGTCTGGACCCATCGCGCGGCCAGGATTTCAACGGGCTTTCTCATCCGGTTTGCGGGCGCGGGGGTTCTCGGCGCGGCGCTCGGCACCTGGATTCTGGCCAAAGTCCCGACCGATGCGCTCAAACTGGCCGTTGCGGTCGCGGTCGTCATATACATCATCTTCCGCCTGCTGCGGCCCGAATGGACCTTGTCGATGCCCGCGGCAAAAAGGATCGCGGCGCCGGCCGGGTTCGCCGCGGGCGTGTTGCAGGGCGCGTCCGGCGTTTCGGCGCCGGTCACGATCACCTTTCTCAACGCCATGCATCTGACGCGGCCCAATTTCATATTGACGGTCTCGATCTTCTTTCTCTCGATGTTGCTGGTCCAGATCCCGATGTTGGCCGGATATGGCTTTCTGACCGTCGAGCGCCTGCTCATCGGCTGCGCGGCAACGGTTGTCCTCCTGGGGTTCATGCCGGTCGGCACCTTCCTGGGACGGCTGTTGTCTGCCGAGGCCTTCAATCGCGTCATTCTGGTTCTTCTGGGGGTCCTGGCCCTGAGGCTGTTTTGGGATGTCCTGGCCGGACCATAGCCACCAGGGGCCGAGCGGGGACCAGGCGGGTTTGACGCCAATGCGCCCACCCGAACCGAAGCCGGGTCCGGGCCATTTTCTTCCCGATCGGATGAGCGGCGCGCCGGGTGGCTTGCCCGGGGTAGACGATCCGGCCCACCCGGCGCACGCGCCAGCCCGGTTGGCGTATTTCCAGCAGCTATCGCCGCCAAGCCAATGAAAGCCAATAAAAAAACAAACCAAGGCGCCCGCGGCCGATCGGGCAAGCGCCGCCCGACTGCGGGCGCGTTTCGCCGAGACGCCTACAGGTCTCGCGCAATCCGTTCCGCGAGGTCCGCCCATGCCCCTTCGTAGACCAGAGCCAGATCGTCCGGCGCGTCCGCCGTGGCCGCGCGGGTGATGTCGAACTGGTGAATGGCGCTGCGCGCGTTCTCGCGCCGGATGGCGTAGTAGCCCACGAGCGTGATCGACCCGTCGTCGCGCGCGAACATGTGCTCGACCCGGACGGTGACCTCGACATCGGCGTAGCCTTCCAGCGGCCAGGGTTCCGCCGCGACCTGGGTGCCGGTGATGACGCTCAGGTTGCGGACCATCGCCCCGGTCATCGCGCGGGCCGGCTCATCGGCCCAGACCTCGCCCTTCTTCTCGACGAGCGTACCGCTTGCGCCGCGCACGGAGATCTCGGTCGCCTGGGCATAGGCCGGCAGAGAGATATCCCGCAACATGACACTGCCCACCCGGGCCGGAACCCGCAATTCCGAGCTTCGCGGGTCGATCACCACCTGGGGGGACGTGCCGCCGGTGCAGCCGGCCACGAGGGCGAGGGCCAGCAGCCCGAAAAGGGTCCTCATGTCATCACCTCCCGGTAATCAACGAACTCGGATCGCGTTCGAGCGTGCGCGAAAGCGAGCGGAACGCAGCGGCAGCCTCAGAGATATTGCGAAGCGCATTGGTGATATCCACCTGGATTCGCGAGCCCGGAGCATACCCGGACACGGCAGTTTCCAGTGTCCGGGCGGTAGAGTCGAGTCGCGAAACCACCTCCGGCACCAGTTCTGTCGCAATCTCGATCGCTTCCATCGACCCTTGCGCCGCCGCCAGCGCCTTGTTCAGGTTCTCCACGGCGCCGCCGGTGCGCAACTCGGTCAGGGCGTTCTGCAATTCCTCGAGCGTCCCGCGAATCGCCTCCGGCAGGTCGTCGATACTCTCGGAGCCCAGAAATCCCTGAAGCTGCTGCGTCACCTGATCGAGCGAGCCCACGAGCTCGGCCAGCGGGACCTCCCGGATCTCGTCGGTAATCACCGCGACGCTGTCGAGAACACCCGGCAGACCCTCGGAGAACGCGGCGAGCCCGTCGGTGATCTGCTGCGAGGATTCGAGCGCGGTCAGAAGGTTGGCGAGCCCCGGGCTGTTTCGGATCTCGTCGGTCATGGCGCGCAGGTCCGTCGTTGCGGCCTGGAAGTCGGCCAGAGCGATGCGGATCTCGTCCGATCCGACCAGGCCGCGCGCGTCGCTGATGAGCCCGTTCGCATTGGCCGGGAGCTGGAGCGCGTCGGGGCTGCCTGCCAGTTGCTGCACGCTTTCAAGCGCGCCGATCGCCGATGTCATCAGCTCCTCGATCGGCAGGTTGCTGACCCGGTCGACCAGCCCCTCCATACCTTCCGTTGCATCGCCGACCCGCGCGGGCGCGGTGGGCACGAGCGGGAAGGGCGTCCGGTCGATGACGAGGGTTTCGGCCCCTGCGTCCTCGGCCTGGATGAACTCGAGGATCGTCGTCTGACCGATGATCCCCTCCGACGCCAGCCGGAGCCTGAGCCCTGCGGCGATCCGGTCTGCCAGGGTGGCGAGCTGTTCGTCGGTGGTAAGACCGGCCGCAAAGCCGAGCCGCTCGGGAATGATCTCGAGATCGACGAGCAGCTGCATGTCGCCGCTCGGCGCATCCGCGTCGCGAAAGCCTGTCACCGCGGTGACCTCGCCGACATTCGCCCGCCCGTAGCGCACGACCGTGCCAGCCGAAAGCCCGGCCACGCTCGCGTCGACCAGCGCCGCCACCGAAAGCCGCGTGCCGCTGCCCTCGAGCGCATCTGCCCGCGCGGTCCTGAGCGAGGAGAAAACGTCGAACACATGGCCCGGCTCGATCGCTTGGCCGCCGGTGACCAGGGTACCGAACGTCACCCCGCCCTCGACCAGGGCGGCGAGGCTTTCCATGTTGAAGGAGACGCCATTGGTTCCGATGTCGAAAGATAGTCCCGAACTGTCCCAGAACCGCGATGCGGTGCTGAGCCGCGCGTCATAGGGCGCCTCGATGAAGGCGTCCCGGGTCACGGTCAGGCCGTTTTCCGACAGAACCGGCCTGCCGATCCAACCGACTGAGATGCCGTTGAACAGCACCGGCGCTCCGGCCGACAATTGCCCCCCCGTCCTTGAGCTCAGCACGATCCTTGTGCCCGCCTGGTCGGGCGAGAACAGGGGCTGCTCGGTCAGCGCCTCAAAACGGTCTGCCGCCTCGCCCGGGGTGCCGTCCCAGCTGCCTTCGATGTAGACGCCGGACAGCACGGTGCCGAGGCCGGTGATCCCGCGCGCGGAGACCTGCGGCTCGACCAGCCAGAACTCGGACCCGGCATCGACGTAGGGCGCAATCTTCTGGTCGAGACGGATGTGGACCTCGATCGCCGAGAGGCCTTCGGAAAAGGTCACCTCCTCGACCGTTCCAACGTCGAGCTCGCGGTACCGCAGCGGGGTTTGCTCGGCTTCGATGCCGCTCGCGGAGGGAAAAGTGACGACGATCACCGGCCCGCGGTTGGCATAGGTCTGCCAGACCATCCCGAGCGCGACCAGCACGGCGAGGACCGGCATCAACCAGACCCAGGAGATCTCGCGCCGGCTTTCGGTCGGCTCCGGGGTGGGGAGATCAGCATCCGTCATCATGCGGGCGTGCCTTCTTTCAAACGATCCCAGATCAGCCGGGAATCGAAGCTCTGGGCGGAGAGCATGGTGAATATGACCGAGACGGCGAACGAGATCGCCGCGATCCCGGGATTAATCGTCGCGAACGTCTCGAATTGCACGAGCGCGGAGAGGATCGCAACGACGAAGACGTCGATCATCGACCACCGGCCGATGAATTCGACCACCTCGTAGACGCGGTGCAACCGGTGGGTGTCCTGCGCATGCGGACGTCCAAGGATCAGCGCCAACCAGGCGATCGCCCCGAACTTGCCGATCGGGATCACGATCGACGCCACGAAGACGATCGCGGCGACCGCGTAGTCTCCGTAATGGATCAGGTCGACGACCCCGCCGACAATGGTGCTCTCGGTGGTGCGGAACAGCTCCGTGGAGCGCAGCATCGGGTAGATATTGGCCGGGATGTAGGTGATCAGCCCCGCCATCCACCACGCCCAGACTTTCTGGAGCGATTGGGTGTCGCGGCTTTGCAGCGCCGCGCCACAGCGCGTGCACCTGCGCTGCCCCAGGGGCGCGACCAGCCCGCAGCTCCGGCAGCCGACGCGCCCGGCGTCGCGAGCGGTGATCAGGCGCGCGCGCTGTTCAGCTCGGTCCATAGCGTATGCCTGCACATGAATGTTTCCTGATAGGCGGTGATGAGCACGACCGCGCAAAGAACCCAGAACGCCGACCCCATGCCAATGGTCGCGAGGCCCGAGAGTTTTATCAACGCGACCGCGACGCCGATCATGAAGACCTCGGCCATCGCCCAGGGCTTCAGCACAATCGCCCAGCGCAGTGCCAGCGCGGCGCCCGGAAAAGCGGGGCGTGCGGCAGCGACCGGGCCGAGCGCGAAGATCAAAAGGACAAAGCGGGTCAGCGGCAGGACCAGAATGAAACCAAACACTGCAAACGCCAACGGGACCATCAAGCCGTCGGCAAATCCGCCGACGACCTCGACCAGCGAGGCAGACACCGTGTTTCTGCCCGACGTCAGGTTGAGAAACGGAAGAAACATCGCCAGCCCCATCAGGATGGCAGAGGTCATGGCCAGCCCGACCACCCGCGCGATCGCCCCGCGCCTGCCGAACGTCAGCCGATGACCACAGCGGATGCATCTGGTGTCCCGAACAGCGATCTCGTCGTCCACCTGGTACATCGTATCGCAAATCGGACAGGCAATGGTCTGTCTGCGCCCGGACATCCGCAGTCCTTTCCCCTACGCCCAGAAGGCGCCGCGCGTCTCCCGTCCCCGCTCGAAGACGGCGCGCAGACCTTTTGAAATAGGGGGGCCGGACAGCAACTGCAAGCGGCGTGTGGGCGCCGGGCCAAGCGTGCCCGCAAGACGCTTGCTCGCGGTGTGCCCCGCACGCGCAAGACATCTGTTGGCGCCGCCCGGCCGGATTGATCCTTGCCGCGCGACTTCCGTCGCTCCGGGTGGTGGCACGCCCGGCCCGGCGCGCCCGGCATGTCTATTGATCCGCGCCGGCCGGCGTGAACTGGTCGCGGCATGCCTCGCACTGGACGTCGCGCGCATCGCCCGCCCCGAGCCGCGCGTCAAGGTTGTGCTCCAGGATCGCCGCCCGCGTCGCACCCCGAGACCTGCGCCATCAAGGTATCAACGCCTGTCCACGCCGGGTCCCCCGCCTCGTCGATGCAGACGGTCGCGACGATATTCCACGCGGTTTCGAAAGCGTATGCGTATGTGCCATCCGGTCGGTCGGAAGCCGTGCCCGACGATGCTTGCCCTCGCGACCGCCCGGATACCCGTGTACGTTTGCGTCGGCTTGGCCATGGGGGCGGATCTTTGCGCGGCACGCTCGGACCGACGAAGCGGTGATCGACACCGCATCCGTTCTTACAACCCGTTGAACGTCACGACAGGCGCGGCACCGTCAACGCCGGGGTCCCCCCGGTCCGGTGCATGCCGGACGCGCGGGGGGCGAGGCGGCGCGAAAGCTCCTCGGTGAGACCGGCGCTGCCCTGTCCCGAACCATCCTGCGGGG
>DQCI01000231.1:32421-38595 GCA_003545125.1 Paracoccaceae bacterium
CACGGGCCATTGGCCGGACCTCCCATAGCTCGGCAAAGGCCGGTGCCGAGCGCGTCTTGCAGGCATCCGGTGTCCCGCCGATCGCCGACGTGAAAGGGGTCGCAGCCGCGACGGACCCCGGCCCGGGGAACGCTAGTTCGGGAGCGGCCCGCAGCGGCGCGCCGCGCGTCCGAAATGAGCGAGACGGGACGACAGGATGAAATCGGGTATTGCAGCGCAGATCGCCATCGGCGGTGTCTGCATCGCTCCCGCCGCGTCGCAGGACATCAGCTTTCGAGCGATCCAACGACGACCATCCGGCCAGCCCTGATCGACAGCGGCCAGCGATCGGACACCGGCGCGGCCGGCGAGATCGTGTCGGAGGAAGGGACTGCCGGCATCCTCCCGGAGGAGGCGGACGACCAGACCGGACCGCATGCGCCCGATCTCTGCGACGCTTGCGCCTTGGTCGGGCCGGACGATCTGAGCCGGGCCGACCCTTCAACGCTCCGCGTGCAAAAAATCGCGACCGGTTCAGCCAAGGGCCGTTGCGCGGTGCTGTTTCGCAACCGCCATGCGTCCCGCCGGGGCGATCAGCCTGGCCTTGCAGCCGGGCCACGCCGGCACGGTGTACAGGCGGGCGCGACCGCAGGGCGAGAACGGGCTTCGGTCGCCTGGGGATTGTCCCGCCGGTCCACGTCTTTGCGGCAAACGACCTGCCGGCTTAGGTCTCTATCGCCCCAGTCGGGACGGCGAAAGCCGGTCTCTTCTCCATTTCCCCGCCACGCGAGAGCGTTACGCATTGACTTGCCTGCGGCAACGGCGTCATGTTTTGACCGAGAGGGAAAAAACGCTGTGGCGTTGGTTCGCGCCGCCCCCCGAATACCGCGGTGACCGGACAAAGTCGCCCCACTGTTACGTTGCTTCGCCAAGCTGCGGGCGCGGAGAAAACCAAGTCTATCCAATTGGGAGAGAAAACCATGACAACCAAGAAAACCCGGGCCGCCCTGTTCCTGTCGGCTGCCAGCTTCGCCGCACTCGGCCTCGCCGGCGCCGCCAGCGCCGACACCCTGCGGCTCTTGACCTGGGGCGGCTACGCCCCCGAGGATGTGGTGGCGATGTTCGAGGAAGAAACCGGCCACAGCGTCGAAGTGACCCTGTCGAACAACGAGGAAATGATCGCCAAGCTGCGCGCCACCGCCGGCGGCGGCTTCGACCTCGCCCAGCCGAGCCAGGACCGGATCGCCGGCCCGCAGGAAGAATTCGGCATCTACAAGCCGATGGACCTCTCGATGCTCGACGAAAGCCAGTTCATCGCCTCGATGCTGGAAGCCACCAAGGCCAACACCACCGTCGGCGGCGACATCTACGGCGTGCCGCACGTCTGGGGCACCTCGGCGCTGGTGGTCAACACCGCCGCAGCCCCGATGGTGAAGGACTACACCGATCTCTGCAGCCCGGACGTGGCCGGCAAGGTCACCTACCGTCTGAAGCGGCCGACGCTGATCGGATTCGCCTACGCGATGGGGCTGGACCCGTTCGCGGCCTACGGCGACGAGGCGGCCTATCAGGAGATCCTCGACGCGGTCGAAGCCAAGTTGATCGAATGCAAGGCTGGCGTGAAAACCTACTGGTCGGGCGGCGACGAGCTTCTCAACCTGATGCGCTCGGGTGAAACCGTGGCCTCGATGGCCTGGGACACCGGCGGCTGGAAGCTCAACGCCGAAAACGCCGACATCACCACCGTCGCCCCGGCCGCGGGCGCGCTGGGCTGGATCGACACCTTCGTGCTGCCGGCCAAGGGCCAGGCCGACCAGGCCGCCTATGACTGGATCAACTTCGTGATGAAGCCCGAAGTGGCAGCGATGATCACCGACGCTGTCGGTAACTTCACCGCCTCCGCCGGTGCGGACGAGCTGGTCAACGACGAGCTGAAGGCGCGGTTCCAGAACACGTTCCCGCCGGAAGCCGTCGACAACATCAAGTGGTACCCGCCGGTACCCGCCGGTCTCGAAGTGCTCGAAGGCGCCACGCTCGACCGCGTGCAAGCCGCCGGTTGAGCTGACCGACACGACAACCGCGGCATCCGCGCCCCGCGCGCGGGTGCCGCACTCCGATCCGACAGGACGATCCCAGCCCCCAGGACGATCCCAGCCCCCAGGACGATCCCAGCCCATGAGTACAGCCGACCTCGAATGCGTCGATCTCACCAAGCAGTTCGGCAATTTCACCGCCGTCGACGACGTGTCCTTCACCGTGCCCGCGGGCTCCTTCTTCTCGATCCTCGGGCCCTCGGGCTGCGGCAAGACCACGATCATGCGCATGATCGCGGGCTTTCTCGAGCCCACCTCCGGCGATATCCTGATCCGGGGCCGCTCGGTGCTCGACGTGGCTCCCAACAAGCGCCCGGTGAACATGGTGTTCCAGCACCTGGCCCTCTTCCCGATGATGAACATCGAGGGCAACATCGGCTACGGACTGCGCCGCCGCGGCCTCGCCAAGCCAGAGATCGCGCGCAAGGTCGACGAGGCGTTGGAGCGCATCGGCCTGCCGGGCATCGGCAAGCGCAAGGTCGATGAGCTTTCGGGCGGCCAGAAGCAACGCGTGGCGATTGCCCGCTGCATGGTGATGGAGCCCGAAGTGCTCCTGCTCGACGAACCGCTTGGCGCGCTCGATCTCAAGCTGCGCGAGCACATGAAAATCGAACTCAAGACCCTGCAGGCGGCCTTCGACACCACCTTCATCTACATCACCCACGACCAGTCCGAGGCGCTGGTGATGTCCGACCAGATCGCGGTGATGAACGAAGGCCGGTTCGAACAGGTCGGCACCGGGCGCGAGCTCTACTACCGCCCCGAGACCGCCTTTGTCGCGGGATTTGTCGGCGAGGCGAACCGCTGGCGGGGCAGGGTGACCCGCGCCGAGGCGGGCGAGCTGCAACTTGCCACCGAAGCCGGCCTCACCTTCGCCGGCACCGACCACGGCCGCGGCCTCGCCGTCGGCGACCAGGCCGAGATCTTCGTGCGCCCCGAGGCGATCCGCATCGCGCATGCCGAGGGTGACGTGGCGCATCTGGAAAACCGGATGACCGGCCGGGTGACGTCGCTTCTGTTCAACGGTGCCGCCTCGCGCGCCATGCTGCGCCCCGAGACGGGCGGCGACGAGATCGAGGTGACCCTGCCGCAATCGGGCGAGTTTGCCGACCTCGGCCGCGACGACACGGTGCACATCGGCTGGGAAGGCGCCCAGGCCAACGCCTTCAGCGCGGGGGGCAGCTGATGCAAGCGGGGGCGAAGCTCGGGTTCATCCTGCTGATCTCGCCGCTGGTGCTCTGGCTCGGCCTCTTGATCGTGATCCCGCATGTCGACATGTTCCTGGTGTCGATCCGCGAGCGCATCGGGGTCGGGCAATACCAGACCAGTTTCGCAAACTACATGGCCTTCTTCGGTGAGCCTCTCTACATCATCACCTTCATCCGCACCGCGATGATGTCGATCCTCGCCACCGTGATCACCCTGCTGATCGGCTTCCCGGTCGCCTTCTACATCGCCAAGATCGCCAAGGGCCGGCTGCAATCGGCCCTGTTTCTGCTCTGCCTGGTGCCGTTCTGGGTCTCCGAACTGGTGCGCACCTTCGGCTGGATGATCCTCTTGCGCGAGACCGGGCTGATCTCGAAATTCCTGCAATGGAGCGGGCTGGCCGACCAGCCGGTCGAGATGCTCTACAACGATGTCGCGATAATGATCGGCCTCGTCTACACCTCGATGCTGTTCATGGTGGTGCCCCTCATCACCACGATGGAGAGCCTCGACGACAGCGTGATCGAGGCCGGCTACGACCTCGGCGGCAACGGCGCTTCGGTCCTGCGCGAGATTATCATCCCGCACGCCATGCCGGGGATCGTCTCGGGCTCGATCGTGGTGTTCATGCTGTCCCTGGGCAACTACCTCACGCCCACCATGCTCGGCGGCAAGGACAGCTTGTGGTTCACCGAGCTGATCTATTCGCAGTTCATCGTGCGCTTCAACTGGGAGCTCGGCGCCGCCTTCGGCTTCATGCTCCTGTTCCTCTCGTCGGTGATTGTCTGGGGTACGCTCAAGCTCACCGGCCAGACCCTGAAATCGACGATGGGTTAACGCCATGATCCCCTCGATCCACCAGCCCCGCCCGATCCGCATCGCCTACCGCGCTTATGTGGTGCTGTTCTTCCTCTACCTCGCGCTGCCGCTCGCGGTCGTCTCGGTCTTCGCCTTCAACGACAGCCAGTTCCCGTCGCTGCCCTGGGAGGGCTTCACCTGGGCGTGGTTCTTCGGTTCTGAGCGGCCGATGATCGGCGTCTTCCACGAACGCCCGATCCTGCGCGCGCTCGGCAACTCGGGCTTCATCGCCGTCTTCGTCTCGCTCCTCAGCGTTGTCGTCGGCACCACCAACGCCTTCCTGTTCAACCGCTACGACTTTCGCCTCAAGGGCCTGTTCTACGTGCTGATGCTGCTGCCGCTGGTGATCCCCGGCATCGTCCTCGGCATCTCGATCCTGGTCTTCTCCTCGACCGTCGCCAACGCCGTCTGGGACAGCGCCAACGTCGAGATCGAAGCGCTGCGCCCCGGCATCACGCTGGTGATCCTCGGCCAGTTCTCCTTCATCACCACCATCGTCACCCTGGTGATCGCGGCGCGATTGCAGAAGTTCGACCGCACCCTCGAAGAAGCCGCCCTCAACCTCGGCGCCGACAGGCTCACCGCCGTACGCACGGTCACGATCCCCTACCTCGCCCCCGCGCTGATCGGCGGCTTCGTCGTGGCCTTTCTGATGAGCTTCGAGAACTTCAACACCACGCTGATGCTGGTGGGCTCCGACGCGCCGCTGACCATCGCGATGTTCGACCGGCTCAAGGAGGGCTCGACGCCGCTCCTCAACGCGGTCTCGCTCCTGCTCATGATCGGCTCCTCGCTGCTCGCGCTGGTGATGATCCTGTTCCAACGCAAAAGCTGACAGCCCGGGCCGCCGCCTCCCGGCAGCGCGTGTTCAGCGGCGCTCCGGGTGGCTCAACGTCCCCAATGCCCGGCAACGACGCTCACCCCAGCAGGGTGATCTCGGGCGCGGTCCCTTTGAGGATCCGGCAGATATCGCCCNNCAAGCTCGCGGTACTCCGCCTCGCGCACTGTGCCGCGCCGCCACACCATGCCGATCGTGCGTGTCGGCGCCCGGCGCGCAAACGGCCGGGCGATCACCAGGCTTTCGCGCGCCACCTCCGATTTCACGTAGAGCGCGGGCAGCAGCGATATCCCCATCCCCATTGCCACCATCTGGCGCAGCGTGTCGAGGCTTGTGCCTGCGTAGTCGTGCGACAGCTCGGCGCCCACATCCTCGCAGATCGCGTGCACCTGGCCGTGGAGCTTGTGCTCCGGTTCGAGCGCGAGGATGGTCTCGCCGGCCAGCATGTCATGGGTTATGGCGGTCTCGGCGGCGAGCCGGTGGTCGACCGGCAGCGCGACGTGGATCGGCTCGCGAAACAACGACTGGGTGTCGAGATCGGCCACCCCGCCCGGTATCGGGAAAAACAACAGATCGAGCGCGCCCTCCTCGAGGCGGCTGAGCAGATGGTGCGGAATACCCTTGCGCAAGTAGAGCCCGAGACGCGGATGCAGCGCGTGCAGATCGGGCGGGATCAGCGGCAGGAAATAGGAGCCAAGCGTCGGAACCACACCGATCCGGATGGTGCTTTCGAGGCTGGCGCGTCCCGAAGCCGAGACAGCGTGGATCTCGTCAAGATCGCGCAGGATCCGCCGCGCGTTCCCGGCCACCGCGGTGCCGGTGGAGGTGATGATGACATGGCTCCGGCTGCGCTCGACCAAGGGGACCCCCAGCTTGCGCTCAGGCTCCTTGAGCTGGGCGCTGAGCGTGGGCTGGGTGACATGACAGGCATCGGCTGCGCGCCGGAAATGCCGGGTTTCGGTCAGGCTGACGAGGTAGCGCAGCTGCTGGATCGACGGCATCGGCGGGGTTCCTGATAGAGAAAATCTATGGAAACACCCCAGAGTTTCGATCAGAACAATCAACAATGCACCCCACCTCTGTCAGCACAGCAATCGGGGAGCGTCATGAAGCGGTTCAAGAACACTCTCGTCCTGTGCGACGACAACAGCATCGCAGACTCTGCCTTCGATCGGGTGGCCTTGCTCGCAGAGGTCAATG
>DQCI01000227.1:0-4920 GCA_003545125.1 Paracoccaceae bacterium
GCGGGCAATTCGGTGGTGTTGAAGCCCGCCGAAACCGCCTCGCTCACGCTGTTGCGGATCGCCGAACTGGCGGCCGAGGCGGGCTTGCCGGACGGGGTTTTGAACGTGGTGACCGGTCA
The DNA here is from genome assembly GCA_003545125.1 of Paracoccaceae bacterium. GTDB lineage: Bacteria > Pseudomonadota > Alphaproteobacteria > Rhodobacterales > Rhodobacteraceae > Sinisalibacter. The sequence continues at coordinate 120 of DQCI01000227.1, forward strand.
GGGCAGCGTCGCAGGCGAAGCGCTTGCGCTGTCGATGGAGGTGGACGTGATGGTCTTCACCGGCTCCGGCGCGACCGGCCGGCGGCTGCTTGAGTATTCCGCCCGCTCAAACCTCAAGCGCTGTTACCTCGAACTTGGCGGCAAGTCGCCCAACATCGTCTTCGCCGACGCCCCAGACCTCGCCCAGGCGGCCCGCGTTTCGGCAATGGGGATCTTCCGCAACGCGGGCCAGGTCTGCGTCGCGGGCTCGCGGCTGCTGGTCGAGGAAACGGTCCACGACGAATTTGTCGAAGCGCTTGCCCGGGCTGCGGCAACGCTCCGGGTCGGCGATCCGCTCGACCTGGGCTCGGACATCGGTGCGGTCAACTCGCTGCAACAGCTCGAAGGCAATCTCGGCTTCGTCTCCGGTGCGCTCGACGAGGGCGCGGAACTGGCGCTGGGTGGCTCGCGCATCCTCCAGGAGACCGGTGGGTGGTACATGGAGCCGACGGTGGTGACCGGGGTGAAGCCGGAGCACCGGATCGCGCAGGAGGAGGTGTTCGGCCCGGTGCTGGCCGTGACCCCGTTCAAGACCGACGAAGAGGCTGTCGTCCTCGCCAACAGCACCGACTACGGCCTCGCCGCCGGGGTCTGGACCCAGAACCTCTCGCGCGCTCACCGGATGGTGCGCGACGTGCGCGCGGGCGTGGTGCATGTGAACACTTACGGCGGGGCCGACCTCACCGTGCCGCTCGGCGGCGTCAAGCAATCGGGCAACGGCCACGACAAGTCGCTTCACGCCTTCGACAAGTATCTCGACCTCAAGACGGCCTGGATCGCGCTGTGAAGGGCGCCGTGACACAGGAAGACCTGGTTGCGCGCCGCCGGCGCCTGCTCGGCCCGAATGTGTCGACCTTCTACGATGATCCGGTACATATCGTGCGCGGCGAAGGGGTCTGGGTCTGGGATGCCGACGGGCGGAAATATCTCGATTGCTACAACAATGTGCCACACGTGGGCCATTGTCACCCGACCGTGGTCAATGCGATCTGCGCGCAGGCGGCGACGCTCAACACCCATACCCGCTACCTGCACGAGGGCCTTGTCGATTATGTCGAGCGGCTGACCGCCACTTTCGCCGCGCCGCTCGACACCGCGGTGCTGACCTGCACCGGGTCCGAGGCAAACGACATCGCGCTGCGCATGGCCGAAGCCGTGACCGGCAAGCGCGGCTTCATCGCCACCGACCACACCTACCACGGCAACACCGCGGCCGTGGCGCAGCTCTCGGCCACCAACCGGCCCGGCACCGGTGACGGCGGCTGGGTGGCACACGTCCCGGCCCCCGACAGCACCCGCCCGCTCGGCGGCATTTCCGGCAGACCGCATGCCGAGGCTTTCGCGCAGGCCGTGCGCGGCGCGATTGCCGATCTCGAGGCGCGCGGCGTCGGCTTTGCCGGGATCATCCTCTGCCCTGGGTTCGTCAACGAGGGCTTCCCAAGCCTCGACCCGGGCTGGCTGGACCCCGCGCTCGAAGCTGTGCGCGAGGCGGGCGGATTGTTCATCGCCGACGAGGTGCAATCGGGCTTCGGGCGGCTGGGCGAGACCATGTGGGCGCACCAACGGATCAAGGCGCGGCCCGATATCGTCACGCTGGGCAAGCCGATGGGCAACGGACACCCTGTTGCGGGCGTGGTGACCTCGGCGGCGCATATGGCTGCGTTTCGAAATTCTTTTCGGTACTTCAATACGTTCGGCGGCAACCCCGTCTCCTGCGCCGCGGCAAACGCAATGCTCGATGTGTTGGAGGGCGAGGCCTTGATCGAGAACGCGCGGGGGGTTGGGGACTATGCCCGCGCGGGCCTGCGCGACCTTGCAACGCGCTACGACTGGATCGGTGACGTACGCGGCTACGGGCTCATCTTCGGTGCCGAGTTCGTCACCGACCGGGCGGCCAGGACCCCGGCCACGGACTACGTCAAGCGGGTCGCCAACGAGATGCGCCACCGGGGCGTGTTGCTGAGTTTCGTCGGGATCCACTACAACACGCTGAAGATCCGCCCGCCGATGCCGTTCTCGAAGGGAAACGCGGACTACATGCTGCAACGGCTCGACGAGGTCTTGGGCGCGCTCGGACGTCCGGTTGGTTGAGCCCGGGGCATACCTTGCCGCCTGGGGCCTCGAGGGTGCGCACTGCAGGCTCGTCGCGCAGCGGGAGAACAGTGTTTACAGGATCGAGACGCCAGACGGCCCGTGCGCGCTGCGGCTCCACCGCCCGGGGCTTCGCAGCCTCGCCGAACTGCGCAGCGAGCTGGACTGGATGGCGGCCCTCGCTCAGGGCGGGCTCCCGGTTCCGGTCCCGCAGCCGACGCTTGACGGCGCGCTCTGTGTCACGCGGAATGGCGTGGTCGCGGATATGTTGAGCTGGATCGACGGGACGCCCATGGGCGTCGACGGACGGCTCGCGTTGCTTGACGACCCGCCCGGCGCCTACCGCGCGCTCGGGGCCGAAATGGCGCGGCTGCACGATCTCTGCGACGCCTGGACGCCGCCCGCGGGCTTCACCCGGCCGGCCTGGGACGCGGACGGGCTGGTCGGCCCGGCCCCGCTCTGGGGCCGGTTCTGGGAGAACCCGCTGCTCTCGCCCGCGGGGCGCAACCTGCTCGCCGCGGCGCGCGACCTCGCGCGGGACCAACTGACCGCGCGCGCGGGCACGATGGATTTCGGGTTGATCCACGCCGATCTGGTGCCCGAGAACGTGATCCTGACCGCGCAGGGTCCGGCGATGATCGATTTTGATGACGGCGGCTGGGGCGCGCGCGCCTTCGACCTCGCCACCGCCGCCAACCGTGCGCTGCGCGCAGAGACCCCGGCGCCGCTGATCGGCGCACTGATAGAAGGTTACACGGCCACCCGCCCCCTCGACCGCGCCGATCTCGCGCTGTTTCGGGCCCTGCGCGCTTTTACCTATGTGGGCTGGATCGTGCCGCGCCTTGGCGAGCCCGGGGCACATGCGCGCGCTGAGAGGTTCATCGCGCTAGCGGAACGGATTGCGCGGAACCTACTGGACGGAAAGGGAGACACCGATGGCTGACAAGACCATTCTGGTCGTGGGCACCTGGGACACGAAAGACGACGAACTCGGGTATATGACGCAGGTGATCCGGGGCCAGGGGGGCGGCGTCGTGACGATGGACGTCTCGGTCCTCGGCGACCCCGCCGCGCCTTGCGACTGGTCCAAGCATGACGTGGCCGAGGCGGGTGGATCGTCGATCCAGACCGCCATCGACAGCGGCGACGAAAACACCGCCATGCAGATCATGGCCGAAGGTGCGGCCGCGCTGGCGCTCAGGCTCTACCGCGAGGGCGCCTTCGATGGGGTCGTCGTGCTCGGCGGCTCGATGGGGACCGACCTAGCGCTTGATCTGGCCCAAGCGCTGCCGCTGGGCGTGCCAAAGTACGTGGTCTCCACCGTCAGTTTCTCGGCCATGCTGCCGCCCGAACGGCTCGCCGCCGACATCCAGATGATCCTCTGGGCCGGCGGGCTTTATGGGCTCAATTCGATCTGCAAGGCGGCGCTCAGCCAGGCCGCCGGCGCGGTACTGGGTGCTGCGCGGGCGGTGGAAAAGCCCGACCTGACCAAGCCGCTCATCGGCATGACCAGCTTCGGCAAGACCGTGCTGCGCTACATGGTGAGCCTGAAGCCGGCGCTGGAAGAGCGCGGCTTTGAGGTGGCCGTGTTCCACGCCACCGGCATGGGCGGGCGCGCCTTCGAGAGCCTCGCCGCCGACGGCGTGTTCGCAGGCGTCATGGATTTCGCGCCGCAGGAGGTTGGCAACCACATCATGGGCTCGTCGATCAGCGCCGGGCCCGACCGGATGACCAATGCGGGAAAGGCCGGCATCCCCCAGATCGTCGCGCCCGGTTGCTATGATCTCGTCGACTTCGTCGGCTGGCAGGACCCGCCCGCCCGGGTCGCGGGCCAGGAGGTGCATGCGCACAACCGGCTGCTGTCGTCGGTGATGATGACACCCGATCAGCGCCGCGAAATGGCGCGGGCGATGTGCGTCCGGCTCGCAGAGGCGAAGGGCCCCGTGGTGTTGCTGCTGCCGCTCCAGGGGTGCAACGAATGGGACCGTCCCGGCGGGCCGCTTTGCGACGCGGACGGGCTCGCCGACTTCATCGACGAGGTCCGCGCGCGCTGCCCCGACAACGTCGCGCTGCGAGAGATCGGCTGCCACATCAACGACCCCGCGTTCAGTACGGCCGCGCTCGAGGTCGTCGATGCGTGGATCGCGCAAGGCACCCTGCCCCGCTGACCCGCGGGAACCCGCGCAGACGGAAGACGGGTTGGGACAGTCGCGCAGGGTCTGTCCTTCGACGGAGACACGTTCGAACCCGACCGGCGCGACCGCGCGGTCGATGTTGCGGGTTCGCGCGACCAGCCCGTCGATCGCGGCCTGGATCAAGTCGCCGCCGGGGGCGCCGGTGCCGAGCACCCGGTTGCAGGAGGTGCGCACTTGCGCCGCCGGGCGCGGATCGCCCAGCGCCGATATTTGTGGTGTTCAGGGCTGACAAGAAGCGCCGGCGACCGACAGATCGAGTGCGCTTTCAACCTGATCTGATCGCCCACTTTGCTTGGTGCGGGCGATACCGGGGGGGGGCGCCTTGGCATCCGCGGCGCCCCGGACGGTCCCACCATCCCTCTGGTGCCCAAGTCTGTCCGGACCGCAACACAGATCAAAATGCGCAGTTCCCTTGCGCGCCGCGCCCCCCGGTCGCTCCCGCGGCACGATGTGCTCTGTCCGGCCCCCGCCCAGCG
>DQCI01000227.1:4981-6029 GCA_003545125.1 Paracoccaceae bacterium
ACCTCGACGGTGCGGTGCGAAATCCCGAGCTTCGGCGCGATCTGCTTGCTGGTGAGCCCTTCTGCCAGAAAGGGCACGATCTCGCGGTCGGCCGGTCGCGATCTCGACCGGCGGCCATATCCTGCCCGTCCTGCCGACCTACAAGCAGGTGCCGGGCACGGAGGGCGCGATCTATTATTACTACGAGAGCCCCGACAACGCGGTGAACGACTGGCTGGTGCACACCCATCGCGATCGCATCGACAGCCCGCCCGACTTCTTCACCGCCGGCGGCATGGCGGCGCTGGCTGTGGTGCAGGCGTTGGAGACCGAGGCGCTGGAGACCGAGGCGCTGATCGCGGCGATGGAAGGCATGAGCCGGGAGACGCCCAAGGGCACGATGACCTTCCGCCGCGAGGATCACCAGGCGCTGCGGTCGATGTCCCACTTCAAGATCCGCGTCGATGACGGCGTCGACTGGGCGATCCCGGAGCTGGTGCGCGAGATCACCGCGGATGAGGTGGGCATTGCGCTCGGCCACACCTGATCCCACCCGCAACGCGCCCCCGGCCCGCAAGCTTGCGCGGGCCGGGACCACACACCGGGACCCCAGATATGATCCATCCTACCCTTGTGACACAGGTTCTCACGATCCGGTTTGGCGGGCACGTGGCCGTCAACAAGGTGTCGTGCGACTTCCGCCCCGGCGCGCTCACCGTCATCGTCGGCCCGAACGGCGCCGGCAAGACGACCGACTTCAACCTGATATCGGGTCAGCTCCCCGCGTCCGAGGGCCGGGTGGTCAAGGATGGCATCGACCTCACCGGCCGGTCGCGGTCTGCGCGGGCGCATCACGGGATCGGGCGCGCCTTCCAGCTCACCAACCTGTTCCCCGCGCTGAGCGCGCTCGAAAACACCCGCCTCGCCGTGCAGGCGCAGTCCGGCCACAGCAGGCGGTTCTGGGGCCGGGCCAAGCGCCTCACGGGCTGACCGCGCGGGCCGAACGTTCCCTCGAGGCCACGAAACTCGGGCTGGTCGCCCATCTCGCCGCCGCCCTGCCCGACGGCGA
>DQCI01000293.1:0-1085 GCA_003545125.1 Paracoccaceae bacterium
GTCGTCGATCCGCAGGTGTTGCACTTCAGGCAGGTGCCGTTGCGCACCAGCGTGTAGTTGCCGCATTCGTTGCAGGGATCGCCCTCGTACCCTTGCATCCGCGCCTTGGCGCGGGGGTCCATCGTGCCCACGGTCCCCGACGACAGGGCCGTGCTCGAGGCGCGGCCGGCGGCGGCTTGTTTCAGCATGGTACCGCCGGCCAGCCCCTCGGCGGTCTCCGGCACCAAGGCGTGCAGCGCATCCACCGGGTCGGCCCCGCGCAGCGCGTATTCCATGCCGTCGGCCCCGCCCTGGAGCACCACCAGCTCCTGCGGCAGGCGCTTGCGCAGGTAGCCCGTCGAGCTGATCTGCTTGAGCACCTCCAACGACCGCGAGGCGGCGGTTTCGCTCATCTCCTTGATGTTCGCGACCCCCTCTTCATGACCGCGCCCGAGATCGTCGAAGGAATGGCCCTGCGGCTGCACATGCGCAAGGTCGGTCCGGTCGAGATACGACACCGCAAGCTCGCGGAAGATGTAGTCGAGGATCGAGGTCGCGTTCTTGATCGAATCGTTGCCCTGCACCATGCCCGCGGGCTCGAACTTGGTGAAGGTGAAGGCGTCGACGAACTCCTCGAGCGGCACGCCATATTGGAGGCCGACCGAAACCGCGATGGCGAAGTTGTTCATCATCGCCCGGAAGCCAGCCCCTTCCTTGTGCATGTCGATGAAGATCTCGCCAAGCTGGCCGTCTTCGTATTCGCCGGTGCGCAGATACACCTTGTGGCCACCGACATTGGCCTTCTGGGTGTAACCCTTGCGCCGCTCCGGCATCTTCTCGCGGTGCGAGCGCACGATCTCCTTGACGATGACTTTTTCGATCACCTTCTCGGCCAGCATCGCGGCCTTCTCGTGGTTCGTCCCCGTGGCGAGGATCTCCTCCGCCTCTTCGTCATCCTCGACGAGCGCCGAGGCGAGCGGTTGGCTGAGCTTCGAGCCGTCGCGGTAGAGCGCATTGGCCTTGACGCCCAGCGACCACGAAAGCTCATAGGCCTTCTGGCAATCTTCGATCGTCGCATCGTTGGGCATGTTGATCGTCTTCGAGAT
>DQCI01000293.1:1232-7859 GCA_003545125.1 Paracoccaceae bacterium
TGGCGCAGCATGTCGAACGACGGATCGTTCAGCTGGGCATCGGTCAGCGCCAGGCTCTCGCGGCAGAACTCCTCGCCCAGCGTCCACTGGTTGAACAGAAAACGGATGTCGAAGGCGGAGGGCAGACCGGCCTCGATCTTGGCGATCTCCGTTTCGCCAAAGCCCTTCTGCGCCAAGGTCACCGCGTTGATGCCGGGGGCGTTGCCCAGGCTGCCGTGGCCGACGGCATAGGCGATGATCTCTTCGATCTGGGCCGAGCCGTAGCCGAGGGCGACGAGCCCCGCGGGCACCGAGCGGTTGATGATCTTGAAGTAACCGCCGCCGGCCAGCTTCTTGAACTTCACCAGCGCGAAATCGGGCTCGATGCCGGTGGTGTCGCAATCCATCACCAGCCCGATGGTGCCCGTCGGCGCGATCACCGAGACCTGCGCGTTGCGGTAGCCGTGCTTCTGACCAAGCTTCAGCGCCTGATCCCACGACGCCATCGCCAGCTCAACGAGGCGCGGCTCCGGGCAGTGCGCGTGGTCGAGCGCGACCGGCTTCACGGTCAGCGCGTCGTAGCCGTCCTCGGCGCCGTAAGCGGCGGTGCGGTGGTTGGCGATGACGCGCAGCATGTGCTCGCGGTTGCGGCCGTAGCCGTCAAAGGCGCCAAGCTCGCCCGCCATCTCGGCGGAGGTGGCGTAAGCCACGCCGGTCATGATCGCGGTGAGCGCGCCGGCCAACGCCCGGCCCTCGTTCGAATCGTAGCCGACCCCGAGGTTCATGAGCAGCCCGCCGATGTTGGCGTAGCCGAGGCCGAGGGTGCGGAACTCGTAGGAAAGCTGGGCAATCTCCTTCGACGGGAACTGCGCCATCATCACGCTGATCTCCAGCGTGATCGTCCAGAGCCGGGTGGCGTGGACATAGTTCTCGGCGTCGAACTTGCCGTCGTTCAGGAAGGTCAGCAGGTTCATCGAGGCGAGGTTGCAGGCCGTGTCGTCCAGGAACATGTATTCCGAGCACGGGTTCGAGCCGCGGATCGCGCCATCTTCCGGGCAGGTGTGCCACTGGTTGATGGTGTCATGGTACTGGATGCCGGGATCGGCCGAGGCCCAGGCGGCGTGGCCGATCTGATCCCACAGATCGCGCGCCTTGATCGTGCGCGCGACCGAACCGTCGGTGCGGCGCAGAAGCTCCCAGTCGGCGTCGTCATCGACCGCCTTGAGGAAGGCGTCGGTGATGCGCACGGTGTTGTTCGAGTTCTGGCCCGACACCGAGGAATAGGCCTCGCCGTCCCAGTCGGTGTCGTAGGTCGGGAACTCGATCGCGGCGTAGCCCTGGCGGGCGTAGTCCAGCACGCGTTTGACGTAATTCTCGGGGATCGCGACCTTCTTGGCGTCGCGGATCGCGGTCTTCAGCGCGCCGTTCTTCTTCGGATCGGTGGCGTCGGCGATGTTGCCGTCCCAGCTGCCAATGGCGGCGAAGATCTCGTTGAGATGCATCTCGTGCATCTTCGAGCCGGCGACCAGCGAGGCCACCTTCTGCTCTTCCTTGACCTTCCAGTTGATGAAGTCCTCGATATCCGGGTGGTCGGCATCGACGATGACCATCTTGGCCGCGCGCCGGGTGGTGCCGCCCGACTTGATCGCGCCCGCGGCGCGGTCGCCGATGCGCAGGAAGCCCATGAGGCCCGACGATTTGCCGCCGCCCGACAGCGGCTCGCTGGCCGCGCGCAAGCTGGAGAAGTTGGTGCCGGTGCCGGAGCCGTATTTGAACAGCCGCGCCTCGCGGACCCAGAGATCCATGATGCCGCCGTCGCCCACGAGATCGTCGCCGATCGACTGGATGAAGCACGCGTGCGGCTGCGGGTGTTCGTAGGCCGAGGCCGACTTGGTCAGGATCTTCGTATCGTGGTCGACATAGTAATGCCCCTGGCTCGGACCGTCGATCCCGTAGGCCCAGTGCAGGCCGGTGTTGAACCATTGCGGCGAGTTCGGCGCCGCCATCTGGGCGGCCAGCATGAAGCGCATTTCATCGAAATAGGCGCGCGCATCGGTTTCGGTGGTGAAATAGCCGCCTTTCCAGCCCCAATAGCACCAGGCGCCGGCCAGCCGGTCGAACACCTGCTTGGCTGAAGTTTCGCCGACAAACCGTTGATCTTCCGGCAGAATTTCAAGAGCCATCTTGTCGGGAACATGCCGCCAAAGAAAGTCCGGCACCCCATCTTCGGCCACCGTGCGGGTTGCTGCCGGCACACCGGCCTTGCGGAAATACTTCTGCGCGATCACGTCGGAGGCGACCTGGCTCCAGGCTTCCGGCACTTCGACGTTGTCGAGCTTGAACACGATCGTACCGTCGGGGTTGCGGATCTCCGACTGGGTGCTGGTGAAGGGGATGCCTTCGTAAGCGTCTTTGCCTGCCTCGGTGAATTTTCTGTCGATTTTCATGGCGCCTGTCGTTCCCTATTTAGCGGGGCGTGCCCGCGTCGTCCAAATCCTATGCTGCGCTTCGCCGCGCAATTCTCTCCCTGTTGAACCGGAGAGGCATCGGAGGAAAGACGAACAGGGCCACTGGCCGCCGACGCAACAACGCGTGGTTGGCAGCTTCGCCCCTCTTTATTTAGCGAGGGTACATTTGCTCTGTGTGTCCTGTCCCCAGTGCCCGATAGCCACCATATGTTGTGGCCGCCTGATCAACGCGCACAAATTGGCTCATGCTCACGCGGGCGTCAATTCGATTTTGCATTCCACTCACCGTTTCCGAACCGGAAACAATCGAGGGCTTGGGGAGAGACTGGGGATCGTGTGTGGAGCGTTTCGGAAACCGGCTTCGTTTTCAGACCGTTCCTCGTTTGAGCTGCCAAATCACTTCAGTTGCCCTGTGGAAAACTATTTTGGCCGTCGGCCCAGACTCTGCGGCGAAATGGTCACAGGCAAGGTTTTGATGTCCTTCCGCACTCCCGTTTCGCGAGAGAATCAGCCGGCAGGACGGCACCAGATATAGCTGCCGGGCGCAGCGGAGCGCCTGCATGTTGTGTTCGGTCGAAGATTCGGCCGGAGAGATGTGGGGAGAGCGACTCGGTCTGTCCGGTTCGCTGGGCCGGTCACTGGTCGGGGCGGCGAGATTCGAACTCGCGACCTCCTGTTCCCAAAACAGGTGCGCTACCAGGCTGCGCTACACCCCGACAGAGCCTCCATACATGAGCGCCCACGGAAAAGGAAAGACCTATTGGCCGCCCCCAGCCGTCGCACTGTTCGTCGCCCCAGCCGTCGCCCCNNGCCCCATCTATCGCACCGTCCGGTGTCGCGCCCTGCCCCGGGCCCTGCCTAGCGCCGTCACCCTCACCCGGCGGCGGCGCGCAGCTCCAGGCAGCGGCGTCGCCGTCGAACGCCGGGTGGCGCACCGCGTCGCCGGGCCCGATGCCGAGCGCTTCGGCCAGGCCACCGCGGATCTCGAACACGGCAAGGATCCCGCTCCCGCCGCGGATCGGCGAAAGATCCCCCGGCACGGCCCGGTCATGCACATGGGCCACCGTTCCGTCCGCCCGGATAAACACCATGTCGAGCGCAATCAGCGTGTTCTTCATCCAGAACGACGGGCTGCCGGCGCGCGGGTAGACGAAAAGCATGCCCGCCGAGGCCGCGAGCGTTTCGCGGAACATCAGCCCCCGCGCCTGTTCGGCGGGCTCATCGGCGATCTCGACGCCAAAGCGCGCCGTCCCCCAGTCGCCCCGGATATCGAGACGGTCGGGCGCGCAGCCCTGCGCCGCTGCCGCGCCAACGGCACCCAACCCGGCCAGCAGGAGCGCGGTGGCCCGTGACAGATAGCTCGCGCGCCGCATCGCCTAGTCGCCGTCCCTGTGCTGGAGCACCGCGTCCCAGGACGCGACCAGCACCGCCATCCGTCCGCGCGACCCGTCGATGGCGCGCAAGCTCACCGCCTCGCCCGGTTGCAGATCGGCAAAGCCCGACCGGCGCAGCACCTCGACATGGACGAACACGTCCTCGGCCTTGCCGAACACGTTCGCAAACCCGAAGCCCTTGCCTTTGTCGAACCATTTCACCCGCGCGGGCTCAAGCGGCCCCGCATTGGCGAGATCGACATCGTCCTCTGTCAGCACGTCGCCGGCTTCGACATCGGACTCAGGCGGCTCGATGGTCAGAACCTCGACCGCTTGCATACCCCGCTGCGTCGTCTGGGCGATGAGCGAAATGCCCGACCCATCGGCGACTGAGCTCTGTCCGAAGTTGCGCAACACGTTGGCGTGCAACAAGATATCCGGCCCACCGCGATCGGCCACAACAAAGCCGAACCCTTTCCCAGGGTCGAACCACTTAACATGACCGTGCAAGGTTTCCTTGTCGGCCAGATCTTGATCTTCCGTCATTCCATCACCCGTTAACTTCCATCCCACCTCTCATTTGAGACTTTTCTGGAAGGCGCACAAGCCGCGCGGACCTGTATTTTTGTACAAGTGCACCGCTTTGGCGGTGTCATGCGGAGGTCAGGGATTCAATCTCTGGGCGACCCAGGGTGCCGTGAGGTCGTCGCGGCGCCAGCGAAATCGGTCGTGCAGACGGAACGCACCATCGGCCCAGAACTCGATTTCCAGCGGCCGCAGCCGGTACCCGCCCCAGAAGGGAGGGCGCGGCGGGTTCAGACCCAGCTTCGGCGTCAGCCGCGCCACCTCGGCCATCAGCGCGCCCCGCGACGCGAGCGGCTCGGACTGGTGCGAGGCCCAGGCGCCGAGCCGGCTCTTGAGGCTGCGCGAGGCGAAATACGCGTCCGCGAGCGGGCCGTCTTCGCGCTCGATGAGGCCGCGCGCACGCACCTGCCGCCGCAGGCTCTTCCAGTGCATCACGAAGGCCGCCTTGCCAGCGCTGTCGAGCTCACGCGCCTTGGCGGAGCCGTAGTTGCAGTAGAAGACGAACGCCGCATCTGCGCCCTCCCCTTCGATCTCCTTCAGGAGCACCATCCGGGTGTTGGGCATGCCGCTCTCGTCGACCGTGGCCAGCGCGATGGCGTTGGGGTCGTTGATCTCCTGCGCGCCCGCCTCGTTCAGCCAGGCCCGGGCGATCACGAAGGGATCGTCGCCCGCGAAAATGCCAGTCCGGTCGCTCATTTCTCTCTCCGGTTGCCATTGCCTCGTGAATCGCCCCATGCGCCGCCCGGCACGACTTGAAGCAGGCGGTGCAATCGCGTAATCCGACTTAACCGAAGAATGCGGGACAAGGAACAACCAATGTCCAACGGCTTGATGACCGGAAAACGCGGCCTGATCATGGGGCTGGCCAATGACAAGAGCATGGCCTGGGGGATCGCCAAGGCGCTGCACGAGGCCGGTGCGGAGATCGCGATCTCCTATCAGGGCGAGGTGATGAAGAAACGCGCCCTGCCCCTGGCCACGCAGCTCGACGCGCCGATCGTGGCCGAATGCGACGTTGGCGACGACGCCTCGATCGACGCGCTCTTCACCCATATCAAGGAAAAATGGGGCAAGATCGACTTCCTCGTTCATGCCATCGGCTTTTCCGACAAGGCGGAGCTGCGTGGCGGCTATGCCGAGACCAGCCGCGGCAACTTCGCGATGACCATGGACATCTCGGTCTATTCCTTCACCGCCGTGGCGGCGCGCGCAGCGCCTCTGATGACCGACGGCGGCGCGATGGTGACGCTGACCTATATCGGCGGCGAGCGGGTCATGCCGCATTACAACGTGATGGGCGTGGCCAAGGCGGCGCTGGAAGCAAGCGTGCGCTACCTCGCCGAAGACTTCGGGCCGAAAGGCATCCGGGTCAATTCGATCTCCGCCGGTCCGATCAAGACGCTGGCCGCCTCCGGGATCGGCGATTTTCGCTATATCCTGAAGTGGAGCGAGCTGAACGCGCCGCTGCGGCGCAGTGTCACCATCGAAGACGTGGGCAATTCGGCGCTGTATTTGCTGTCCGACCTTGGCGCGGGCGTGTCGGGCGAGACCCACCATGTCGATGCCGGGTACCACGCGATCGGCATGAAGGCGATCGACGCCCCCGACATCGACCTGGTCACCGGAAGGAAAGACCAATGAGCGACCGGCTGCCGCACGAAAAAGGGTTTCATATTTCCTGGGACCAGATCCACCGCGACTCGCGCGCGCTGGCCTGGCGGCTCGACAAGCAGGGACCGGGCACCGATGGCGCCTGGAAGGCCGTGGTGGCGATCACCCGCGGCGGCATGGCGCCGGCAATGATCATCTCGCGCGAGCTCGACATCCGCGTGGTCGATACGATCAGCGTCAAGAGCTACAACCATCAAGACCAGGGCGAGGCCGTGGTGCTGAAAGCCCCCGACATGGAGGTGGTGGGCGACGGTGAAGGTGTGCTCATCATCGACGACCTCGTCGACACCGGCAAAACCCTCGAGGTGGTCCGCAAACTCCTGCCCAAGGCGCATTTCGCCACCGTCTACGCCAAGCCCAAGGGCAAGCCGATGGTCGAGAGCTACATCACCGAGGTGAGCCAGGACACCTGGATCTTCTTCCCTTGGGACATGGCGCTGCAATACGTCGAGCCGTATCGCGGGACAGATTGAGCGGGGGCGTTTTTCGGACGAAAAACGGTACGGAAACCGGGCGGTTTCCGATCCGAAATCCGCACCGGATTTCGCGCC
>DQCI01000279.1:0-2026 GCA_003545125.1 Paracoccaceae bacterium
GTCCACTCCGCCTTGGCCCGGTCGGTATAGGCCTTGTAGCGGTCGCGTCGGCCACGCCGCCCGGCCTTGAGCCCTTCGACGGGCGGAAACAGGCCGAAGTTCACATTCATCGGCTGAAAGCTCTTGGCCTCGGCGCCGCCGGTGATGTGGGTGACCAATGCCCCCATCGCCGTGGTCTCGGGCACCATTGGCAGTTTGCGGCCGGTGAGTTCGGCTATGGCGAAGCGTCCGGCAAGCAGGCCCATGGCGGCGGATTCGACATAGCCCTCGACCCCGGTGACCTGGCCCGCGAAACGGATATTGGGTTTCGATCTCAGCCGCATCTCGCCGTCGAGCAGGGTCGGGGAGTTCATGAAGGTGTTGCGGTGGATCCCGCCAAGCCGGGCGAAGGCGGCGGTCTCGAGCCCCGGGATCATCCGGAATACCTCTGTCTGGGCGCCGTACTTCATCTTGGTCTGGAAACCGACGATGTTGTAGAGCGTGCCCAGCGCGTTGTCGCGCCTCAGCTGCACGACCGCGTAGGCCTTTACGTCAGGATTGTGCGTGTTGGTGAGCCCAACCGGTTTCATCGGCCCGTGCCGAAGCGTTTCGCGCCCGCGTTCCGCCATCACTTCGATCGGCAGGCAGCCGTCGAAATAGCTGGCGGTCTCGCCGTCATGGAACTCGGTCTTGTCGGCGGCGAGCAGCGCGTCGATGAAGGCCTCGTACTGGTCGCGGTTCATCGGGCAATTCAGATAGGCGCGGCGCTCTGCCTCGGTGTCGCCCTTGTCGTAGCGCGACTGCGCCCAGACGGTGTCCATGTCGATACTGTCGGCGTGCACGATCGGGGCGATGGCGTCGAAGAAGGCGAGCCGCTCGGCGCCGGTCTCGGCCAGAAGCGCCTGGCCCAAAGCCTCGGAGGTGAGCGGGCCGGTGGCGAAGATCCAGTGGCCGTCTCCCGGGAGCGCCGTCACCTCCTCCTCGACCACCCGCACATTCGGCAGCGCCCGGAGCGTCTCGGTCACTTGAGCCGAGAACCCTTCGCGGTCGACCGCCAGCGCGCCGCCCGCCGGCAGCCGGTGCCGGTCGGCGGCCTGCATCGTCAGCGACCCGGCCTTGCGCATCTCCCAATGCAAAAGGCCGACCGCATTCTGCTCGTCGTCGTCGGACCGGAACGAGTTGGAGCAAACCATCTCGGCGAGTTTGCCGGACTGGTGTGCGAAAGTGCCGACCTTGGGCCGCATCTCGTGAAGCACAACGTCGAGCCCGGCGTTTGCGGCGGCCCAGGCGGCTTCCGAGCCGGCCATTCCGCCGCCGACGATATGGAGCGTGTTTGTCATGCGCCCGGGATGTAAGGGGCGGCCCGCTCAAAGGAAAGGCGCAAATTGAACGCCGTCACGGGAAAGGGCGCGCGGATGTCCCCCGCGCGCCCTCCTGTCCCTCGCTCCCCGGGTTCTCAGTACCCGTTGTGGAGGCTGAGGTAATTGCGTTGCGAGAAGCTGGTGCCGCCACCGATTTCCTTGGTGAGCGCCAGTTTGATGCTGTGAGACTCCCAGGAATTCCAAAAAGTGGTCTCGAAGTCTGTGTAGACATAGCCGGCTTCGACCTTGAAGTCCGGCGCCAGTTCGTAGCTCACGTTTGCGACCGCCTGCCAGGCGTTGCCGTCCAGGAGAAAGCGCATGTCGCCTTCCGTGTAGTGCATTCCGGCCTCGACGGCGAACCCGCTGTCGAATGCGTAACCGCCGGTGGCTTCGACATGATATTGCTTCCAGCCGGTTCCGTTGAGGGGATCGAACAGATAGGCGCCGTAGCCTTCGTAGAAGAAATTGTCGGTCTGACCGGCGATCTCGAGGCCGAGGCTCATATCACCTTCATCGGGCTGGTCCCAAATCTCGCCGTAGCTGAACGCGCCGACATTGACGCCGTTGCCGATCTCGTAGCCGAGGTGCGCGCCAACGCTGCCGAGTTTGAAGTCGTCCCAGCCCATGTCGTAGGCTTGGAACACGGCGTCGCCCTGCACGAAAAAGCCGTTGCCCAGTCCGAATTC
>DQCI01000279.1:2103-6389 GCA_003545125.1 Paracoccaceae bacterium
CCGACGATCTCCGCACCACGGAAATCAAACTCGGACGCCTCGGTCGGCGCGGCGAAAGCGAGCACAATTGTCGAGCCGATAAAGAGATGTTTCATTGCCTGCCTCATGTTTTTTTATTGCAATCAGGCTACGGGAATCCTGCATTCCGGGATAGCGGCGCTGGACGGCGGGACCCATTTCGTGACGATTCCGCCACAGGTAGGGTCATGCGCACTTGTGCAGTGCTTGCGACGGATAGGGGGACGCGCCCACCCGATTCGTTGCCGGTCGCCAGGGTGGCGACTGGTCGGGCGTGCCGGTGATCCGAGCGTCGGGCCAGCAGAGCGGCGCGCCCTGCGATGTTCAGGTGCTCTCACCTTCCGCGCCGCGCTCGCCTGCCGGCGCGTCGGACCCGTCGTCGGCAGTCTCGCCATCCGCATCGTCGCGGTCGGCGATCCAGGCGACAGAAACGACGCTTTCACCGGCCGCGGTGTTGAACACCTTGACCCCGCCAGCGCCGCGTGAGCGGAACGAAATGCCGTCGACCGGACAGCGGATCGACTGGCCGGTGGAGGTGGCGAGCATCACCTGGTCGTCCATCCCCACGGGGAACGAGGCCACCAGGTCGCCGCCGCGCAGCGCCCGGTCCATCGCCGCCACGCCCTGGCCGCCGCGGCCGCGCACCGGGTAGTCGTGGCTCGACGACAGCTTGCCGGTACCCGCGCCGGTGATGGTGAGGATCAGGTCTTCGGCCCCCCGCATCACGTCGAAGCGCTCTTGCGAGATGTCGCCCGCCACCGCGTCCTCGTCGTCCTCGGTGCCTTCGATCTCGTCGGCCCCGACCATGGCGCGGCGCATCTTGAGATAGGCGGCGCGCTCTTCGGCGCTGGCTTCGAAATGGCGGATCACCGCCATCGACACCACGCGGTCACCCGCCGACAGCAGCCGGATGCCGCGCACGCCGGTCGATGAGCGGCCCTGGAACACCCGCACCGCGGTGGTCGGGAAGCGGATCGCGCGGCCCTTGGCGGTGACGAGCATCACGTCGTCGTCCTCGGTGCAGATCCGCGCGTTCACCAGCTCCACCCCTTCGGGCAGTTTCATGGCGATCTTGCCGTTGCGCATCACGTTGGTGAAATCGCTGAGCGCGTTGCGGCGCACGTCGCCAGTGGAGGTCGCGAAGAAGATCTGGAGCTTGTCCCAATCCTCCTCGGGCGCGTCCACCGGCATGATCGCGGCGATCGAGGTGCCGGTCGGGATTGGCAGGATGTTGACGATCGCCTTGCCCTTCGCGGTGCGCCCGCCCGACGGCAACCGCCAGGTCTTGAGCTTGTAGACCATGCCGTCGGTGGTGAAAAACAACAGCGGCGTATGGGTGTTGGCGACGAACAGCGTGGTGACCACGTCGTCTTCCTTGAGGCTGCCGCCCGACAGCCCCTTGCCGCCGCGCCGCTGGGCACGAAACTCGGCAAGCGGGGTGCGCTTGGCCCAGCCCGAAGCGGTGATCGTCACCACCATGTCTTCGCGCTCGATCAGGTCTTCGTCCATCATGTCGCCCGACCACTCGGTGATCTCGGTGCGGCGCGGGACGGCGTAGGCCTCTTTGATCTCGGTGAGCTCGCCCGCGATGATCGCCATGATCCGTTCGCGCGAGCGCAGGATGTCGAGGTAGTCCTTGATCTTGGCGGCCAGCGCCTTGAGTTCGTCGGTGATCTCGCGCACGCCCATGGCGGTCAGCCGCTGGAGGCGCAGATCGAGGATGGCGCGGGCCTGGATCTCGGAAAGATTGTAGGTCCCGTCCTCGTTCATCTTGTGGGTCGGATCGTCGATCAGCGCGATGTAGTCGGCGATGTCCTGGGCCGGCCAGCGTCGGGTCATCAGCTTTTCGCGCGCCTCGGCCGGATCGGCGGAGGCGCGGATGGTGGCGACCACCTCGTCGACATTGGAGACGGCGACGGCGAGGCCGACCAGCAGATGCGACCGTTCGCGCGCCTTGCGCAACAGAAAGGCCGTGCGACGCGCTACAACTTCCTCACGGAAGCTTATGAAATGCGTGAGAAAATCGCGAAGCGTGAGCTGCTCCGGCCGACCGCCGTTGAGCGCCAGCATGTTGCAGCCGAAATGGATCTGCAGCGGCGTGAAGCGGAACAGCTGGTTCAACACCACCTCGGGTGTCGCGTCGCGTTTAAGCTCGATCACCACGCGCACGCCGACCCGGTCGGACTGGTCCTCGATCCCGGACACGCCCTCGACCTTGCCGTCGCGGGCAAGCTCGGCGATTTTTTCGATCATCGTCGCTTTGTTGACCTGGTAGGGGATCTCGTCGACGACGATGGCGTAACGGTCCTTGCGGATCTCCTCGACGCGGGTTTTCGCCCGCAGGATCACGCTGCCGCGGCCCTCGGTATAGGCCTTGCGCGCGCCCGCGCGGCCAAGCAGCACCCCGCCGGTGGGGAAGTCGGGGCCGGGGACGTAGTCCATGAGCTGGATCGGGTCGAGATCGGGATCTTCCATCAGCGCGAGGGTGGCGTCGATCACTTCGCCGAGGTTGTGCGGCGGGATGTTGGTCGCCATGCCGACAGCGATGCCGCCGGCGCCGTTGACCAGCATGTTGGGGAATTTCGCCGGCAGGACGGTGGGCTCTTTCTGCTTGCCGTCGTAGTTGTCCTGGAAGTCGACGGTGTCCTTGTCGAGATCGTCGACCAGCGCCTGGGTGACCTTCTGCATCCGCACTTCGGTGTACCGGAAGGCGGCCGGTGGATCGCCGTCCATCGAGCCGAAGTTGCCCTGGCCGTCGAGCAACGGCAGCGACATCGAAAAATCCTGGGTCATCCGCGCGAGCGCGTCGTAGATCGCCGCATCGCCGTGCGGGTGGTACTGGCCCATCGTATCGGCGACCGGGCGAGACGACTTGCGGTACGGCTTGTCGTGGGTGTTTCCGACCTCGTGCATCGCGTAGAGGATGCGCCGGTGCACCGGTTTCAGCCCGTCGCGCAGGTCCGGGATCGCGCGGCTGACGATCACGCTCATCGCGTAATCGAGATAGGCCGTGCGCATCTCCTTTTCGATGGCGATCGAAGGGCCCTCGTAGCGGGGGCGCTCTGGCGGGGTTTCGCCCGTCATTTCAGGGGGTTCCGGGGTGTCGCTCACGTTGTCCGCCGTTGTTTTGCCTGGCGGTAGGCTCGACCCTGCGCGCCCACCAGATTTTGTTTGCGCGCTTATACCACCCGCAAGGGCTGGGGTGCAATGGAAGGGTGAAGGTTTCTGCGCGTCTGGCGCGCTGTTTGTCCGTCATCCTGGCGCGCATCCTGTGCGGCGGCGCGGGGCCGCGAACCCTCCGCTTCCCGGCGCAAAACCCCATTCCTGCCTTGCCCCCGGCCCCCGCATCCTTAAGTATCGCCGCAATCTGAGATGGGAGGTCTGAATGGCAGGGCCACGCAGCATTTTCGAAGAGGTCGAAGGCGATGTCTCCGAGGCGCGCAAGGCGGTCGCAACGGGAATGATCGACAAGGGCGGGTCGGGCGGCGCGCGCCGGGGGCTGCGGCTCTGGCTGATCGTGCTCGGCGCGCTGGTGGTGACGATGATTGCGGTTGGCGGGCTGACCAGGCTCACCGACAGCGGCCTGTCGATCACCGAGTGGGACCTGGTCATGGGCACCCTGCCGCCGATGAGCGCCGCCGACTGGCAGGCGGCTTTCGCGAAGTATCAGGAGACGCCGGAATTCCGGCTGGTCAACAGCTCGATGACGCTGGAGACATTCAAGCCGATCTTCTGGTGGGAATGGGGTCACCGATTCCTCGGCCGCATCACCGGGCTTGTCTGGATCGGCGGGTTCCTGGGGTTCCTGGCCGCGAAGAAGATCCCGACCGGTTGGATCGGGCGGCTTGTCACCATCGGCGGTCTGATCGGCGTGCAGGGCGCGGTCGGCTGGTGGATGGTGCATTCGGGCCTCCAGGGCGAGATGACCGACGTCGCCTCCTACCGGCTCGCGACCCATCTTGGCCTTGCCTTCGTCATTCTCGGGCTGATCGGCTGGGCCGTGCTGCAGCTCGCACGGCGCGAGGCGGACCTGATGCAGGCCCGCAGGCTCAGGGACGCGCCGCTCTGGGGCATGGGCACCGGGCTCATGCATCTGGCGTTCCTGCAGATCCTGCTCGGCGCGCTGGTGGCGGGCATCGACGCCGGGCGCGGCTATACCGACTGGCCGCTGATGGCGGGGCATGTGTTTCCGCCCGACGCCTTCGACATCGTGCCGGTCTGGCGCAACTTCTTCGAGAACGCAGGCCTCGTGCAGTTCATCCACCGGG
>DQCI01000279.1:6434-14036 GCA_003545125.1 Paracoccaceae bacterium
GCCACCCGGACCGCGTTCTGGCTTGCCGGCGGCATGGTGCTGATCCAGATGGTGCTCGGCATCGTCACCGTGTTGAACGGCGCCTTCCTGCACATCGCGATCACCCACCAGCTCGGCGCGGTGTTCGCCTGGCTTCTGATCCTGAATGCCCGCTTCCAGGCGGGCTATCCGCAACCGCAATCCATAAGAGGCTGACATCATGGGCGCTTACGAAGACCTGATGAGCTACGAGCGCCAGACCCAGGCGCTCGGGCAGGTCGCAGGCCGGCTGGGCTGGGACCAGGAAACCGTGATGCCGCGCGGTGCCGCGCCGCAACGGGCCGAGGAATCCCAGGCGATGGAGCGGGTGTTGCACCACCGCCGCACCCACCCGAGGGTCGGCGCCTGGCTCGCCCAGATCAACGAGGGCGCGCTCGACAAGGTGGGGCGCGCCAACATGCGCCACATTCGCAGACGGTTCGACCGGACCCGTCTGGTCCCGGCCGAGCTCGCGGGCGAGATCGCGCGGGTCACCTCCGAGGCCCAGGGACAATGGGCCGAGGCGCGCGCGGCGCAGGATTGGGACGCGTTCCGGCCGGTGCTTGAAAACATCGTGGCGCTCAAGCGCGACGAAGCGCAGGCGCTGGTCGCGAACGGCGGCTACGGGGGTGATCTCTACGACGCGCTGCTCGACGATTACGAGCCCGGCGCGACCGGGGCGGACCTTCAGGCGATGTTCGACGCGATGCGCCCCCGGCTCGTGAGCCTGCGCGACCGGGTGCTGGGCGCCAGCCACCAGCCGCAGAAGCTCGAGGGCCGGTTCGACGAGTCGGCACAGATCAAGCTCGCGGGCGAGCTCGCGATCGCCTTCGGCTACAACCTCGCGCATGGCCGGATCGACAAGGCGGTGCACCCGTTCTCGTCGGGCTCCGGCCTCGACGTGCGGATCACCATGCGGACCTCGAAATCCGACCCGTTCAACGCCGTCTACGCGACGATCCACGAGACCGGCCATGCGGCCTACGAACAGAACATTGCGCGTGACCACCTGCTGACCCCGCTGGGGGCCGGGGTGTCGATGGGGGTGCATGAAAGCCAGTCGCGGCTCTATGAGAACCAGCTCGGGCGCTCGCGCGCCTTCGCCGGCTGGCTGTTCGGGCGGTTCGAAGACCACTTCGGCGGGCTCAACCTCGGCGGTGCGGAGGCCTTTTGGGGCGCGGCCAACCGGGTCTACCCCGGCTACATCCGCACCGAGGCGGACGAGGTGCATTACAATCTCCATGTCCTTCTGCGCTTCGATCTCGAACGCCAACTGATCGCCGGAACGCTCGACGTGGCCGACCTCGAAGAGGCCTGGAATACCCGGTTCGAAGCGGATTTCGGCATCGCGGTCGACAAACCCTCGAACGGGGTGTTGCAGGACGTGCACTGGTCGGTCGGGCTGTTTGGCTACTTCCCGACCTACTCGCTCGGCAATGTCTATGCGGGCTGTCTCGGACAAGCGATGCGGGGCGCGGTGCCCGATCTCGACAGCTTCCTCGCCAAGGGCGACCCGGCGACCCCGGCGCGCTGGCTCAAGGAAAACGTGCAGACGCACGGCGGGCTCTACGAGCCGGCGGAGTTGATCGAGCGCGCCTGCGGGGTCGCGCCGGACGTCGACCCGCTGCTCGACGGGCTGGAGGCGAAGTTCGCCGAGATCTACCGGCTCTGAGGGGGTTCGCCCTTTGGCGCGGGCGACGCGCCGGGGTATTTCCGGACCAGAGAAGAGCGCCTACCGGCGCGCGGGCGAGGTGCGGGCGGGGTGCGGGCGAAGGGTGGGCGAACTCGGACAGGGGTCCAAGTGCCTGTTTTTTATACCGATAGCGCTAACAACGTTTTTCGGGCGAACCGCAGTCCGGACGGGCCTCCGGACGGGCCTCCGGACGGGCCTCAGCCGATCCCGGCCACCAGATGCCCCGCGCCCCAGGCCACGGCCGCACAGAGCGCGCCGACGGCGAGGGATTCGGCCAGGCAGGTCGCGAGCGTCTGGTCGCTGACCGCCCAGCGCAGGACGCCGAGCAGCGCGAGCGCCAGCCCGCTTGCGCCCAGCGACACCGCGAAGGCGGCGTCGGATCCGTTCAGGATCAGGAACGGCAGGATCGGGATCGCGCCGAAGGCGACGAAGGCGCCGAAGGTCATCCAGGCCCGGATGGCGATGTTGTGCGCCTCGGGGGCTTCCATGCCGTGGTCGTAGCGCAGCGAGAGATCGGCCATCAGCTTGGGGCTGTCGGCGAGGTGGTCGGCGGCGTGGCGGGCGGCATGCGGCTCGAGGCCCTGCGCGGTGAGATGGCGCGCGAGGGCGGCGGCGGCGGCGGCGGGATCGACCCGGGCGGCCGCCTCGGCCTCGTGGTGGCGGGCGCGGAAGATGTCGCGCGCCGAGCGGCCCGAGAGAAATTCGCCCATGCCCATCGACACCGCGTCCGCGGTCAGGTTGGCGAGGCCAAAGACCAGCACCGCGAGCCCGCCGAAGGCCGCGGCCTGGCTGCCCTGGGCCTGGGCGCCGGCAAAGCCGGCGACGATCGCGAAGGTGGTGATGATCCCGTCATTGCCACCGTAGACGATCTGCTTGAGATAGGTGCGCAAGGTTCTGCGTGCGTTGACCCGGGCCATGTGTGTTCTCCGGGGGGCATCATAAGCCGGGGCGTGCGGGGAACCAGCGCGCAATTCGGCGCAGGGGGCGGGGTCACCCCTTGAGCGCCGCCTTGCGTTCGGTGAGCATTGCGAGCGCGCGTCGTTCGGCGAGGCGCACCCTCACGGCGGTCTTGTACGCCTCCTCGAGGGTTTGCGACGAGCTGCCGATTATTTTCGTCACCTCGGCGAAAATCTCCTCGTCCTTGGTCACCTCGAAGATCTCGAGGGATTTCTGGGCCAGTTCGTCGGCGACGTCGAAAAGGATATGCTCGGCCATATTCCTACCTCACCGGGTCGTTTCGGTCAGCCGCCGGCGCACGTAGGCGTCGACCGCGCCGATCATCGTGTCCATATGCTTGTTCTCGAAGAAGTGGCCCGCGCCGTCGACCTCGGTGTGGGTGATGGTGATGCCCTTCTGCTCGTGCAGCTTGTCGACCAGGATATGGGTGTCCGCCGGCGGCGCGACCCGGTCGGCGGAGCCGTTGATGATCAGCCCCGAGGAGGGGCAGGGCGCGAGGAAGGAGAAATCGTACATGTTGGCCGGCGGGCTGACGGAAACGAAGCCGGTGATCTCGGGCCGGCGCATGAGCAGCTGCATGCCGATCCAGGCGCCGAATGAAAACCCGGCAACCCAGCAGTGCTTGGCGTTCGGGTTCATCGACTGGAGGTAGTCGAGTGCCGAGGCGGCATCCGACAGCTCGCCCACGCCCTGGTCGTACTCGCCCTGGCTGCGGCCGACGCCGCGGAAATTGAACCGCAGAACGTTGAAGCCCATCTCGTAGAAGGCGTAGTGCAGGTTGTAGACGACGAGGTTGTTCATCGTGCCACCGAACTGCGGATGCGGGTGCAGGATGATGGCGATGGGCGCGTCCTTGTCGCGTTGCGCGTGGTAGCGGCCTTCCAGACGGCCTTCGGGGCCGGGAAAAATCACCTCGGGCATGCGGTTTTCATCTCCCTTCGGGCCCGCTTTCTTGACTGAAATTGTCGGGCACCATAATACGAATGCGCCCGGACCACTGGCCGGAGCGCGTCACCGTTCACATATTGTTGGGGCGCGCGGACGTCAACGTATCAGGTTAACGCAGTGCCAAGTCGCGCGGCGTTAACGCATCAAAGGATGAAGACGTGAAGCTTTCCACCAAGGGTCGCTACGCGATGGTCGCACTGGCCGACCTGGCGTTGCAGAACGAGGGCACGCTGCTCTCGCTGACCGATCTGTCGAAACGCCAGAACATCTCGCTGCCCTATCTCGAACAGCTCTTTGTCAAGCTCAGGCGCGCGGGGCTGGTCGAAAGCGTGCGCGGGCCCGGCGGCGGCTACAGGCTCGCCAGGCCCTGTGCGGAAATCCGGGTCACGGACATTCTGCGGGCTGTCGACGAGACCGTGGACGCGATGCACACCGGGGCGGGGGCCTCGGGGGCAATCTCGGGCTCGAAGGCGCAATCGCTCACCAACCGGCTGTGGCAGAGTTTCTCGGCCCATGTCTATGTCTACCTGCACCAGGCCCGGCTTTCTGACGTGATCCACAACGAGCTCGCGCCGTGCCCGGCGGTGCCGTCGCTGTTGCACCTGGTGGATGACGACAGCCACGAGGCCGAGGCGGACGCCGAAGTCTGAGGGCTGTTGGTCGAGCATTTGAACTGGGAAAAAGGAGCGGGGCCATGGGCCGGGTCTATCTCGACTGGAATGCGACCGCGCCTTTGCGCACGGAGGCGCGCGCGGCGATGCTGGCGGCGATGGACGTGGTCGGGAACCCGTCGAGCGTGCATGCCGAGGGGCGCGCGGCCAAGGCGCTGGTCGAGAAGGCGCGCCGGCAGGTGGCGGCGGCGGTGGGGTGCAAACCGGCCGAGGTGGTCTTCACCTCCGGCGCCACCGAGGCGGCGCGGCTGCTCGGCGGTCTCCCGGCGGGCTGCGACGTGTTGGTGGACGAGACTGCGCATGACGCGCTCTGGGCGCAGGCGCGGATGTCGACCTGGGTGGAGCGCCCCGACGGCCCCGGCCATACGCTCGCGATGGGGCTCGCCAACAGCGAGACCGGGATCATCACAGACCCGCCGGCGAAGCTGGACGGCAGGTGGCCGTTCGGCCGCGCCCGGGCCGACTGGTTACTGCTCGACGTCTCCCAGGCGGTGGGCCGGATCCCGTTTTCCTTCGCCTGGAGCGGGGCGGATTTTGCCATTCTTTCCGCCCAAAAGCTGGGCGGGCCAAAGGGGGTCGGTGCTCTTGTCGTGCGCGAGGGCGTCGAGATCTCTGCGCTCGCCGTTGGCGGCGGGCAGGAGATGGGCCGGCGGTCCGGCACGGAAAACATCATTGGAATCGCGGGGTTCGGAGCGGCGGCTGAAGTTTCCGAGCGGGATCTGGCGGCGGGCGCCTGGGATCGGGTGGCCGATCTTAGAAACATTCTAGAGAAACGCATTGCGGAATCGGAGAAAGAGACTATTTTTGTCGGGAAAGACGCGAACAGGCTTGCAAACACCTCCTGCTTCATCACGCCAGGGTGGAAGGGCGAGACCCAGGTAATGGTCATGGACCTGGCCGGATTTGCCGTTTCGGCAGGCTCGGCCTGCTCTTCGGGCAAGGTCCGGGCCAGCCGGGTGCTGCAGGCGATGGGCTACGACGCGGCGCAGGCGGCAAGTGCGATCCGGGTGTCGTTGGGGCCGGAGACGACCGAGGAAGAGGTGCTTCGCTTCGCCGAGGCCTGGGCCAAAGAGAATGCAAAACGCCGTGCGCGGACACGGTGAGGGAGAACAGACATGGGCAGCACCGATGACGTGATCGTCAAGGAAGGCGTCGAGCAGGACACCGTGGATGCGGTGAAATCGCTCGGCGACCGCTACAAGTATGGCTGGGAAACCGACATCGAGATGGAATACGCGCCGAAGGGTCTGAGCGAAGACATCGTGCGCCTGATCAGCCAGAAGAACGAGGAGCCCGACTGGATGACCGATTGGCGGCTCCAGGCGTACCGGCGCTGGGTGAAGATGACAGAGCCGGACTGGGCGATGGTCGAGTATCCGGAAATCGACTTCCAGGACCAGTATTACTACGCCCGCCCAAAGAGCATGACGGAGAAGCCGAAGTCACTCGACGAGGTCGATCCAAAACTGCTCGCCACCTATGAAAAGCTCGGTATCCCCCTGAAAGAACAGATGATTCTGGCAGGTGTCGAGGGCGCGGAAGAAGTGCCTGCGGACGGCAACGTGGCGTCGCAGCGGGTGGGCGCGACCGAGGGCGAACGGCGCGTGGCGGTGGACGCGGTGTTCGACAGCGTCAGCGTCGGCACCACCTTCAAGAAGGAGCTCGAACAGGCGGGCGTGATCTTCTGCTCGATCAGCGAGGCGATCCGCGAACATCCGGAGCTTGTGAAAAAGTACCTCGGCTCGGTCGTGCCGCAGACTGACAATTTCTACGCCACGCTCAACTCCGCAGTCTTCTCCGACGGCAGTTTCGTCTACATCCCCGAGGGCGTGCGCTGCCCGATGGAGCTGTCGACCTATTTCCGCATCAACGCCGAGAACACCGGCCAGTTCGAGCGCACGCTCATCATCGCCGACAAGGGGGCATTCGTGAGCTACCTCGAAGGCTGCACCGCGCCGCAGCGCGACAAGGCGCAGCTGCACGCCGCGGTGGTCGAGATCGTCATCCTCGAAGACGCCGAGGTGAAGTATAGCACCGTGCAGAACTGGTTCCCGGGCGACGAGAACGGCCACGGCGGGATCTACAATTTCGTCACCAAGCGGGCCGATTGCCGCGGCGACCGCGCCAAGGTGATGTGGACCCAGGTCGAGACCGGCTCGGCGGTGACGTGGAAGTATCCGTCCTGCATCCTGCGCGGCGACGACAGCCAGGGCGAATTCTACTCGATCGCCATCACCAACAACTACCAGCAGGCCGATACCGGCACCAAGATGGTGCACCTCGGCAAGAACACCAAGAGCCGGATCGTCTCGAAAGGAATCAGCGCAGGGCATGCGCAGAACACCTACCGCGGCCTCGTCTCGATGCACCCGAAGGCCAAGGACAGCCGCAATTACACGCAATGCGACAGCTTGCTCATCGGCGGCGATTGCGGCGCGCATACGGTGCCCTACATAGAGGTCAAGAACAATTCCTCGCGCGTCGAGCACGAGGCGACGACCTCGAAGGTCGATGACGAACAGATGTTCTACTGCCGCCAGCGCGGCATGGACGAGGAGGAAGCGGTGGCGCTGATCGTCAACGGTTTTGCCCGCGAAGTGTTGCAGGCGCTGCCGATGGAATTCGCGATGGAGGCGCAGCAGCTCGTGGCGATCTCGCTGGAGGGGAGCGTGGGGTGACATGACCAACCGGAAAAGGAGAATGAAATGAAACCCGTTGTTCTTCTCGTTGGACGTCTTCCCGGCATTGTCGGCCATCTCGCCGACGAGCTGCAGGATCTGCCCGTGGAATGGCTGGGCGCGCATGACCGTGCCGAGGTGGCGCGGCAGTTGGAGGCCGAGCCAAGGATCGTGACCGTGATCATGGGCGGCGTCTACGCCGACGATCTGCGCGGCGAGCTGATCCACGAAATCGCGGCTCTGCGGCCCGATGTCTCGATCCACCTGAAGGATCGCGCCTCGGGGCCCGGCGGCATGGCCGACTTCGTGCGCAAGGTGGTCAACGGCATTGTACTTGGGGGCTGAGGTTTGATTGCTGCTGTCGTCACCTCCGTCCTGCTGCTCGTGGGGGCCCTGAGCTTTGCCGCGGCGCTGAGCTGGCGCCGGTATGGCGCGCAGCCAGTGCGGGTCGAGGCAAAACTCGACGGCCCCGGCTGCTATCCGCGCGTCAAGCGCTGAGGAGGGACCCATGATCTCCACCACCACGCCCTCGATCGAGGGCCACAGCATCGCCACCTATCACGGCATCGTTGTGGGCGAGGCGATCCTCGGCGCCAATATCGTGCGCGATCTTTTCGCGGGGATCACCGACATTCTG
>DQCI01000035.1:0-218 GCA_003545125.1 Paracoccaceae bacterium
GCCATCGGCAATGTCGCCGAAAGCGCCAGCGCCAACGTGTTCATGGTCAAGGACGGGGTGCTCCTCACCCCGGTCGCCAACGGCACCTTCCTGTCGGGCATCACAAGGGCACGGCATATCGTGAATGCCCGCGCCGTCGGGATCGAGGTGCGCGAGACCGTGCTCAGCTTCGAGGATTTCGAGGTGGCGGACGAGGTGTTCCTCTCGGGCAACATGCA
>DQCI01000035.1:315-7814 GCA_003545125.1 Paracoccaceae bacterium
ACGGGCAGGCGGGCAGGCAGGCGGACGGGCGCGGGGCGAGACGTCACATTCAAAAAATGTTGTGGCTGCGGCAAACATGTGCGAGCCATGTCCGACAAGCGATGTGGCGCGCAGGACCGGACCCTCCGTCCGGACCCGGCGTGCCCGACAGGGGAGAAGACCCGATGCGTAGATTTCTCGTCGTGCTCGACGACTCGAAGGAATGCCTCAACGCGATGCGCTTCGCCGCGATGCGCGCAGAGCACACCGGCGGCGACGTCGAGATCCTCTCGGTGATTCCGCCCGATGAGTTCAACCACTGGATCGGCGTCGGCACCCTGATGCGCGAGGAGGCGAAGGAACGCATCCATGCGCATTATGAGGTGTTCGCCAAGTGGATGATGGACAAGCACGGGGTCGATCCGCGCCTGGTGATCCGCGAGGGCAACGTGGTCGAAGAGATCCTCAAGCGGGTCAAGGAGAACGACGAGATCGGTGTCGTGGTGCTTGGCGCCGCCTCCGGCCGACGCGGTCCGGGGCCGATCATCGCCGAGCTCATGCGCCAGTCGGCCTCGCTCCCGGTGCCGATGACCATCGTGCCGGGCGAGATGTCGAAAGAGCGGCTGGAGCAGATCACCTGAGGGGTTCTCCGTTCGGCGGACCGCGCCGGGGGGGTCGCCCCGTCGAGCCTTGCTGGCGCGGGTATGCGCCGGGACGAACGCGGGGCGCT
The DNA here is from genome assembly GCA_003545125.1 of Paracoccaceae bacterium. Lineage (GTDB taxonomy): Bacteria > Pseudomonadota > Alphaproteobacteria > Rhodobacterales > Rhodobacteraceae > Sinisalibacter. The sequence continues at coordinate 1,025 of DQCI01000035.1, forward strand.
CAGGTTGCCGCTTCGGGGGTGAACCATTCGCCAAAGCGCGCGCCTTAGGCCGCCTTTTTCCTGAGCAACGTCGGTGGGGCCAAGCACGCACCGTAAGCCACCTTCAGCTCTTCGCAGGGTGCCACTGCCGCGCCTGCCCGATCTGCTCGAGCCGGAGGTGGTGACCGCGCCCTATCTGCTGACCTGCGCGAGCACACGGACGATACAGGCTTCGAGCTCGGCGAGCCCGTGGAAGCTCAGCAGGTTCATCGACTTGCCCGCAACGTCCCCGCTGATAATCGCAACACCGCCCGTGCCGGTCCAGTGGGCGAAGTCACTCACGCGTCGTCCGCCGCGTATGGGGTGCCGTCCTTGCGGGTGAAGGTCGCGGTGCCGTCCGCCATCTCGACCCTGAGGTCGATGTCGCTGTAGGTGGCAACCTCGTGGGGCGCTTTCGTGCCGATCACCAGAAACCGGGCCTCTTCGCCGGTCTCGTTGACGAAATGGTGCCCGTTGGCGTCGCCCGCCGGGAAGGCGGCGCAATCGCCCGCACCCATCTCAAAGCGGCCGTGGTCGTCGATCAGCGTGCAAACCCCTTGGGTGACCATCACGAACTCGTCCTCGTTGAGGTGCCAGTGCCGCAGCGACGATTTCGCACCCGGTTCGAGGATCACGATGTTGGCGCCGAACTGGCTGAGCCCACCGGCTTCGCCGAGCCGGATCGAGCTGCGCCCGGCCATCTCGGCGCCGTACGGGGCGGGATAGATCGACCCGGTCTTCAGCCGGGCTTTCGCGATATCAATCAGTGGCATGGTTTAACCCTTTCGGTGATGGTGGCGGCCTTGATGCCGGACGCGATGAACAGCGTGCCAAGGCCGGTCTCACGGGCGCTGCGGTCCATTTCGTCGAGCAGGGTCGATAGGATGACCCCGCCGGCGGCGCCCTGCGAGGTCATCGGCACCCGGGACAGGTTCTCGACACCACCGGCAGCGAAGGTCGCGCCCATGACCCGGCCCGCCGCCAGTCTCGCACAGATCAGACGGACTGGAGCATTTCTGCCGAGACGAAGCGGCCGGTAACGGAACGTCAAGATTAACGCGGCTCGTCTGGGCCCGCGGGACAGGCTGGCGAGCCGATGACCGCCCAAGGAAAAGGACCGCCCCCTGCTGCCGATTTTACTGGCCCGGTGGAGGCGGGACCTGAACCAGCGTGAAGCGCTCGCGCAACCGCCGGGCCGGGGCGGGTCTTCGGTCCGGTTGGCACGTGGAGGAACCGCAGTGCGGCGCCCACTTCCCCCTTCTTCGTGAAAAAAATGCTCAAATGCCGGCCCATCCACCCAGTACGCGCTCACCGTTTGCGCGCCTCCAGATCGGCGTTGAACAGCCGCAGCCGGTGGGTCAGCGTCTCTTCATTGGTGACGCTGTCGAAATGCTCGAACAGGAAGCTCAGCGCCTCCCCCTCGTCGAGCCCGGCTTCGGTCGCGAAGCGCTTGAGCCTGCGGTAGCCGTCTTCGGTCATGCCGACCTGGAAGCGGCGGGTGAGGCGGAAACGTTTGGGCATCAGAAAGCCTCCGGGGCAAGGGACAGGACCGGCCGGGCGCCGGTTTCGATCCGGGCGCGGCGTATTCGCGCGGCCGGCAGTTCACAGGCGGTATGATAGCGCGCCGTTTCGAGCTTGGCTTGGCAGAAAACGATGTCCTTGCCGATGGCGGTACCGGTCGGTGCTGCCTTCGCCAACCTGGACCATTTCAGGTGGCTGGCCTTCTGGCCGAAGCGGTGAGGGACGTCACAGGCGCCCGCGCGCGGTCTCGGGGTTTTCAGGCCTTGCGCCGCGAAACAGCCGGCCGCGGCCTCGAAGTCCTCGATTGCCGCCGCGCGCGGACCGGGGAAGTCGCCCTGCAGCGCATCGTCGGCCGCGGTCTCCTCGATGAAGTCCTTCATCAGCGCAGAATCCCATCATCGCCTTGCCGCCGTCCTGCTGTAGTTTTCGGCCCACCAGGTCGCGTGCCTGAATGCCGTTGGCGCCTTCGCAGATCATCGCGCCGCGGGCGTCCCAGACATCCTGGTTCATGCCGCTTGCCTCGATACGGCCGAGGCTGCCAAGGGCCGCCAAGGGCCGCGGGCAAGCGCGGTGTCTTCGAGGCCGCGATCGGTGAGCACACCCTTGGTCAGCGACCGCCCTCACCCGCGCCGCCCGGGTTCAAGGGCGTGTCGACCTCAGCCGAGAAGCGCCCGGCTTTCGCAACGATCGCGTCGGTGGTGTTTCCGTCGGGTGCGTCGGATCCGGCGATGTTGCTCTTGGTGATCCGCACAACCAGGCGCAGCGCGAAGTCGATGTCTCTGGTGGGCGCCGCAGGACGCGCCATCGGCTTGTCGCCGGCGGAACCGGTTGGGGGCGGTCGCGGCGGCGCCGGCCGGTCAGGACCGCCGGGGGCTACCCGGCGTCGCGGGCGGGGGGCGGGGCGAATCCCTATTCCATGGTTTCGAGCATGCGCGCGCCCCAGTCGATCTGTTGGGACAGATCCTGGATTGCCTCGTCGAGGTCTTCGCGTTGCTTTTGAAGGTTTTCGAGGTGGAAGCGGGCCCGCTCCATCGTATGGCGATACTGGGTCTTCTGCTGGTCGCCGACATCGTAGAGATCGAGCAACTGGCGGATCTCTTCCAGCGGGAACCCAAATCGTTTTCCGCGCAGGATGAGCTTCAGCCGGGCGCGATCACGCCGCGTGTAGAGCCGCTTGCGTCCCTCGCGCACGGGAGAAAGCAGCTCTTTTGACTCGTAGAATCGAAGTGTGCGTGCGGTCACCCCGTAGGTGTCGCACATCTCGCGGATTGTCTTCAACATATCGGTCATTTGTTGCCCGGCCCTCTCTTCCTTTCGAAAGATGCCTCCCCTTGGGGGCGGTATGATGCATGGGTTGACGTGAACGTCAACGTTGCCAATCTGCGGCCGGTCGAATGGACGTGACCTGGGGTTTCCCGCACAGCCGGTCAAGCGGGGGCGCCGGAGGGCGGGGAAGGCCCGGGGCCACGCAGACGGAGCGCGTAGACGCGGTTTCAGTCGAGGCTTTTGGCCACGTCGTCGCGCAGCCGTGTCAGGTCGTCCCGGGCCTCGACGAGGTCGTCGATCTGTGCCGTGAGCTTTGCGATCTGGCTGTTGGACATCTCCACCAGCACCCGCATCTGCGCCTCGCTGCCCTCGGCGTCGTAGATCAACAGCCATTGGCGGACCTCTTCGAGAGAAAAGCCGAAGCGCCGTCCGCGCATGATAAGTGTCATCCGGGCCACTTCGCGCGGCCCGTAGAAGCGCGACCGCCCCTCGCGCTCGGGCGAAAGCAGTTCGATGTATTCGTAATAGCGCAAAGTGCGCGGCGTCACGTCGAACTTCGCGCACATTTCCTTGAAGCTGAAGCGGGTTTCGGACATGCCATTCCGTTTTTCTTGCTCGGCCGGTAGATACCGCATGCGATCACCGGTGAAAACACCGCCGGGCCCAGTTCTTCACCCCGGAGCGGTAACAATCCGGGCCCGCGCGGGGTTATTCCCCGGCCACCGGGCCCGGTCGCGCCGCGCCCGCACATTTCCCTTGCCCCGGCTGCCCGCGCGCGGGAATAACGAGGGGCGAGCGCAAAGGAGGTGAAACGTGTCTCTGCCCGAAGATCCACAAGCGGCGATCGCCCGCCGATTCATCGCCGCCATCCCGCATTCGCGCGAGCTTGGGATGGAGCTCGAGGAGATCGGCGGCGGAGTCGCGGTGATCTCGATGCCCTACGATCCCCGCTTCGTCGGCGATGCCCGGACCGGGGTGATCCATGGCGGTGCGGTTTCTGCCTTGATGGACACCTGTTCGGGCGCGGCGGTCATCAGCCATGACGCGACACCGGAGGCTACGGCGACGCTCGATCTCAGGATCGACTACATGCGCCCGGCCACGCCGGGCCAGCGGATCACCGCACGCGCCACCTGCTACCACGTCACCCGGACCGTCGCTTTCGTGCGTGCCGAAGCGTTCGACGACGATGGTGACCGCCCGGTGGCCAGCGCCACGGGCGCCTTCACCGGGGGATCGGGGAAAGAGACCCGCACCAGCACGGAGGCGCTGTCGTGAAACGCCCCGAACCCGTTCAGGTGATCAAGGAACGGCGCGACATGGGGCTCGCGAAACTCGTGGGGCAGGTGCCCTATATCGGCTGGCTCGGGATCGGTTTCGAGCGCAAGGGCGATGAGGTGACGGCCACCCTGTCCTTTGCCGAGAAAGTGATCGGCAACCCGACGCTGCCGGCGATCCACGGTGGGGTGACGGCGGCCTTTCTCGAGGCGACCGCGACGATCGAACTGGCCTGGTCGATGTTGTGGGACGAGATCGAGAGCGGCCGGATCGACGCCGCCCAGCTTACGCCCGAGACGATGCCGCGGCTGCCGAAGACCATCGACATCACCGTCGACTACCTGCGCCCGGGCCTGCCGCGCGACGCCTATGCCCGCGCCCGCGTGGTGCGGTCGGGCCGGCGGTATGCGAGCGTGCAGGTCGAGGCCTGGCAGGACAACCGCGACCGGCTGTTCGCCGCCGCGACCGGGCATTTCCTGATGCCGGAGCCGGAAGGATAGCCGTGCCGCAAGATCTCCGGGCGGGGCGGCGGGCGAAATCCGTTGCGGATTTCGGATCGGTTTCCGTTCGGAAACCGTGCCGTTTTCCGCATCGGAAAACGTGCGCCCGACGGATCCGCGGTGCGGCGCCTTGACCGCCCCCCGCGACACCGGCACCGCTCCTTCAGGGACCGACCCCCGGCGCCCGGTCACCCACGGTCGGGTCCTGCATATCGCCGTGCCGGTCGTGCTCGCCAATGCCACCGTGCCGATCCTCGGCGCGGTCGACACCGGCGTGGTCGGACAAATGGGCGAGGCCGCGCCGATCGGCGCGGTCGGGATCGGGGCAATCACGCTGTCGGCGGTCTACTGGATCTTCGGCTTTCTGCGCATGGGCACGGCGGGCATGACGGCCCAGGCCCACGGCGCAGGCGACGACCGGGAGGTCGCGGCGCTGCTCACCCGGGCGCTGCTTATCGGCCTGGCCGCCGGGCTCGGGTTCATCGCGTTGCAGGTGCCGCTGTTCTGGGGGGCGTTCGAGATCTCGCCCGCCACCCTTGAAGTGGAAAGCCTCGCGCGCAGCTACATGGGCATCCGGGTGCTGTCGGCCCCCGCCGCCATTGCGCTCTATGGTGTCATGGGCTGGCTGATCGCGCTCGAACGCACCCGTCAGCTCTTCGCCGTCCAGTTCACCATGAACGCGCTAAACATCGGGCTCGATCTGTTGTTCGTGCTCGGGTTCGGCTGGGGCGTCGAGGGGGTTGCGGTGGCCACGGCGCTGGCGGAATGGACCGGCCTCGGGCTGGGCCTGTGGTTCTGTCGCTCGGCCTTCGCGTCGCCGGCCTGGCGCGACTGGGTCCAGGTGTTTCACCGGGCCACGCTGGGGCGGATGCTGAAGGTGAACACCGACATCATGATCCGCTCGGCGCTGCTCCAGGCGATCTTCGTGAGCTTCATGTTCGTCGGCGCCCGATTCGGCGATGTGACGCTGGCTGCCAACCAGGTGTTGCTGCAATTCCTGATGATCACGGCTTACGCGATGGACGGCTTCGCCTTCGGCGCCGAAAGCCTCATCGGCCAGGCGCTGGGCGCGCGCGACCGGGGGCGGCTGAGGCAGGCCGCCGTGATGACGAGCATCTGGGGGCTGGTGACGGTGTTCGTGCTGGCGCTGGCCTTCCTGGTCGGGGGCGGGTGGATCATCGAGCTGATGACCACGGCTGAGGACGTGCGCGCGGCCGCGCGGGGCTATCTCGGCTGGATGGTGGCCGCGCCCGTGCTGGGCTGGGCGGCCTGGATGCTTGATGGTATCTTCATCGGGGCCACCGCCACGCGGGACATGCGCAACATGATGATCCTGTCGTTCCTGATCTACCTCGCCGCTCTCGCCGCGCTCTTGCCGGTGATGGGCAATCACGGGCTGTGGGCGGCGCTTCTCATCTCCTTCGTGGCCCGGGGCATCACCCTGGGCCTGCGCTACCCGGCCCTGGAGGCCGAAGCCGATGCCGCCGCCTGACCTGCACCTTCCCGAGGTGCTCGACTGGCTGATGATGGGCGACCCGGCGGTCGCGTACATGACGGCGCGCGATCTCCTGGATGACGACCGGCCCGATCTCGGCGCCTGCATCGCCACCGAAGGCTGAGGCGCCGCGCTGCTCGCCGCGCGCCATGCAAACGGGCATTGGGGCCGCGGTTTCTATGTCCCGAAATGGATCTCGACGCATTACACCCTGCTCGATCTCGCGACCTTGTCCTGCCCGCCGGTGCCTCAGATCACCGACAGCGTGACCGCGGTGCTCGACGAGCTGAACCAAGGCAGGCCCGGCGGCAAGACCGTCTATACCGACACCTGCATCAACGGCTTGGTGCTGAACTACGCGAGCCGGTTCGGGGCCGCCGGGGTCCAACTCGCGCCCATTGTTGATTTCCTGCTCGCCGACGCGATGCCTGACGGCGGATTCAACTGTCTGCGCGCACGGTCGGGGCGCGGCATTCGTCGCTGCATTCGACCGTTTCGGTGCTGGACGGCTTCGCGGCCTTTTGCGCGGCGGGGCATGTTCACCGGGCAGCGGAGGTCGATGCGCAGGCCGAGGCCGCGCGCGACTTCATCCTGTGCCACCGCTTCTACCGCTCCGACCGGACCGGCGCGGTGATCGACCCGGATTTTCTGACATTCCCGGTCTCGCCGCGCTGGTACTACAACATCCTGCGCGGGCTCGACCATTTCGCCT
>DQCI01000035.1:7893-8154 GCA_003545125.1 Paracoccaceae bacterium
AACGGCATTTCGAGATGGAGAAAGCGGGCAAGCCCTCCCGGCTGGTCACGCTGGCGGCGCTTCGGGTGCTGCGGGCCTACCGCCCGGAGGGCTGAGCGCGCCGGGCTCGGGGGACCAGCCCCCCGGTCCCTCCGAGGGGTTTTTGGGCCAAAGGCAGGGGGTGTGCGAGGACTGAGCGACGGGTGGGCGAGGACTGCGCGACGGGTGGGCGAACTCGGACAGGGGGTCAAGTTATTGATTTTTCACGCGATAGCGCTAACT
>DQCI01000035.1:8228-12680 GCA_003545125.1 Paracoccaceae bacterium
TGTTCACGCAGGCATGCTTGTTTCAGGCTGCGATCCCCGCATAATCCCGGGCAAGACCGCCCGCATGGGCACCCATCGAGCCAGTGACCGAAGAATGATATTCCATCCGCTCAAAACCGACTATGCCGGCCGCGGCGCGCCGATGTTCCGGCTCGCGCTGAAAACCGGCCTGCTCACCGTGCTTACCCTCGGGTTCTATCGCTTCTGGATGAAGACGCGGATGCGGCGCTATTACTGGTCGGCGATCCGCCCCGGCGGCCAGCCGCTGGAATTCACCGGCACCGCGACCGAGATGCTCACCGGCTTCCTGACCGCCGTGGTCTTCCTCGCCTTCTACATCGGCATCGTGAACCTTTTGCTGATGTTCTTCTCGTTCTCGCTGTTCGCAGGCCAGGCGCCAGCCTACGTGGTGAGCTTCGTCGGTCTCGTCCCGCTCATCTTCTTTGCCCAGTACCGCGCCCGGCGCTACATCTTCGCGCGCACCCGCTGGCGGGGCATCCGGTTCGGGTTGGAACCCGGGGTAAAGGGCTTTGTCTGGCGCTCGATCCTGTGGTGGTCGGCCACGGTCCTCACCGCCGGGCTGCTGTTCCCGGCGCAGGTCTGGTCGCTCGAGAAATACCGCACCGACCGCACCTGGTACGGCGACGCGCAATTCGCGCAGGGCGGCGACTGGAAGAGCCTGTTCGGGGCAATGAAACATGTCTACCTCGGGGCGGCGATCGCCGGAGGTGGCGCAGCGGCCGAGTATTTTCTGGAAGATGAGATCTGGCTGGTCGCCATCGCGATGGGCGCGGTCTGGACGGCGCTGGGCTGGGCCTATTGGAAGGCGCATCGGTTCAAGCGCCTGACCGAGCAGAAGACGGTGGCCGGGGCCGGCTTTCGCTGTACCCCGCGGCCGGGCAAGCTTGTCGGGATCTATCTGGGCGGCTCCCTGGCGATCAGCGGCATCCTGTTCGCCCTGCTCTTCGTCTTCGGGATCGCGGTGGGCGTGCTCTTCGGTGTGGTCGACGAGGACGTTCTGGAAGCCGGGATGGACATCACCGATCTCGCCCAGCTTCCGGCCTGGATGGGGCTGGTGGCGGGGATCTTCGGCTATTTCACGGTGTTTCTGTTCTGGGGGGTGTTGAAAGAGGTTTTCATCACCATGCCGATCGCGCGCCATTTCGCCGAGACGACAGAGATCGTCAACGGGGAGGGGCTGAGTGCTGTGCGCCAGCGGGACCGCGACGACTTTGTCGAGGCCGAGGGTTTCGCCGATGCTCTGCCGCTGGGGGACGGGATATGAGCACCGCGCCTGACAACACGCTTTCGGGGTTCGGCGACTATTTTGACGGCGCGCGGGCGCGGGTCCAGCGGGTCGCCGTAACGGTGTTTCCCGACAAGGTCATGTTCGAGCCGGCGGAAGGCAAACCCGTGATCTGGCGCGCGGACGAATTGCGTGCGTTGCCGGACCAGGCCGACAGGACAGGCATCGTTTTGTACCGGGCCGGCGACAAGCTGGCGCGGCTCGCCGTGCCCGACGAGACCATCGCGGGCGCCCTGCGCGCCAACGCACCGCAATTGACCCGCCGGCCACCTGTCGAGAACAAGGGCCGGATCGCCGGCTGGGCGCTCGGTGCGGTGGCCTCGGTGGCGCTCATCATCTTCGTGCTGGTCCCGATCATGGCGAACCAGCTCGCGACCCGGCTGCCGCCGGACGGGGAAAAGGCGTTGGGCGACGCGACCTACGAACAGATCCGCACCGCGCTCAGCGAGGGGGATTTCGTGCCGTTGGAGACCTGCGAAGCGCCCGACGGGCTGGCGGCGCTCGACGCGATGATCGCCCGGCTCGACCCTGGCGACGACTTGCCCTATCCGCTGGAGGTCTCGGTGCTCGATCACCCGATGGCCAATGCTTTCGCGCTCCCCGGCGGGCGGGTGGTGCTGTTTCGCGGCCTGATCGAAGAGGCCTCCGGTCCCGACGAGGTCGCCGCCGTGCTCGCGCATGAGATCGGCCACGTCGTCAACCGCGACCCGACCCGTGACGCGCTGCGGCTCGCCGGCTCGGTCGGCGTGCTCGGCTTGCTGTTCGGCGATTTCGCGGGAGGTACGGTGGTGCTGGTGCTGGCCAACCAGCTTATCAACGCAAAATACAGCCAGGCGGCCGAGAGCGGTGCCGACGAATACGCCCATGCGTTGCTGACCGACGCCGGGTTGCCGCCTTCGGCGCTCGGCACGTTCTTCGAGCGGATCCGCGCCGAGCACGGCGATGCCGAGGGGATCACGGCGCATTTCTCGTCGCATCCGCAGATGACGGCCCGGATTGAGGCGGCGCTCGCAGCCGATGCCGGGCGCACGGCAGAGATGGTGCCCTCGCTCAACCGCAGCCAATGGCGGGCGTTCTCACGGGTTTGCGGCGGGGCGGAGGGGAGCGGCGAGGACTCCGCCCATGAGAAGGCCCCGGCCTCGGCGCAGCACTGGCAGGACGGCGACGAGTCCTAGGGCTTGCGGGGGGCGGGGCGGCGCGCGTCACGAGGCGGGCGCCGCTCAGTTGTTTTGACGTGACACGGAACGGGATGTTTCCCGCCCGCACGGCAGGGCCCTCGGCCGAGGAACGGCGCGCCATGGGATGATACGCAACCCACGGACGCGTTCGGCGACACAATAGCGCACGATTATGGCGTGTCTTCCGGAGCGGTCAACGCGGGGGGGAGTTCGGACCGGCTGGCGCAAGGACCAACCGGACCGGTCAGCCGAACCGCGCCAGGGCCTCGGCGTAGAGCTCGGCATCGACATTGCCCCCGGTGGCGACCACGATGACGCTGTCGCCGGACAGCGCCTCTGGCTGGTAGAGCGCCGCAGCGAGCGCCACAACGCCGCCGGGTTCGATCACCAGCTTCAGCCGGGTGAACGCGGCGGCCATCGCGCGCAGGCAATCGTCGTCGCTGACCGTGAGGCCCGGCCCGCAAAGTGCCGCGAGGATCGGAAAGGTGATTTCGCCGGGCGACGGGGTGATGATCGCGTCGCAGATCGAGCCGGTGGTGTGGGCGTTGGACGCGATCTGTCCGGTTTCCAGCGAGCGTTTCACATCGTCGAACCCCTCGGGTTCCACCGGGCGAACCGTGAGGCCGGGGGCGTCCGCGGCGAGGGCGAGGGCGATGCCCCCCGTCAGCCCGCCACCGCCGCAGGGCACAAGAACCTCCGCTTCCCGCACGCCCGCCTCGGCGGCCTGAGCCGCGATTTCCAGCCCGACGGTGCCCTGCCCGGCGATCACCTGGGGCTCGTCGAACGGTTTGACCAGGGTGAGCCCGCGTTCGTCGGCAAGAGCCGCGCCGATCTCGTCGCGGTCTTGCGTTGCGCGGTCATAGAGGATCACCTCGGCGCCAAGATCGCGGGTGTTGGCGATTTTCAGCGCCGGGGCGTCGGAGGGCATGACGATGACCGCGGGACTGGCGAACTCTGCGGCGGCCTTGGCGATGCCCTGGGCATGGTTGCCGGAGGAGAAGGCGATCACGCCGCGGGCGCGCAGATCGGGGTCCAACGCCGAGAGCGCCGCGCGGGCGCCGCGATACTTGAAACTGCCGGTGTGTTGCAGGCATTCGGGCTTGACCAGCACCCGCCGCCCGGCGATCTCGTCGAGGAAGGGCGAGGACAAGAGCGGGGTCACGCGGGTATGGCCTCTGAGCCGCTCGGCGGCGGCGCGGATCATCTCGATGTTCATGGCAGATCCTCGCGCCAGGCGTGGATCGCCGCGCGCGCCTCGGGCTCGTCGAGCCAGGGCACATGGCCGCGGTCCGGGACTTCGGCAAAATGCATGTCGGGCCGGCGGTGCCGCATGGCGCTGGCTGTTTCGGCGGTGAGCAGATCGGAATTCGCGCCCCGGATCAGCGCGAGCGGCAGCCCCGCGAGCGCGTCGAAAGCCGGCCAGGCATCGTTCGCCGCCAGCACGCCTGCGACGAAAGCCTCGCGCAGGGCGGGGTCGTAAGTGTTCGCGAGCCCGTCATCGGTTTCGACATAGAGCCGCTCGACCTCGGCGCGCCAGCGGCCCTCGGGCACATGCGCCCATCCCGGATGGGTCGCGCGGCGCACCGCCGCCGCTTCCTCGAAGCTGCGCGCGCCCGGCGGGCGACCGATGTGCACGCCGATCATGTCGAGCCCGGCGCGGTCGATCACCGGGCCGATGTCGTTGAGGCAGACCCCGGTGAGACGCTCGGGCACGGTGGCCGCCAGCATCATCGCCACCAACCCGCCGCGCGAGGTGCCGAGGATGGCCGCGTGCTTCAGCCCGAGGTGGTCCATCAGCGCCACCACGTCGGCCGCTTCCTGGCCGACGTTGTAGCTTTGCCAGGGTGCGTGGTCCGACAGGCCGCGCCCGCGCGCATCCATCCGGATCAGCCGGACATCGCCCAGATGCGGCGCGACGAAATCGAAATCCCGCATCGTGCGGGTGAGCCCGGCGAGCGCGATCACCGG
>DQCI01000035.1:12688-12828 GCA_003545125.1 Paracoccaceae bacterium
GCTTCCTCCCAGGCCAGCCGGACCCCGTCGTTCGCGGTGATGTATTCCTTCGTCATATCGCCACCGCCATCGCCGGGATCATCGAGAGATCCTTCATCTCTTCGTGTGGCGGGTGGCCCAGCCGGTCCATCGGCAGGCCC
>DQCI01000120.1:0-2355 GCA_003545125.1 Paracoccaceae bacterium
AAGGAGACCAAATCAAGGCTGCCGCACTGCGCGCCCATGCAGCGCTGGAATGGGTGGAAGATACCCTTTGCAAGGCGTCCTTTCTTGCGGGGCAAACTCTGTCAGCGGTCGACATCGCCTATATGCCGATCATGCAGGGATTGGTGCGAGCCGGCAAACGGGACGACGCAATAAACCTTGGGCCAGGGTTCGATGCCATGACAGCAAAATACCCCGCGATCGCCCGTTGGCTTGGGCGGATAGAGGCGTTGCGGGAATACGACAAGGCCTATCCGCTACACTGGCTGGACAGCTTGCCACCTCTTCATGCCGACACGGGTGCGAGGGCAACGAAGGGTCACTCTGTCCGCGAGCCATGCATTCGCCCCAACGCGCGCCAACGCGCGCCAATGGCGGCCTAGCGGCGGGATGCCGGCGCTGGTCACCCGGGCGCCGCCCGGGCGGGGCTCGGTGTTCCTGCGTGAGATCGCACCCGGTTCGAGCTTGCGGACGGCCGGTGATGCGCCCGACCGACCGACGGGTGCAAGGGCACCCGCTCACGCTCCCCTGCTCCCCTGCATGGGGTGCGAAAACCCATCTCGCCGTAGGCATGCAAGAGGTTGGGGGGCGACGCCCCCAAGGCACCCCCAAGGCTTTCCTGCCCGTGCAACGACATCCCAAGAGCGTGCAATCCCGGGTTCCGGTGGGACAGGCACCGGTCAAACGTCTTGTGGATGGTCAAGGTCGGCCAGGACGCCGGGGTCGATCAGGCCCATGCGCCGCGCGAGGCTGACGGGGTAGTCATGATCGCGCGCGAAGGCATCGAGGCTGAACGTATCCTCCAGCGCCGCGAGGTCTTTCGCCATCCGGCTGGCGCGACCTATTTGGCCGAGATGGGCATAGAGGGCCAGCAGGTAGCGTCGGGGTGGGCGGAAGGATGGGGCAATCGCCGCGGAGGTTTCAAGCGAGCGGCGCGCGAGGTCCAGCTGGCCGGCGGCGAGCGCGGCGAGGCCGAGCTGGAACTGGCACCAGAACTGCAGCGGCGTGCCGCGGGCGAGCCGGGTTGCGGTCATGGCGCTTTCCATGGCGCGGTCGAACGATTGGGTGTAGAGGGCGACGTTGGCTCGTGCCCACCAGGCGAGCGGGTTGGCGCGGTTGGTGTGCAGGGCCATTTCGGCAAGCTCGGCCCCGGTGTCGATATCCCATTTCAGGAAGACCTGCGCATTGGCGGCCGCGGACAGCACCTGCGAATTGAACGGGTCGGCTTCGATTGCCTTGGCTGCGAGGTACAACCCCTGTTCGGCGGTCTCCTGAGGGGCTGCGGACAGCCGCTCGATGTCGCGAATGACCGAGATCTGGGCGCGCATGGCAAGCACCACGCCCCGCTCGCGCCCGTCCTGCAGCTGGATCAGGCTTCTGTCCGTCTGGGTGAGGGTGTCGGCATCGAAGCTGAAAACCCGTTGGGCGGACCTGGCCAGGACCCGGGTTTCGGTGTCGAGCCCCGGCGGCAGGTCGGCTTCGCGCGAGATCTCGCGCATGATCGCCGCCTGGGCATTCGCGACCAGCGCCATCAGCGACGGGGTGTCGCCGACCGCTTCGGGCGCGATGCGGATGGTCTCGGCGGTGGACCACAGGATCCGCCGCCTTTCGGGCCGCAGGACCGAGACCCGCACGCCGTAACGGCCTTCGCCGATCGGTGTGAGCGCCAGCGCGACATCGATTGCCAGCGGGTCGCGCGTGTCGTTGCCTGTGGCCGCAATTTCCGCGACGCCGGTTTCCAGAAGGCTTTTGGAAAAAAAGGTGAGGAGTTCCGCCTCGAGGTGGGCGACCAGCCCGCCCGACGTGGCCGATCCGTCGAGCGCGATACGCCAGCGCCGGGTTTCGCGGCGCGGTGGCGCCGCGAGCGGGTGGCAGAGCGCATCCTCTGCCGGCCCGTTGCGCGAAGCCGCGAGCCAGGCGCCGAATTCCGGATCGTCGATATCGATCCCTTCCAGGAAGGTCGACGGGTCAAACCCCGCGCGGTCGGTCCAGTCGGAGGCGAACAGGTTTGGGTCCAGCCAGACCGCGCGCCTGTCGGCCTGGAGCAGGGGGCCGCAGCGCCCGAGGGCGCGGCGGAGCGTGGCCAGCACCTGGCGCAGGTTGGTGGCGCCGCGGGCCGGGTCGCTCCGGCTCCACAGCTTGTCCTGGAGCCAGCTTCGTGTGCGCTTGTGGTGCGGGGCGGTGAGGAGCAGCGCGAGGAGGGCCTGGCCCTTCTCGCTGCGCGGGGTCAGGTCGTCGCCATCGGGGCCGGTGACGCAAAACGCACCGAACACGTGAAATTGCACGAGGTTATCCGTGCCGTCCGCCATATTCCTCATCCGACGAAGGCGTCTATTC
>DQCI01000120.1:2515-9561 GCA_003545125.1 Paracoccaceae bacterium
GGCGGCAAGGGGTATGACGATGACGGCTCGATCGCCGACGCGCGGTTGACGATCCACGATGCCATCGCCGCCGACTGGAACGGGCAGGTGAGCCGCCCGGTCTCGGCTTTCGCGCCCTCGGGGGATCTCAAGTATCTCTCGCAGGAACGCCGACTCGACATCCTGCTGGGTGCGGCGATGCCGGCCTTCTCGGTGCGTGCCGACGGCGACACAGGCACTGCGTGCACAGTGTCGGCCGGGGGTCAGGACATCTGCACGCTGGAGCGGCCGGAGATACCGCTCCTGGAGCGGCAGGCGAAATGGGTGCGGGCCTATTCCGACCTGCGCGCCGACCGGATCGGCGAGATCCTCCTGCAACTCGACGACATCGTCTCGGCCTTCTCCGCGGTCAGTGCCTTCGATCTGCCTTCGCGCGAAGCGACGGCCGAGTTCGTCGCGCTGACCCAGGACGTCGCGATCATGGTCGAGATGCAGGTCAAACATTTCCTGCGGTCGCCGCGCCCGATCGCGTTTTCCGAACGGGTCATGCCGGTGATCGACACGCCCGACCACAGCACCTTCCCGTCGGGCCATGCCACCGAAGCCTTCGCGATTGCCACCGTGCTGGCGCGGCTGGAGCGCGGGCAACGGCCCAAGGCGGCGGGTGAGGGCATCCTGTTCGCGCTCGCGCACCGGATCGCGGTGAACCGCACGGTTGCGGGCGTGCATTTTCCGGTGGATTCCGCCGCCGGCGCGCGGCTGGGCTGCGCCATAGGCGAGGCGATCTGCGCCTTGGCCACGGGCGGGACTGCGGCGCGCTACGATTTCGACTGCAACACCGTTCCCGAGGACGGGGATGCCAACACGCATAACCCGGATTTCAACCGCCGCGATGTGGCGGACTTCCTCGACGCGCAACCGGCCGATGACGTGGAGATCGCGGCGCCGTCGAACCCGGCGCTTGGCGATCGGTGGCAGGCGGCCGTTCTCGAATGGCCCGACCGGGATGCACAGGGCGGCGGCGATGCAGACGGCGGAGAGGACGGCGCGGGCCGATGACCGGCTGGCACGCCTGGCGGGCGCATGACCGCGCGTTCCGGTCGCCTTACGTCGACTGGGAGGTCGCGCTTTATGACAGGCTCGGAACGCTCGACGGGATGACCATGATCCCGGTCCCGCCGTTGCTGGTGGGCGCCGAGCGGGGCGGGGCGGATCTGTCGGGGGACCGCGAGGAATTTCCGGTTCCCAGCGAGGTGGCCAACCCGGACCCGGCTGGGAACCTGTCGCGGGACGGGGTCGCGGCGACCGGAGAGACGCCGCATTTGCCGCTGTTGGCGGCAGAACACGCGAAGACCACTGTGGTCGTGGGTGTGATCGACATCGACATCGGCTTCGGCCATCGCCGGTTCCGCACGCACGACGGGCGCAGCCGGGTGCTCGCCGCCTGGCAGCAAGGCGCGCCTTGGCGCGACGAGACCCGCCCGGGCCTGCCGTTCGGCGAAGAGCTGTTCGAGGCGCAGATCAATGCGCTTCTTGGGGTGCATGGGGCGGGCGCGCTGTGCGGGTCCCTGGATCACGACGGGTTTTACGAGCGGCTCGGGATGATCTCTCACGACAGGATCGACGGCATCGGCGCGCTGGCGGGGCGCGCGGCCCACGGGACCCATGTGCTGGGGCTCGCCGCCGGGCAGGATCCAGGCGACGACCCGGCGGGGTTCAGCGACAACGTGCGGCTCTTGGTCGTCAACCTGCCGCCGCCGTCGTTCTTCGGCGAGGGCGGGGCCTTTCTCGACTATTACCTCTCCTACGGGCTGCAATGGATCGTGAAGACCCACGCCGCGATTGTCGCGGCGAACCGGGCCGCTGGGGTGATCGAGACGGCGCCGCCGCTGCTCGTCAACATCTCGTTCGGGAAACAGGCCGGTGCGCCGGACCCCTGGCAGGACCCCGACACGGATGGCACCGCGCCGGGTGATGCGCTGGCGTTTCCCGCAGGGGCGGATGCGCAGGGGCGGGTCGTGCTCGTGCCGGCCGGCAACGACAACCTGGAGGGGTGTCATGCCCAGTTCGATCTGGCCGACGCCGAGCAGGACCTGGCCTGGCGGGTGCAGCCTGACGACGAAACCTCCAATTTCCTCGAAATCTGGGCCTTGCCCGAGTACCGGCCCGGCGAGGACGGCGGCCTGCCCGATGCGCCGCTGCCGTTCGAGATCGACCTCGAGCTGCCCGACGGAACCAGGGCCGGGTTCGGCGTGCCGGCGCACCGATCGGTGCGGGAGCTCGCGGGCGGGCTTGGACGGATCTATTGCGACTGGGTGTACAGCGATCACCGCGCCGCCTACCGGCTGCGCTACCTCGTCTGTCTCGCGCCGGACGGGCTTGCCGTTCCCGGCGACCCCACCTGCCGGGGCGCGCCGGCCGGGCAATACCGGCTTCGTTTGCGCAATACCTCCTGCCGCAAACGGCTCGAAGTGCGCGCCCGGATCCAGACCGACGAGGCAACACTACCCTCGGCGCGCAACGCGCGGCGGGGCTATTTCGAAGACCCCGACTACACCCTGTTCGAACCGGACGGGCGCCTCGCGGATACCTTCCCGTATCCCGGCGGCCGCAGGCCGGTGTCTTTCGACAACGCCAGCCCGATCAGGCGGCACGGGACGATGAACGCCTACGCGGCCAACGACAGTGTCGTGGCGATTGCAGGCTTTCGTTTGTCGGATGGACGGCCCGCGCCCTATTCCGCGACCGGCCTTGGGCTCAAGGACGCGCGCTGGGGGCGGGTGGCGCCGACGGCGGCGTTTCCGAGCGATGACGGTTCTGCGCATTTCGGGCTGCTGTCCGACGGCGCGCGGGACGGCTCGGCCGTCGCCATGCAGGGCACCAGCTTCGCTTGCGCGGCGGCCACCCGGTTCGTGACGGAGGCCGCCCTTGGGGCCCTGATGATGGGCCGCGAGCCGGGGCTTCCCCGGGCGCTGACCGAGGGCCAGGCCGATGCGGGCTGGTCGAGCCCGCATGTCGCGGTCGCCAAGGCGGGTTGGGGCCGGGTGCCCTTCCAGCCACCACGCCCGGTCGAACGGATGTAGACCCCGGGGCGCGCCGCGATTGGCCCCCGGGGGCGACACGCCTCCCGCATTCTGACGTATGGACCGCAAGTCGGCGGGCGCCGGCCGGTGGCACATGAGGTCTGCGGCGGCGCGTGGCAGCGATCACGTTGGCAATCACGCAACGATCACGCAAGCCCTGTACCGATGGTCGTGTTGCGAGTTCTCCAGCCCGGCTTTCGGGCGCGCGCCGGGTGTTTCCGCCCTTCGCGCAATTCAGACACCACTGGCACCCGGAGCGGCTCGGCCCTTCGGAGGCGTCACGCCCGGTGCGGACAGGCGTCGGTTGCCGTGAGAAGGAGGAGGCG
Organism: Paracoccaceae bacterium; assembly: GCA_003545125.1. Classification (GTDB taxonomy): domain Bacteria; phylum Pseudomonadota; class Alphaproteobacteria; order Rhodobacterales; family Rhodobacteraceae; genus Sinisalibacter. The sequence goes on from DQCI01000120.1 coordinate 5,904, forward strand.
ACATGCTGCGCTCGATATCGTTCGTGATCGAAGGAATGGTGCCCACGCAGGTACGCGTGACCGGGAACCTGGACGGGACATTGTCCTTCGAGTTCACGCGCCTCGGTCGGGGCAGTATCGGCGACCTCGAGGCGGTGTTTCTCGACCTGAACCGGTGCCTCGACGGCGAAGGTTTCAAGGTCTTCGGCGATGCGGGGCTCACCTTGGGCGCCTACGCCGAGCAAGGGGTCGACACGCTGGGCCGGGCGGCGGAGATTACCCAGGCGGTTGTCGACGAGTTGGGAGATTTTGACATCGGGATCGCGTTCGGCGCGCTCGACCCCGACCTTGGCGCTCCGCGCACCACCGGTTTCACCCTGGCCCATGACACCGCGCCGTTGACGCTCGGCATGCTCGATCTTGCGGATTTCGGGCTGCGCTACACCTGGCCGGGTGCGGGATGCGTTGGTGGCCTTTGGCGGCAGACCTCTGGCGGTCGGGCGCAGGGCGTGGCGGGATGGGATGCGCTGGAGGTGATCGAGATCGTGCACGTGCGCGCGAGGCCGCTTGCCAACGACAGCAACGGCGGCGTTCTGGCGGTGATCGATCTTCAGGACGCGCAGGAAACCGCTGCCGCCTTCATGGGCGAACCTGATCGCGTTTGCGAAGACCGGGTTGGCGAAGACCGGGTTGGCGCGTTCGGCGGGTTCTTCACCGCTGCGGCGCTTCTGGATCGTGGGATCCCAAGCGGGGTCAGGGGCGCGGATATCGGACCCCGGGCCCGCCCGCGGTCGACGGGTTCGTGGGACGGGCTGCACCCGTTGATGTAGCTTGGGCCGATGGCAGACCGCGCGGTGATGTATTCGGGGGCGGTGAATCGGGGAAGTGGACCGGGGGGGGTGGACCGGGGGGGTGGCCTGGAGGTCCGCCTCCCGCGGTCGGGCGGATGAAGAAGGACGCGCTCCGGTGCAGCAGCAACAGAGGCCCGCCGGAGCCGCCGTAGCCCGTCAGCCACGGCAGCCAGAGGATCGGGCCAGCAGAGGATCGGGCCGGCAGAGCAGCTCGCCGCGCCGACGATCCCCACGCCGACGGTGACTGAAGCGCGGGCGGTGCCAACGAACACAGCATGGAACGCGCGCGGCGACGGGGCGCGGTCGATCAGTCCGGCGAGCGGGAGCACAGAGACGGCGGCGAGATCGGTCGGCGTGCGCAGATCGCGTTCGTCGCGCCACTGGCGCTGGTTCACATGGCGGCGACCGGGGTACATGACCGAGAGGAACGTCATGTCGAGCCCGTCGTTGGCCTTCTGCCTGGACGGGTCCATCGGCGGAGCGGTGACCACGCGCACCTGGTGGGCGGTGTCCTCGAGGACAAGACCGGCGGCGAAGATCGAAACCGCGCAGACGTGCTGGGCGAGGTCCTACGCCGAGGCGATTGCCACGGTCAGATAGCTGCGGCTGATGCTTCGAATTTGGGACCCTGGGCAAGATACGTGCCGCAGGCACACCCGGCCGGTGGCGCGCGACTCCGTGCGCGTCTGGGTGGGGAGCGCGTCGGGTGAGGGAAGGCCCGCGCTGCAACCCAAAACTTGCTTTCCCGAGCGATTTTCGCGGAACCCGAGCCATGGCTTGCCGGTCCGGCCCCCGATCTGGCCCCCGATCCGGGACGGGTCCGAATGGGAGCGTGCTGGCTTCAAACGGGAAATTCCCGATCTGCAAATTTCTTACCTGGATTCACAGAAACGCGCCGCTAGGATTTTCAATTTTTGCAAATCAAATGAATAACTAATCCACAGATTCCCCCCCTTCCCAATGATCTCCAGAATTCCGACGGGCGTGCAATGCGCCTCGGCGCGATGGGTGATCCATCCGCCAATGCCGAAGGGTTGAACGCCACCGTCCGAGAAAACGGTGGCGTGACCGGGACGGACTCGGGGACGAGCCGCGATGCCCGGGAGCAAACGGAAAGGGGAGGGCCTCTGTCCGACATCTCATCCAACAACGCATATTGGTCGGCCAACGTGCGCATCATTCTGATCAGCCTCGCGATCTGGGCGCTGGTCTCGTTCGGGTTCGGCATCCTGCTGCGTCCGCTCCTGAGCCGCATCAGCGTCGGCGGCACCGATCCGGGCTTCTGGTTCTCCCAGCAAGGCTCAATCCTCATCTTCCTGGCGCTGATCTTCAACTACGCCTGGCGGATGAACAAACTCGACCGTCAACACGGCGTCGAAGAAGAACAGGGGGCGGGGACAGAAGGATCAGTTTACAATCAACCTCTTGTTCCTGGGCGCGTCATTCGCGGACTACATCGGCATTGCGATCTGGGCCCGCGCGGGCTCGACATCGGAAATCGACGCCGCCGGCCGCGGTGTTCACCCGGTGACCAACGGCATGGCGACGGCCGGCGACTGGATGTCGGCCGCTTCATTCATCTCGATGGCGGGCCTCATCGCCTTCACCGGCTACGACAACTCCACCTCCCTCATGGGCTGGACCGACGGCCACGTGCTGCTCGCCCTGCTGCTCGCGCCCGACCTGCGCAAGTTCGGCAAGTTCACGGTGTCGGAATTCATCGGCGATCGCTTCTACAGCCAGACCGCGCGCATTGTTGCCGTGATCTGCCTGATCGTGGCGTCGACCCCCTGCGTGATCGGCCAGATGACCGGCATCGGTGTGGCTTTCGGCCGGTTCCTGGAAGGGTCGAACACCACCGGGTTGTTCATCGGCGCCGCGGTCGTCTTCGCCTATGCCGTGTTCGGCGGCATGACCGGTGTGAGCGACACCCAGATGGCGCAATATGTGGTGCTCATCCCCGCCTATACCATCCCGGCGATCTTCATCTCGCTGCGGCTCACCGGCTCACCGGCAACCCGGTCCCGGCGCTCGGCCTGTTCGGCGACCACGTCGCGAGCGGGGAGCCGCTGCTGGCGAAGCTCGACGCGATCGAACGTGAGCTTGGCTTCAACGAATACCCGGCGCATCACGGCGATACCTTCGACATGCTGCTGTTCACGCTGTCGCTGATGATCGGTACCGCGGGCCTGCCGCACGTCATCATGCGCTTTTTCACCGTGCCGCGCGTGGCCGACGCCTGCTGGTCGGCCGGTTGGGCGCTGGCCTTCGGCCTTGCCGCCGCCGCGATCTTTCCGGCGCTGATGATGGGTATCTTCCTGCCCAAGATTTACAATACCGGCGCGGTTGCCGGGATGTTGGCTGGCCTGACGGTGACCCTTCTCTACATCTTCCTGCACAAGGGCAGGTTCTTCATCTCCGACACCAACAGCTTCACCGATGCGGACCCGCTGCTCGGCACGATCAAGTCGACCTTGTTCGGCGCGGTCGGGGCGGCGATCAACTTCTCGGTGGCCCACGTGGTGTCGAACAGCACCAAGCCGCTGCCGGAGGAGATCAAGGACCTCATGCAGAGCGTGCGTATCCCGTGCGGTGCCGGCTCGGCGCAGGACCACTGACCAAGGCGGGCGGGCCGCGCTGCGCGCCGACCCGCCCCCTTCGGATTCGGTCCTGTCCGGTGCAGATCGGGCAGGACTTCTCGTTTCAGCGGCTTGGTTTCGTCGACAAGGCAGACCGCGATGCCCCTGACGCCCGAGCAGATCCTGCGCTTCCTGAAATCCGTACATCCCCAAGATGCGCTCCCCGAACAGGTCCTGCAGGCGCTTGGG
>DQCI01000120.1:9675-9963 GCA_003545125.1 Paracoccaceae bacterium
TTCCTTGTGCAACCAGGTCGGCGAACCGGGGTTGCTGCGTGACGGCCAGGCCGTGACCGCGGCCCGGGCGGAGGTGCCCGCGACCCTGTTGGCCCTGCCGACCGATCGGTTCCATGCGCTGATGGCGGAACACGAGACCGTCGCGCGTTTCTACAACCGCTCGCGCGGGCCACGGCCCCGGCGCAGCGACCTGGCGACCAGTCGGGTCGAGACGTTGATCGCGGTCAAGCCGATCACCTGCAAACCCGACACCAGCGCCCAGGACGCCGCCCGCAAGTTGCACGAGAA
>DQCI01000186.1 GCA_003545125.1 Paracoccaceae bacterium
TCGGCCTGACCATCATCGCAGGGGTCACGGCCTATGTCGGCCTGCCAAAGGAAGGCGAGCCCGATATCGAGATCCCGGCGCTATTCGTCTCGGTCCCCTTCCCCGGGATTTCGGCGGAAGACGCCGAACGGCTGCTGGTCCAGCCGGTGGAGACCGAACTTAGCGATCTCGACGGCCTCAAGACCATGACCGGCACCGCCGCCGAAGGCTATGCGGGCGTGGCGATGGAGTTCGAGTTTGGCTGGGACCGCATCAAGGTCACCGCCGACCTAGGCGACGCGATGAACCGGGCGGCGGGCAGTTTCCCGGCCGGGGCCGACAACTATTCGGTCAACGAGATCAACTTCTCGGAATTCCCCATCGTTGTCGTCAACCTCACCGGCGACGTGCCAGAGCGCAGCCTTGTGCGTCTCGCGCAGGAGTTGCAGGACGAGGTCGAAGGCATCGACGCAGTGCTCGAGGCCCAGCTCACCGGCTACCGCGACGAGATGCTCGAGGTCGTCATCGACCCGCTGCGGCTCGAGGCCTACAACGTCACCGCCGCCGAGCTGATCTCAGTGGGACCCAGAACAACCGGCTGATCGCCGCGGGCCAGGTCACGACGGCCACCGGCGCAAATCCGGTCAAGATCCCCTCCTCCTTCAACGACCTGGCCGATGTCTACGCGCTCCCGGTCACGGTGAACGGCGATTCGGTGGTGAGGCTGGGCAAGCTTGCCGAGATCCGTCTGACCTTCGAAGATCGCGCCGGCACGGCACGCTTCAACGGCGCGACGACGGTCTCGCTGCAGGTGGTCAAGCGTAAGGGGTTCAACCTCATCAACACCGCCGAACAGGTGCGCGCGGTCGTCGCCGCGGCCGAAGCGACCGGGCCCCAGGCGCTTCAGGACGCGGTCGAGGTCAACATCTCCAACGACGCGTCCTATCAGGTCGCCTCGATGGTGTCGCAGCTCGAAGGCTCGGTCATCACCGCGATTGCGCTGGTGATGATCGTGGTGCTGGCCTCGCTCGGCATGCGCTCCGCCCTGCTCGTGGGCTTCGTAATCCCCACCGCCTTCATGCTCACCTTCGCGATGTTCGCAGGGCTGGGCNNATGCGCGTCGACGGCGCCATCGTGGTGGTCGAATACGCCGACAAGCGGATCGCGGAAGGCGTCGGCCCGATGCATTGCTACGTCGAGGCCGCCAAGCGGATGTTCTGGCCGATCGTATCCTCGACGGCGACCACACTCAGCGCCTTCCTGCCGATGCTGTTCTGGCCCGGCGTGCCCGGCGAATTCATGGAGATGCTGCCCAAGACGCTGATCTTCGTGCTCTCCGCCTCGCTGGTGGTGGCGCTGGTGTTCCTGCCTGTGGTCGGCGGGGTCGCGGGCCGGATCAGCCGCGCGGTCGACCACGCCTCCGACCGGCTGAGACCCCTGCCCTGGCTCCTGCGCGCCCTCTTGGTGCTGGCCGCTGGCTACGGCATCTTTCTCGGCGCGATGCGGCTCATCAACCCCGGCTACCTCTTCGGCGGCACCGCGCCCGAACCCGGCTGGGCGGGCAGCCTCATCGGCGGCGTCCTGCTTGTCGCCAGCGTCACCCTCACCACCCTGTTCACCGATGCCGCGAAGTGGAAACGCGCGCCGAAAATGGTGAGATTCGGATACCGGCGCAAACATTTCGGCCGGTTCACGGCCATGATCGCCGGCAACCCGGTGATGCCTTTGGTGATGGTCGTCGGCGTGTTGGCGATGGTCGCCACCAGCTTCACCCTCTACGGGCGCAACACCTACGGCACCGAGTTCTTCGCCGAGGTCGAGCCCGAGAACCTGATCGTCTACGTCCGCGCCCGCGGCAACCTCCCGGTTGAGGAAAAGGATGCGATGGTAGCCCGGGTCGAGGCCATCGTGCTCGACACCAAGGGGGTTAAAAACGCCGTCGCCTTCGCCGGCGAGGGCGGGCTCAACCAGATGACCGGCGGCGCCGGGGGGCCGCGCGACCAGATCGGCCAGGTGCAGATCGAAGTGTCGACCTACGAGGACCGGCCCTCCACCACCGAAACCATCAAGCTGTTCGGGCTGATCCCCTTCGACCGGCAGATCGTCGACCAGGGCTACTCGGGCACCGCGGTGGTCGCGGAACTGGAACGCCGCCTTGCGGACCTGCCCGGGATCCGCAGCGAGGTTCTGGAAATGGCCGGCGGCCCGGCCTCGGCCAAGCCCGTGTTCCTGCGGCTTTCGGGCACCGACCGGGCCGCGCTCACCGAGGCGGCCGAGATCGCCCGGACGAAATTCGAAAATACCCCGGGGCTAACGCACGTGAAAGACACCCTGCCGCTCCCCGGGATCGACTGGCAGCTCGATGTCGACGTCGAGGCTGCCGGGCGCTACGGCACCAATGTCGCCACCATCGGCGGCATGGTCCAGCTCGTCACCACCGGCATCCTGCTCGACACGATGCGGATCGAAAGCTCTGACGAGGAGATTGAGATCAGGGTGCGGCTGCCGGAAGAAGACCGGCTGCTCTCCACCCTCGACGCACTGAAACTGCGCACCTCAGAGGGCCTCGTGCCGCTGTCGAACTTCGTCACCCGGCAACCGGTGCCGACGCTGGCGCAGATCGACCGGGTCGACATGGACCGGGTGTTCGAGGTCAAGGCCGGGGTCGAGAGCGGGCTGCTGTCGATGCAGGAGGTTGTGACCGACACCGACGAGACCGGGGAAAAGACCGATGTCACCCGGAAATACGCGGTCCTCGTCGAGCTCTCCGAGGCGGAAATCGCGGCCGACCTGACCGGGGACATCGTGAAGCGCGCCAACCCCGGGATGTTTGCCCGCGTGCCGCCGGAGCGGCATTTCGACGTGGTTGCTGATCTCGACAGCGTTCGGCATGCCGGTTTGCAGGCCTTGCTCGATGAGACCGACGACATCGCCCTTGTGGTTGTCAACGCGACCGAACGGATCGAGGTGCTCACCGAATGGCTCGAAACCGACCCGCTGCCCGAAGGGGTTGCCTTTGAGTGGACCGGCGATTTCGCCGACCAGGCCGAGAGCCAGTCCTTCCTGATGACAGCCTTCGCGGGGGCGCTGTTTTTGATGTTCCTGATCCTGCTCGCACAGTTCAACTCGTTCTATAACGCGGTGCTGGTGCTGCTCGTGGTGGTGCATTCCACCGCCGGCGTGCTGGTCGGTATGCTGGTGAAGCAGCAGCCGTTCTCGATCATCATGACCGGCACCGGCATCGTCGCGCTGGCGGGGATCGTGGTGGACAACAACATCGTGTTCATCGACACCTACCAGGATTCAGCCCGCTACATGCCACGGCTCGAAGCGATCATCCGCACCGCGGAAGACCGGATCCGCCCGGTGCTCCTGACCACGATCACCACGATGGCAGGACTTGTGCCGATGATGTTCGGCCTGTCGCTCGATTTCATCAATGGCGGCTACGCGCTGAACGCGCCGACGGCGCTGTGGTGGAAACAGCTCGCCACCGCCGTGGTCTTCGGCCTCGGGATCGCCACGATGTTGACGCTGGTCTTCACGCCCTCGATGCTGGCGCTCCGGGTCTGGATCTCGACAGGCGCCTACCGTTCGGTGAAACTCCTGCAAGCGCTGACCCTCGGGCGCGGCTCCGAGGCCGCCCGCGACCGCGCGCTGCGGCGCACCGCGAAACGGACCATGCTCGACGACATGGTCTGGGATTTTGACAGCGAGACCGAAGCGGACGAGGGCGAGGACGCACCCGAAGCCGATGAACTCGGCGCGGTTCTGCTCGAAAGCGGGTTGATCTTCGATGAACCCGAGGCGGCCCAGGACGCGTTTTCGGTGTCGGGAGACGGGCTCAACACTGACGGCAAACCGCTGAAGGCGGCGGAGTAGCGCTCTGACAGCGGCGGGCACGAAATCCGTTGCGGATTTCGGTCTCAAAATCCGCAACGGATTTTGTGTCGGTTTCCGCACGGAAACCGTGCCCGTTTTTCGTCCGAAAAACGCCGCCAGCACCGGCGCGGACGCGACCTGTCCAGGCGCATTCGCCCGGGGTAGGTCAAGCTAGCGCTAAACTCCTATGGTTCAGCGCCTTACCCTCCTGTCCAAGTTCGCCCACACTTCGCGCACCCGCCCAAAAGAAGATTCCCGCACCGCCGCACCGGCCCCGGAAATCGCGGTTGAACGGGTCACCCCTTCAACCGCCAGGGTTCGTTCTGTTCGAGATAGGCTTCCTGCTCTGGCGTCAACGCGACGTCGTCGAAACCGGTCACCATCGGCTGCACATGTTTGCGGAAGCCGTCGCCGATGGTCAGCAGGTAGACATGGACGATCACGAAGGAGAGGATCGCGAAAGCGGCGAGCAGGTGCAGGTTGGCCACGAGTGTGATCCAGAAGCCGGAATTCGGGATCCCATCCCAGAAATTGTAGGTCAGGTAGAGCAGCCCCGAGCCCCAGATTGCCGGGAAGATAAACCACTTGACCGCGAAATAGGTCGCCGCCTGCAACGGGTTCAGCTTTCGCCACATCGTCTTGTGGTACGGGTGTTCCTCGCCCTTGAACACGCCAAAGGCATAGAACCGCGCCACAGGGATCATCCCCTTGATGCGTGGCAGGAATTGCCGCCAGGTGCCGGTGGTGAACAGCCAGAAGGTCACGAAAATCCAGACCGTGAGCAGCAACAGCGCCGCGATCGTGTGCAGCATCACCGCCGGTTTGAACGGGATGAGATGGTGCAGGCCGTGGATCGCGAAGCCGGTGAAAAGCAGAAAGAAGATCAGCGCCATCTGGGTCCAGTGCCAGAACCGCTCGAACCGGGGATAGACATTGACCTGCCTGGACTTCATTGGGCGGTTACTCATGGGAGCCTCCCTTCTTGCGCGAAACGAGCCGCAGGAGCCCATGCCCGAGCACGCCGAGGAACGTCGCGAGCACCATCAATACGCCCAGGATGCCGACGATCGAATTCGGGTTGCTGCCCGGCATGTAGATCCCTGCCAGCCCGACCAGCCGCCCCTCTTGCGCATGGCACGCGGCGCAGCGCACGGCGTCTTCGGCCGGGGCGACCATGTGGGTGATCGGCCAGTACATCTGCGTGTCGATGAAGCCGTATTCCCCTGAATAGTCTGCGCCCATTGCGGCCATCCCGGCCTCGACCGACTTGGCCCAGTCGAAATTCGTCCAGAAAGCGGTGTCGGTGGTCGGGCCCCAGATATGGGTCGCGACGAGCGTGTTGTTGCCGCTGTCAAAGGGCTGGCGGCCTGCCATCCGCTTGAACGGCCAGATCCGGCTCACCCCGTCTTCCGCGTCGCCCGTGATCCGGTTGATCTCGACCACCTGGTCCGGGTCGAGGGTTTGGCCGGGCAAGGTGTATTCGACATGGCCGTCGAACCAGGCGTAATAGGGCACCACGTCCTCGCCCCAATCGAAGTCGCCCTTCTTCGACATATAGGTGTGGAAATGTTCGCCGGTGGTCGGCGAGATCCAGTCGCTCTCGACGATCGGCTTGCCGGTCTCGTCGAGCCGCCCGGCCGTGGACCAATCCCAGAGCGTCTTGGTCGGCGCGCCGCCGCGAGCAAATTCGGGGATGTGGCAGGTCTGGCAGGCAAGCACATCGGTATGATCGTTGAGCTTCATGCCATCGAGCGACAGCGCCTCGTGCGGCGTCTCGCTGTGGCAGCTTTCGCAGCTCGCCGTTTCCCGCGGCCCCCCGGGGGCGATATCGGGGTGATCGGCGGCGATCACGTCGTAGCGCGACCCCGCCCATTGGTGCTGCTCTTCGACATGGCAGGTGGAACAGGTCATGTTCTCACCATCGGGCGACATGTGCACGTCGACCTCAAGCGGCGGTTCGTAGAGCGCCGACGACAGATCGCCGTGTTTCACGTTGTCGCCGCCGCCGCCGTAGAAATGGCAATTGCCGCAATTGTCCCGTCCCGGCATACCGACGCTCTGCGCGGCCTTGGCGAGGTCCACGGGCCAGGCCGCAGCGCCGGTGATCGTCAGGGTGCCCGGCTTGACCGGCGCAAGCGGCGGATGGCCGGCGCCCGTGGCCGTCTTGGTGTACTGCCCCGTGCGGTCATGGCAGGCCAGGCAGTCGGCCGCGGTCTCCTGCGCGGGCGGCGCTTCGGCCATGTCGTCCCAACCGTAGCCGGCGTGACAGGACGTGCAGCGCGGCTCGTTCGAGGAAACGCTGCCGCAGAAAGAGTTGATCACGTTGCGCTTGCCGAGGGTCTGGCCGGACTGCGACTCGTAAGACCACTGGAAGTGGATCGAGTGCATGATCTCGTCGTCTGCTTCGGTGTGGCAGGTGAGACAGGCTGCGGTTACCTCGGGGCCGGACGCGAACGCCTTTTGCAGGATCTCGAACTTGCTGTGGTCGGCGGTGGACGTATTCGCAACACTGGCCTTCGCAACACTGGCCGGTGCCGGCGGCGGGGGGACGGCCCCGGTTTGGACCGTTTCGGCAAACGTGGGCGTTGCGGCGGCCAGACCGAATCCCAATATTGCGACTGCGAGGCGCATTCTGGATAACATGCTGTCTCCTCCGGACGGGCACCCCCGCCATATTACTAATTTTCTATGTGACTTTGCCCGGGCATGGCGAGGGCACGAAGTGTCGCAGGGCGCCTGCCGGACCCTGGTCGCCCTGGCGCTTTCTGTGCCGCGCGCCCTCCAAAACCCGCGCACACCTGTGCCGAAGCCGAGGACAAGTCCCAGTCCGACCACCAGGGCTACCGCGACAATCGCTTTCCAGATCACCGAAGCCATCCTGTCTCCTCCCCTGCGCCGCCCGCAGTTCTGATCCCGCCTGGGTGCTTCCATGCAGACCAGCGGGCCAACAAATGTCGCAGGCCGCCGGGTCGCGCGCAGCGACAGTGGCAGCCGCCTCAGCGACTGGGTACTCACTTTTAGACGTCCTGTGCACAATCGCGAAACGGTTTGTGCACAATTTTGGGCGGATCCACCCACTCCCCGCGCGGCCCTGCGCGTCCAAGTGCGCTTGACCGCTCCCCCGGCGCACGCTAGCCCGGCCTCGATGAAAAAATTTCTGATCCTCCAGCTCCGCTCCGAAACCGAGGCCGCCGATGACGAGTTTCAGGCGTTCCTGGACAAGGGCGGGCTGATGCCGGAAGCCGTGCACCGCATCCGCCTCGACCAGCAGGATCTTCCCGGCACGCTCGACCTGCGCGACTTTGCCGGCGTTATCGTCGGCGGCGGGCCCGGCTGTGTTTCCGATCCTGAAGACACCAAGGATCCGGTGGAGAAGCGCATTGAGACGGAGATCATGGGGCTGATGCCCGAGATCTGCGACCGCGACATGCCGTTTCTCGGATGCTGCTACGGGATCGGCATCCTCGGCCATCACCTGTCGCCCGGGATCGTCTCCAAGGAGAACTACAGCGAGCCCGTCGGGGCCGTCGACTGCTGGCTGACCGAGGCCGGGCGCGCCGATCCGTTGCTCGAGGGCGTGCCCGACAGCTTCCGCGCCTTCGTCGGCCACAAGGAGGCGGTGCAGGATCTGCCGCCCGGCACCACCCGGCTGGTCGCCTCCGACCCCGCCCCCTACCAGATGTTGCGCCACGGCAAAAACGTTTATGCAACGCAGTTCCACCCCGAGGCCGACGTGGCGGGGTTCGAAACCCGCATCCGCATCTACAAGCACAAGGGCTATTTCCCGCCCGAAGCCGCGGATGCGCTGATCGCCGAGGTCCGCCAACAGGATGTGCGCTTCCCGGAAGTGATCCTGAGAAACTTCGTCGCCCGTTACGGCGGCTAGCGGCCAGCGGCGGGCGGTCGACCCGCCGCGCCTGGCCCGGCAAGAGACCCGCAAAGGAAAGCGCAATGTCCGTCGACAGCATGATCCGCAAGGCACAGGGGCTCGCGAAGGCGGGCGACATCAAGGGCGCGGTCGCGCTGCTCAGGCAGGTGCTCACGAAATCCCCCGGCAACAAGGCGGCGCTGCGGGGCCTCGCCGTGCTCGCGCGCGCGCGCGCCGGCAAGGCGCCCCCCGGCGGCCGACCCGCGGCACCGGCGCGCGCGCCTGCCCGCCGCCCCGCCAATGGCGCCGGCCCGCAGCCGGCGGCCAAGGTTTTGCGCGGCCTCGAGACACTCCTCAAACGTCCCGATCCATCTGCGGCGATCGCCGAGGCGCGGCGGCTGTCATTCCTGTTTCCCGCCTCGGCGCCGGTCTTCAACATGCTCGGTCTCGCTCTCACCAAGGCGGGTCGGTTCGACGACGCCCTGCCAGCATTCGACCGGTATGCGACGTTGCACCCGAAATCCCCGGCTCCCCGGATCAACAAGGCCAACGTTCTGCTGGCCGCGCAGCGCTTCGAGGCCGCGGCAGAGGCCGCGGCAGAGGCCCGCGCGCTCGATCCGAAGCTGGCGCGGGCCGCACGGCTCGAAGGCTTCGCGCTGTCGAAAGCCGGGCGGCACGATACCGCCGAAGCGGCTTTCCGGGCCGCGATCCGGCTCGACCCGGGCGCCCCGCAGGGCCATCTCGGGCTCGGACATGTGCTCAGCGCGACCCAGCGCAACGACGCCGCGCTCGCCGCCTACCGGGCGGCGCTGGCCTGCGACCCGGTGAACGCCGAAGCGGCGAACAACGTCGGCGCGATGCTGGTTTCCCTCGGTCGTCTCGACGAGGCGGTCGAGATCCTCGGTCCGGCAATCGAGCGGCACCCGGGCAACCGGATGCTGCGAAGCAACATGGCCAAGGCGCTGCACGATCTCGGCCGGCCCGACGAGGCGCGCCGCCATATCGATGCGGCCCAGGAATAGGGGCCCGAGGCCGCCCGTCTGTTAACGGCCAGAGCATCCCGCCTGTGCACGATCGGGGAACGCGAGGCGTCGTCGGCGTTGCTCGACCGCGATGCGCGGGCCGTGTCCTGGTCGAGCTGGAGCCACGATTTCCGCAGCTGCGGCAACGGGTTCGGCAACGATCTTGGCGATCTTGCCCGGATGTACCGGATGCACCTCGCCCTGGTCGAGCGCTACCGCGCGGCCTGTCCCGACCGCATTGCCACGGTGCCCTATGAGCGGCTCACGGAGCACCAGGAGGAGGAAAGCCACACGCTCGCGGCCGCGGCCGGGCTCGACTGGGGAGCCCGCCTGCCTCGACTTCCACGAGACCCGGCGCGCGGTGCGCACCGCCTCTGCCGGTCAGGTGCGTCAGAAGATGTATACCGGCAGTTCCGAGGCCTGGCGGCGCTACGCCTCCCATCTGGCGCCCCTGCTGGAGGCCTTGGACAACGTCGGTTGAGCGAGCGTCCAACGGCTCTTGAATCCCGGGACAATGAGGTGTTCTCTCGGCCCGTAACGCTCAGGAGGATCCCATGGCCGACATCCCGCAGCTCACCTTCAACGACGGCAACACGATGCCGCAATTCGGCTTCGGCATCTGGAAAGTAGCGCCGGATGTTGCCGCCAATGCCGTCGAGGGCGCGCTGCGCCTTGGCTACCCGTTGATCGACGGCGCCTACATCTACGGCAACGAAGCGGGGCTCGGTGAAGGCCTGCGCACCTCTGGCGTGCCGCGCGACGACGTGTTCGTGACCACAAAGGTCTGGAACGGTGAACATGGACGCGACAAGGCGCGCGCTTCCGTCGAACGCAGCCTGAAAACCATCGGCATCGACCGGCTCGACCTCGTGCTGATCCACTGGCCGGCGCCCGACCGGGATCTCTATGTCGAGACCTGGGAGGCCTTCATCGAGATGCGCGACGAGGGGCTGATGACGTCGATCGGTGTGTCGAATTTCAACGCAGACCATCTCGACCGGATCATCGAGGCCACCGGCGTTGTGCCGGCGCTCAACCAGATCGAGGTCAACCCGGAGCTTCAGCAGCCGAGGATGCGCGCCGCCAACGCCGAACGCGGGATCGTCACCCAGGCCTGGACCCCGCTCGGCAACGGCCGCTCCTTCGAAAAGGAACCGCTGACGGCGGCGGCGCGACGCACCGGCAAGAGCCCGGCGCAGGTGGTGCTGCGCTGGCAGCTCCAGCTCGGCAACGCGGTGATCTCGCGGTCGGTGAACCCGGGACGCCAGGCGGAAAACATCGACATCTTCGATTTCGAGCTGACCGACGCCGAGATGGCCGCGATCGCGACACTGGACGTCGGCGCGCGCACAGGCCCCGACCCGTCGGTGTTCAAGATGATGTAACGCGGGTCAGCGGCGATCTCGATGGCCGTGGGGCCCGACGTCCGGACCCCACGACCCGCATTGTTTGTCTTGCCTGCACGCTTGTACCGTCGCGCCGTGGCGGTCGGTTTCCTAGGAAACGGGGGCCAGTTTCCTAGGAAACCGACCCTTTCCCCGGCGAAAAACGATGATATTTTTCAGAATCTTATGCCCATCCCTGCATTAACCTTTCGGCAATCGCATGAGCTGGGGCGATGGCAAGAAGGCATGCCCCACACCCGCTGGGCGCAGCGCAACGGCCTGTCCGTCTCGGCCCACAAGAGAAGCATCGCGGGCGGGCCATCAAACCGGTTGACGCGAGCGCAGTTTCGGCAGGATCCGTGCGGCCAACCCGCGCGAGCCCTTGCCCGCACGCGGACCAACCAGCCCGTCGAGCAGTTCCTCGA
>DQCI01000151.1:0-131 GCA_003545125.1 Paracoccaceae bacterium
CAGCGGCGACGCGGACGTCCCCCCGAGCCCGATCACGCAAACACAAGACCCGTGCACGATCACGCCCGCCGGTGTGATTGCCGCCGGTGATGCCGCGCGGTTCGCAGCCCTTGCCGAACAGGCCGCCTGCA
>DQCI01000151.1:308-3023 GCA_003545125.1 Paracoccaceae bacterium
CCCGCCGCTGCGATGTGCGCTGGACGCATCCATTTGCAAAGGCTATCTGCTGTATTTGCAAAGGGAGGGCGTCATGGCGACACAGAAACTCTATGCCGGCGTGAAACTGCGCGAGACCCGCACCCGCCTCGGCCTGACCCAGAAGGCCTTCGCCGAGAAGCTGGGCGTCAGCCTGCCCTATCTGAACCAGATGGAGAACAACAACCGCCCGGTCTCGACCGGCGTTGTGCTCGCCCTGGCACAGGAGTTCGGCTTCGACGTCGCCGAGCTTTCCACCGGCGACGCCGAGCGGCTGGTCACCGACATGCGCGAGGCGCTGGCCGACCCGGTGTTTTCCGACATCGCCCCGCCGGTCGCCGATCTGCGGCTCGTCGCCTCCAACGCCCCCGCCCTCGCGCGGGGCTTTCTCGAACTGCACCGGGCCTACCGGCAGACCCACGAGCGCCTCGCCTCGCTCGACGAGGCGCTGGGGCGCGAAGGCAGCGCAGTGCAGGCGAGCCCCTGGGAAGAGGTGCGCGACTTCTTCCACTACTGCGACAACTACATCGACGCCGTCGACCGCGCCGCCGAACATTTCGCGCGCGACGGCCAGCCCGAAGCCGCGGCGGTGGCAGCCCTCGACGGGCTCGGCATCCGCGTCGAGATCGTCCAGACCGAGCGGATCCGCGGTCTCGACCGCGCGGCGGGGCGGCTCGCGCTCTCGGCTTTCGCGCCGCCCTCGACCCGCCGGTTCCAGCTGCTCCACCAGGTCGCCCTGCTCACCCAGGGCGATCTGCTCGACGCGACGCTCGACCTCGCCCGGTTCCAGTCGGACGAGGCGCGCCAGATCGCCAAGATCGGCCTCGCCAACTACTTCGCCGGCGCCGCGCTCCTGCCCTACAGCCGCTTTCTCGACGCCGCCCGCGAAACCCGGCATGACCTCGAACGCCTCGCGGTGCTGTTCGGCGCCTCGATCGAACAGGTCACCCACCGGCTCTCGACCATGCAGCGCCCCGGCGCCAAGGGCGTGCCGTTCTTCTTCGTCCGGGTCGACCAGGCCGGCACGATCACCAAGCGCCACTCGGCCACACGGCTGCAATTCGCGCGCTTCGGCGGCGCCTGCCCTCTTTGGAACGTTCACCGTGCCTTCGAGACGCCGGGGCGCTTTCTGCGCCAGCTCGCCCAGACACCCGACGGCGTGCGCTACATCTCGCTCGCCCGCGATGTCTCCAAACCCGGCGGCTCTTTCCACGAGCCGACCCGGCGTTATGCCATCGCGCTCGGCTGCGAGATAAAACACGCCGAGGCGCTGGTCTATGCCGACGGGCTCGACGTGGCCAACGCCACCGCCTTCGAGCCGATCGGCATCTCCTGCCGGATCTGCGACCGGGTCGGCTGCCACCAGCGCTCGGTCCCGCCGCTCGAACGCAAGCTGCGCATCGACCCCGATGGACGCGGCGTGCTGCCCTACGAGGTCGGGAGTTGACGGCGCGCCACGGGCCGCGCCTGGCGGGCCGCACACAGGGGAGCACATGAATGGACCACGCCGGCACCCGCATCATCGCCGCCCAAAGGACGAAAGTCTGGCAGCACCTGACTTCGCCCGAAAGCCTCGCCTACTGCATCCCCGGGTGCGAGACCGTGGCCGGCAGCGTGGAGACCGGGTTCGACATGGTGGTGCGCCGCAAGCTCGGGCTGTTCACCCTGCATTTCGCCGGCACCATCGACCTCGCGGATGTCGTCCCGGCGCGCAGCGTCACGCTGGTCGGACGCGGCAAGGGCGGGGTCGCGGGGCTCGCAAAAGGCAGCGCCCGCATCCGGCTTGTCGATCACCCCGGCGGCACCGAGATCACCTGGGGTCTCGGCGCGCTGCTCGAAGGGCGGGTCGCCCGGCTGGGACGGCAGCCGATCGAGGCAATGGTCGCGACGATGACCGCGCACTTCGTCGAGCGGCTCGAAGAGGTGTTGCAGCAGGACACCGGCACCGACCCGGTCTGATCCGGGACGACGCCGAAAATGCGAACGGCCCCGCGCGCGCAGGGCCGCCATCATCGGTGTCGACGTCGGGATGCCGGTCTCAGGCGGAGAGGACCGTGTAAATCTCGTCTTTCAGGAGCGCGCGCTTCTTTTTCAGCGCCTCTTCGCGGAAATGGTGGGTGGGCTTCTCCCGCGTCTCGGCCTCGATCACTTTCTTGTTGAGCAGGTCGTATTCGGCGAGTTTCTCGGCGAAGCCGGTATCGGCTTCCCGCATCGTGGTGAGTTTGTCGGCAAATTCCGGGAAGTCGTCGGCGATTTCGTGCATCATCTCGGCCATTGGCAGGGTCCTCCACATTCGCTGTTTTTCCTCACCAAGCCTATGCGCCCGGGAACCGCGCGCATTGACTCGGATCAAAAAATCGGCGTGTTTCCATGCCGGGCGGGGCTCAGCGCTGCGCTGTCCGCCAATTCGGGTTGATCCAGGGGCCGCGCGTGTCGCGCGGCAGGACACGGCCCAGGATGTGGTCGGCCACCTTTTCGCCGACCAGGATCGAGGGCGCGTTGGTGTTGCCGTTGGTAACCCTCGGGAAGATCGACGAATCGGCAACCCGGAGCCCTTCCACCCCGATCACCCGTGCCTCCGGATCGACCACCGCCTGTGGGTCATCCACGGCCCCCATCCGGGCGGTGCCGACCGGGTGGTAGGCGCTTTCGGCGTGCTCGCGGATGAAGGCGTCGAGCGCCTCATCGCTGTCCGCC
>DQCI01000209.1 GCA_003545125.1 Paracoccaceae bacterium
GATGCGAGTCCGGGACGGCTTCATGTTGGGTTCACCCGAGCGGGCCACCTGGGCCAGGCGCGGCCAACCGGCCTGCGCCACCGGTGTCGAGCGCGCCGTTCCCCCGCTGCGCACGCAGCCATGACCGGTCCGGCCGACACGACCGTTTGACCGGTTTCGCTCACCTCCGCCCGGTCACTCCGCCGGCGGGGTCTCCGCCGCGGCGTCGCCCTCTTGCGGCGCCGCCTCCGGGCCGCCCAGCATCGACTTGGCCACGCCGCCGACCCAGATGTCGTTGATCCGGCTGCCGTCGGGGTAGATCGCGAGGCCCTGCCCCTCCCGCACACCCGCTTCGAAAGCGCCTTCGTAGGTGGTGCCGTCTGCATAGGTGGCCTTGCCCTGCCCGTGCTCGAGCCCGCCGAGCCAGGACCCGGCGTAGACATACCCGTCCGCCCCGGTCAGGGTGCCGTCGCCCTCGTACGCCCCGGCGACAAACTCGCCGGTATAAACCGAGCCATCGGGCCGCGTGAGCGTGCCCTCGCCCTGGTATTGCCCGGCCACGAACGCGCCATCGTAGATCGTGCCATCCGCCTGGGTGAGCTTGCCGTTCCCGTCGTAGATTCCGCCAGAGAACCCGCCCGCGTAGGTCGCCCCATCGGCAAAAGTCCGTGCCCCCTCACCTTCGAACTGCCCGGCCTCGAAGCGGCCCTCGTAGGTCGAGCCGTCGCCGTAGGTGCGCAGGCCCAGTCCCTCGAACACCCCGTCACGGAAGGTGCCGACATAGGTCGAGCCGTCGGCCTTGATCAACTCGCCCTCACCGTCCGGAAGGCCGGCGCGGAACTGGCCGGTGTAGACCGCGCCATTGGCATAGGTCTCGACCCCGTCGCCATCGCTCTGGCCATCGACCCAGGTGCCCTCGTATTTGTAGCCATCGGTGCCGGTCAGCGTGCCCTGGCCCGAGCGTTTTCCGGCCACGAAATCGCCGATATAGACGTCGCCGCCGGCATAGGTGATCTTGCCCTGGCCGGTGCGCAGACCCTCCTCGAAGGGGCCGTCATAGACCGAGCCGTCGGGGAAGGTGAGCCGGCCCGCGCCATGCATTCGGCCCTGTTCCCAGCCGCCTTCGTAGGTGGTGCCGTCAGCGCTCTTGAGCGTGCCGAGCCCGTCGGGCTGGCCGGCCTTGAAGGCCCCGGTATAGACGGTGCCGTCAGCCTCGGTGAGTTTGCCGGCGCCCGCTTTCACACCCATGGCCCAGTCACCTTCGTAGACCGA
Organism: Paracoccaceae bacterium; assembly: GCA_003545125.1. Classification (GTDB taxonomy): domain Bacteria; phylum Pseudomonadota; class Alphaproteobacteria; order Rhodobacterales; family Rhodobacteraceae; genus Sinisalibacter. Next base: position 1,252 of record DQCI01000209.1, read on the forward strand.
GCCCGCAGGGCTTTCGAGCCGGCCCTTGCCGTTGTGCTCGCCGTTGCGAAATGCGCCTTCGTAGGTGAAGCCGGTGGCATAGGTCACCAGGCCGGAGCCGTTGATCTTGCCGTCGACCCAGTCGCCTTCGTAGACGGTCCCATCCGGGTAAGTCACCTTGCCGAGCCCGTGCGGCCGGCCGCCGGCGAATCCGCCTTCATAGACCGACCCGTTGGGGAAGCGGGCGGTGCCTTCGCCGCGAATCTCGCCATCGACGAACGTGCCGGCGTATTCGTAGCCGTTCGGGGTGCGCAGCGTGCCGGTGCCGTGGCGCACGCCGTCCTTGAGTTCCCCCTCGTAGAAGGTGCCGTCGTCGTATTGCACCGTCTCGACGCCGCCGTCCTGCGCGAAACCCGCGCCCGGCGCTGCGAGCGCCAATCCCAAAGCCGATCCGAAAGCAAAGCCTTTGAGCGCAAATCTGCGCTGGCGTGCCGAAAACGTATTCACAAGTGTCATGGGCTTGCCCCTGCGGTCCCCGTCCGGTCCGGTGCGCGCGACGTGCCCCCCCGGTCGCGCAGACCCTAGAAGAACCCCCCGCTAGGGGCAAGACTTTCGCCCATGCGAAAGGGTCGCGGGCTTTCGGCCTCGCAAGGTACCAGCGCGGCCCTGCGGCTGCTTCCCCTCGCCTGTAAACCTGTTAAACCTTGCTCACGTCCTGAAGACCCGTTCCCGATCCCCCGAGGCGCCCCCGATGAGTGACACCTTCCGCCTGACGCTGGCACAGCTCGCCCCCGCCGTGGGCGACATTCCCGGCAACATCGCCAAGGCGCGCACCGCCTGGCAGGCCGCCAAGGCCGCCGGGGCCGATCTCGTCGTGCTGCCCGAGATGTTCGCGGTCGGTTACCAGCCGCAGGATCTGGTGAGGCGCCCGGCGTTCTGGCACGAGGCGATGGAAGCGGTCACAGCGCTCGCGGGCGAGACCGCCGACGGCCCGCCGCTCGCCATCGGCGCGCCGTTTCACGACGGCACCGCGCTGTTCAACGCCTACCACATCTGCGAAGGCGGGCGGGTCGCGCTCAGGGTGTTCAAACAGGTGCTGCCCAACACCGACGTGTTCGACGAAAAACGCCTCTATGCCCGCGGGCCGGACCAGGGACCGTTCCGGATCGGGCCGCTGCTGATCGGCACGCCGATCTGCGAAGATGCCTGGTGGGAAGACCATGTCTGCTCGACCATGGCCAAGGCCGGCGCCCAGGTGCTGGTGGTGCCCAACGGCTCACCCTACCACCGCGGCAAGGTCGCGGTGCGCCAGGACCACATGCGCGCCCGGGTCACTGAGACCGGTCTGCCGCTGGTCTATCTCAACATGACCGGCGGCCAGGACGACCAGGTGTTCGACGGCGCGAGCTTCGGGGTGAACCCCGGCGGCGACATTGCGTTCCAGCTGCCGCAGTTCGCCGATGCGATCGCCCATGTCGACTTCGACAACACCGCAGAGGGCTGGCGCATCCGGTCCGCTCCTGTCGTGCCCGCGCTCGACGATTGGGAGGCGGATTACCGCGCGATGGTGATCGCGCTCGGCGATTATTTCGCCAAGACCGGCTTCAAGAAGGCGCTGCTCGGCCTCTCGGGTGGCATCGACAGCGCCATCGTCGCAACCATCGCCGCCGACGCGCTCGGGCCCGAAAATGTCCGCTGCGTCATGCTGCCATCCGAGTACACCTCCCGATCCAGCCTCGACGATGCCGAAGCGGTCGCGAAAGCCCTCGGCACCCGGCTCGACACGCTGCCGATCTCCGGCCCCTGTGCTGCCGTTACCGAAGCGTTGGCGCCGGTCTTCGAGGGCACCGCAGCGGACGTCACCGAAGAAAACATCCAGTCGCGCCTGCGCGGGCTCCTGCTGATGGCGCTGTCGAACAAGTTCGGCGAAATGCTCCTGACCACCGGCAACAAGTCCGAGGTCGCCGTCGGCTATGCGACGATCTACGGCGACATGGCGGGCGGCTATAACCCGATCAAGGATCTCTACAAGACCCGGGTGTTCGAGACCTGCCGCTGGCGCAACGCCAACCATCGCCCGTGGATGAAGGCGCCGGCGGGTGAGGTCATCCCATCTTCGGTGATCGACAAGCCCCCGTCCGCGGAGCTGCGCGAAGATCAGAGGGATGAAGACTCGCTCCCCCCCTACGAGGTGCTCGACGCGATCCTCGACGGTCTCATCGACCGCGAGGCCTCGATCGCCGAGTTGGTCGCCGAAGGCTTCGACCGGGACACCGTGAAACGGGTCGAACACCTGATTTTCATCAGCGAATACAAGCGCTTCCAATCCGCCCCCGGCGCCCGCCTCACCCGCCGCGCGTTCTGGCTCGACCGCCGCTACCCGGTGGCAAACCGCTGGCGCGACAAGACCTGAACCCCGGTCGACGACGTGCCGCTCGCGCTCGTAACACAAACCCAGGCCCCGACCGCACGAAGATGAAAGGCGGCCTCGCCGCGCGCTGACCGCCCCTCGTTTTCCTGGCCGATACATTCCGGCGGTGTGGGGGCAGCGCCCCCTCCCGTCAAAGCATCATCTGGTAGCTCGACGGCGCGTACTGATAGCCCGAATCCTTCGCCTCGACATAGCCCAGCGCCGGCCAGGGCATGTGGTAGCCGATGAAGGGGATTTTGTCCGAAGCCAACATTCCCAGCAGAGTCTTACGCGATTCCGCCGCCGCAGGCTTGTCCATATCGAACCTCACTTCCCAATCCGGGTAGGCAAGCGACCAGACGTAATGGTTGGCGAAATCGGCGGCGATCAGAAGCCCCTCGCCGTCGCTTTCCAGCATGTAGGCCATGTGCCCCGGCGTATGCCCGAAGGCCTCCACGGCGGTGATGCCCGCGGCGACCGAACCGCCCCCGTCGAGGAAGCTCATCTTCTCGGCAAGCGGGCGCACCTTGGCCTCGAACCCCTCGTTGCCGGACATGTCCCAACCATCGAACTCGACCGCGCCGGTGACGTAGCGGGCGTTGGGGAAGGTCGGCGTGCCGGCATCATCCGCCAAGCCGCCGATGTGGTCGCCGTGCATGTGGGTGATGACCACGACGTCGACCTGATCCGGAGTGTAGCCGGCCTCGGCCAACGCGCCGGTGATGCCCGCCGGGTTGAGCCCGGTGTCGAACAGCACCAGTTCCGAGCCGGTGTTGACCACGGTGGGCGTGAAAAAGAACTGCGCTGCGTTCGTCGGGATGTTGGCGGCAGCGGACGCGGCGGCGAAATCCGCGTCGGAGGCATTGAGGCCGAATATCCCGTGCGGGTTCTCCACCGTCTGCGTGCCCGCGAGCAGCGCGGTGACCTCGAAACCGCCCAACCCGAACCGGTTGAACCGCGTCGTCGCCATCCCCAGCATGTCGGCGGCAGCGAAAGCGCTGCTTGCGGTCATCGGCAGCGCCGCCGCCCCCGCCAGCAAGGCGCGGCGGTCGATCCTGGTCTCGTTCACGGACATGTCGTTCTCCTTGGACTTTGTTTCGGCTACACTCACGATACGCACAAAATATTGATATTGGTCCATTGAGCACGAGAATTTGAAGAAGGTGTGATGAGCGAAAACAAGACACGACCCACCACTGAGACCGTCGCCGGCTTCATCGGCGCGGTCGAGCATCCGACCCGGCGCGCCGATGCCCAGCGGCTCGTCGAAATCTTTCGCGACGTCACCGGCTGGGCGCCGCAGATGTGGGGGCCGTCGATCGTCGGCTACGGGTCGTACCATTACACGTACGACAGCGGCCGCGAGGGCGACATGTGCGCCACCGGGTTCAGCCCCCGCAAGGCCAACCTCGTGGTCTACATCATGCCGGGCTACGCAGATTTCGACGATCAACTCGCCCGTCTCGGCAAGTACAAGCTCGGCAAGTCCTGCCTCTATATCAACAAGCTGGCCGACGTTGACGAACAGGTCCTGAAGGACCTGATTCGCGCGGGGCTCAACGACTTGGGCCGGAAATACCCGGTCACCCCGAGCTGACCGCCGCCGCGGAGCGACCCGATTTCGAAATCGCGCAAGAAGCGGGTTCACAAACCGCTTCTCACTCCCACCACCGGTCGACGAC
>DQCI01000326.1:0-237 GCA_003545125.1 Paracoccaceae bacterium
AGCACGGCGTGGTGCGCCAGCCGCAGGTGGCACCAGGTGACCCGGGTCCGCAGGCGTTCGTAGCCGATCCCCGGGCACCCTACGAGATCCTTTGCCGGCACCCAGACCGCGGCTGCGCCGGTGCGCCGGTCCACTTCAGGCCCGGCCAGAAGGATGCGGTGCTGGCGCGAGACGGTGAGCGCGCGCCGGCATCCCCGGCCCGAGCGCACCGGGCTTGACAAGGACCGGCCGCGCCCG
>DQCI01000326.1:323-5637 GCA_003545125.1 Paracoccaceae bacterium
ACGCAGGGCCTCGACCGGGCGGGCACCGTCAGGGGTGGCGATCAAGGTGCCCTCGGCCAGGCACCGCGGCGTGATGGTGTTGTCGACCGACACGTCCGGGTAGGAGACCTCCGAGACCAGGGTGACGGCGGTGACCTCGCGCGTCGAGAAGCTGAGATCGCCCGCGGTGTCGTCGGGCAGGACTACCCATTCCTCGGCGCCGCCCGCCACCGGCTGAAACGCCATGACCTAGCCCACGTAGCTGCTGCCGTCGCTCTCGAAGTCGATCTGGTAGAACTCGGTGACCGTGGTGTCCGCGCCGTCGAAGGTGAAGGTCGTCATCGCGGTGCTGAACCCGATTGCGGCTTCGGACAGGTCCTCGGCGGTGTGTTCGGTCGGATCGAGCACCACATCCGCGCCGGTCGCGGCCACGCCGATGGTGTCGCCCAGCCCCGGCAAGTCCGAGATCAGATAGATGTCCTTGACATCGGGCATCGTCTAGCCGCTCCCGTCCGCCCGAAAATACCGGCGCATGTAGAACCGGAGGGCGTCGGGCGACAGCGGCAACGCCTGGAACACGCAGCTGAAGCCGGGCCCGTAGGGGCGCATATCGATCATCCAGTTTTCGCGGGTGGGACAGCCGAGCAGCCGTGCGCCAAGTCAGACCATGAGCCGGCCGACCCGCCCGTTGCCGTCGGCGAAGGGATGGATGCGCAGGGGCCAGGCAAGCAGGATCGACAGCGCGTCACAGCGCGCTTCGGGCGGCGGCGGGGCCTCGAACAACGCCCGGACCGCGGCGCACAGATCCCGCATTTCGCCTGCAATCCTGTCGGGGGCGATGCCCCTTTCGAGCATCCCGTGACCGCCGAGCGATCGGCCGCGCACCGCCACCTCGCCGCCTCCGGGGAGCCCCGGCCGCCGGAAAACACCGCGGCCGGCATGTCCGGCCGCATCAGCTTGCGGTGCAGAAGGCGCGGATCGGACACCAGCGCGATCTGGAGCGCGACCGGCTTTGCGGCCAGGGCGTGCGCCAGGGCATCGTCACCTATTCCTCGGGGGTCCTGCATGGACCGAAGAATGGGCCAGAACATTTTCGAAACGATTAACCATTGCAGGGGGTTGAGGGCTTTTCTGCGGCGGCGGGGCGCGACGGCGCGCTGCGCCGGGAGACGATAGGGGGGGCGGCGGCGCTTTTTCGGCGCATGCACAAGGAACATACCTGACAAGACGTGGCTGCCCCGCGTTTCGCCCAAGAGTTCGTGAATATTTTGTCACGAAACCGTCATGAATAGGCGAATTTAGCGCAAACAACACGCGGTTTTCCGCCGGTGTACCGGAAAAACTAAATATATCAGCGGAGTCCGAAGCCATGCGTTTGGCGCATTTCTGGTATCGCCAACGCGATGTTGTGCGCCACCTCGGGGGCGCTAGATTCAGAACAGGAACGATGACCAACCCCGGACCAACCGGAGAGTCCCGAGTAACCCAACCCAACAACGAAAGGACATGACATGACCGCCATTGAAAGCATCCGCGAAGCGATTGCCAAGCGCGCGCTCTACAACCGCACCATCCGCGAGATCGAAGCGCTGCCGACCGAACTCGCCGTCGAAGACCTCGGCATCTACCCCGCCGACGCCAAAATCATCGCCAGGGCCGCGGTTTACGGCGACTGAGCCGGTGCCGCAGGGGAAGCCCTCGCCAGACGGGGACACAAAACACAACGAACACACAAATAACGATAATGACTAACGGGCTGGCACTTCGCCGGCCCGTTCGCATTTTGGGGGGAGCGTTTCTCGAAACCACCCAATCTTGCGCCAAAGGCCGTCGCTCCAAGACCGCGCCAAATCAACTCGACGCCAAATCCTCGAACAGCTCGACATACCTGCCGAAGGTCAGGTCTTGCATCCGAGGGGCATCTGCCACGGCGACCCATCGGATTTCGCTGTGTTCATTGCCCAGGTTCGTCGGTTCGCCGTCCCACGCCTCAACGGCAAAGAAGTGAAACACGACGGGGCGCCCAGGCGTGGCGTCCGGTGCCGTGAAGCGCCGCAAGAAGGTCCAGGACGTGGCAAGAACCCCAATCTCTTCAGACAGCTCGCGTCTCAGAGCCTGCGCAAGGGTCTCCCCGACCTCGACATGCCCGCCAGGAAAACTCCACGTGCCGGGGTAGTTTTTGCGCTGGACGGACCGGTGCGCCATCAACACTTGTTGATCGCGCAGAAGCAATCCGTTGACGATATCGGTCATCTTCACCTCCCGGAAAACGGTCTCTTGCCCAGTCTCACATGACACCCCGGCGCATTCACCGGAACCGCGACGTCAACCGGCGCGAAGCATGGCTTTGAAATCGAGTTGGGCGGCCAGGATCCCGACACACAGAAACACCGCAACGATTGCCGGCCAGGGTGTCTGGCCGAGATATGTGGCGCTCTGCCCCAACCCTGCTGCGACCATACCGCCGAAGGACCACAGCATCACGTGCCCATGCGCAATGCGCGTGCCCGGCCCGCCCTTGCCGCGACGCGCCAACGGGAGGGCCGTAAGCACCGAGCCAAAACTTACGATTGCGAGAATGTGAAAGATGCCCATCGTTTCACTGTCCTCGTAGATCGAAAGAACGAGCAGGTTCGACCCAAGCACCGCGATCACGAAGCCACGCCCGCATCGGCAGCGGCGCGCGGTTCCCTTGGCGATCGCGAACAGGCCCGCGCCGATCGCGAGCGCGGCGGCCATCACAATAGCATGGATCAGCCCAAGCCAAGCCATCCGCCGATCCTGTGAGGGCATCGGCGGGTCTGTCAATGGTCCACGACGGGTCCCGTGTGCCGCCCGCCGCCGTCGAGTTCAGCCTCCGTACTTCCCCTCCAGCCGTGCTTTCACGTCCGGGGTGACGAATTTCGACACGTCGCCGCCGAGGCGGGCGATTTCTTTCACCAGCTTCGAGGCGATCGGCTGATACCGGGCCTCGGCCATCAGGAAGACGGTCTCGATACTGCTGTCGAGCGCCCGGTTCATCCCCACCATCTGGTACTCGTATTCGAAATCGGCGACCGCGCGCAGGCCGCGCACGATGATGCTGGCGCCCACTTCATGGGCGCAGTTGATGAGCAGGTTCTCGAACGGGTGGACGACGATCTCGCACCCGGTCCGCGCGGTCAGCGCCGCGGTCTCGGCGGTCACCATGCCGACCCGCTCCTCGAGGTCGAACAAGGGCCCTTTGGAGCGGTTGATCGCCACGCCGATAACCAGCCGGTCGACCAGCAGGCAGGCCCGCTCGATGATGTCGAGATGCCCGAGCGTGATCGGATCGAAAGTGCCCGGGTAGAGGCCGATGCGCATGTGCCGTTCTCCTTCGTTGGGCGGCACGCAACTATATCGCCTGCCGCAATGCAAGGGCTTTCCACGCCCGCAAGCGTTCGGGTTGCGCCTCGGCCATGCGCCGCTCCCCACAGCGCCCGGTCGAGTGTCGAGAGCGCCGCGACCGGCGGGCAAGCCACGCAACACCCCAGGCCGGAAGGCCGGATGGTGTCGGCGCTCTCGAAGGGTCGCCGGTGCGTGCCGATGCCGTGGGCCGCGCCGAGACGGGAACCCCGGCCGCGGCGCGCACGGCGGCGTGTCGGCACGCGTTCGATGAAGGAATTATCTCGATATTGACGCGCGGCCCGCTCCGGGTATGCCGCTGCCGGCGCGCCTATCGGACCGGCCGGACGGGATGGCACCCGCGTTGGCCGCACCTCAGGCGTCATCCCTGGCGCGTGCAGCGGCGGGCTGGCACGCCACGCAAACGGCGCCGGCAAGACATGCGGACAACACCTTTGCCTCCAGCCCCACCCGCGCGCGCGGACTGAAAACCGGGGTCAGTATCCCATGATCATGTTCTTGAGCGCATCGGCCTGAGAGCTGAGTTCATCCAGCCGCGCCTTGACCACATCGCCGATCGACACCAGGCCGACGAGTTTGCCGTCTTCCATCACCGGCATGTGCCGGAAACGCTTCTCGGTCATCACCTGCAGCACCCGGATCGCCCGGTCGTTGGGTTCGCAGGTGACCAGCTCGCAGGTCATGATGTCATCGACCTTGTCCTCGAGGCAGATCGCGCCGCGCTTGCCGAGCTCGCGCACGATGTCGCGCTCGGTGACGATGCCAGCGGGCAGACCGCTCTCGCCGTCAGAGACGATGACCCCGCCGACCTTCTTCGCAGAGAGCATCTCCGCCGCTTCGCCCACCGAACTACCGGGTGCCACCCGGAGGACCTCCTGGATCGACTTATCCTTTAGTATCTGACTGACGAGCATCTGGGTCTCCCTGGGCCTGTCGGGCGCCACGGCCTCCCTGCCGTGCGCTCACTTTTCCCTGTCAGTTCAACGTTGAAAACCCCGGCGGGATTGTCAAGTGAGGGATTCGAGCCGCGCGACCTCGGCGCGCAGCCCCGCATGCAGCATGTCGCCCACCCGCGCGAGCCGTTCAATCCGCCGGTCACCGGCGTGGCGCACGAGATGGTAGCTGCGGGTGAGCGCGAAATGATCCGTCAGGACCTTGCACAGCTCCGGCACATGCGGCAGCGCGAAATCATGGGCGATGCCTACGCCCGCTCCTTCGCGCAGGAACGCGAGTTGCACCGAGACCGCGTTGGAGGCCAGGCCGACGCCGGTGACCGGCAGCTCGGAGAGGTAGTCGAGCGCCTTGTCGAAGATCATGTCGGGGATGTAGCCGACCAGCGGGTGGTCGTGAAGATCGGCGAGGGTACGGATTTCGGGGGCGCGCGCGAGGTAGTCGCGATGCGCCGCGAGGTGCAGACGATAATCGGTGATCTTCTGCACCGTGAGCCGGCCCGCGGTCGGCGGCGTGACGGTGACAGCGAAATCCGCTTCGCGACGCGACAGGTTGACGACGCCCGGAAGCGCCACGATCTGCAATTCGAGCCCGGGGTGCTGTTCGCGGATCGCCGCGCAGACGCGGGGCAGCAGGTAGACAGCGGCCCCGTCCGGCGCACCGATCCGCACCTGGCCGGTGAGCTGACCGGGGTTCGCGCGCAGCGCTTCGGCGCCCTGTGTGATCGCTTGTTCAACGGCCTCGGCATGGTCGAGCAAGCGGCCGCCCGCCTCGGTCAGTCCGTAGCCCGCAGGGGTGCGCACGAACAGGGCGGCGCCGAGGGCTTCCTCGAGCCGGGCAATGCGGCGCCCCACCGTGGCCGGGTCGCGTTTGAGAAGTCTTGCCGCCGCCGACAGGCTTGTCCCACGGGCAACGGCGAGGAAGACTTTGAGATCGTCCCAGTCAGGCTCCATGGTCTCCCCCCGCGGCTCGTCCGCCCTTCGGGCCGTCCTCGCCG
>DQCI01000326.1:5688-15598 GCA_003545125.1 Paracoccaceae bacterium
TTGCAAAACGCTTTTGGTATCTTGCCTCTTCGTCCAGCAATATTGCAAGGCTATTGTCCCGTCAGCACAGGAGGACCCCCATGTACGAGATTGAACACTGGATCAACGGCAAGCGCGTCAAAGGCACGTCGGGCCGTTTCGCCGACATCTACAACCCGGCCACCGGCGAAGTGCAGGGCAAGGCACCGCTCGCCACCCCCGCCGAGCTCGACGACGCTGTCGCGAAAGCGGCGCAAGCCCAGAAACTCTGGGCGAAGGTCAACCCGCAACGCCGCGCCCGGGTGATGATGAAGTTTGGCGCGTTGATCAACGAGCACATGGACCGGCTTGCCCAGGTTTTGTCGCGCGAGCACGGCAAGACGCTGCCAGACGCGCGCGGCGACATCCAGCGCGGCCTCGAAGTGGTCGAGGTCTGCATGGGCGCGCCAGCGATGCTGAAGGGCGAGTTCACCGATTCCGGTGGCCCGGGCATCGACCTCTACTCGATGCGCCAACCGCTCGGCGTGGTTGCCGGCATCACCCCGTTCAACTTCCCCGCAATGATCCCGATGTGGAAGATGTCCCCTGCGATTGCCGCAGGCAACGCGATGGTGCTGAAGCCGTCCGAACGCACGCCCTCCACCGCGCTCCTGCTCGCCGAGCTTCTGCAGGAGGCCGGATTGCCCGACGGCGTGCTCCAGGTCGTGCACGGCGACAAGGAAGCGGTCGATGCGATCCTCGACAACGAGACGATCCAGGCGGTGGGCTTCGTCGGCTCGACCCCGATCGCCCAATACATCTACGGCCGGGCTTGTTCGAACGGCAAGCGCGCGCAATGTTTCGGCGGCGCCAAGAACCACATGATCATCATGCCGGACGCCGACATGGAGAAAGCGGCGGACGCGCTGGTCGGCGCGGGCTTCGGCGCTGCGGGCGAGCGCTGCATGGCAATCTCGGTGGCGGTGCCGGTGGGCGCCGAGACCGCCGACCGGCTTGTCGAGCTGATGGTGCCCCGGATCGAGAAGCTGAAAGTCGGCCCCTACACCGCCGGCGAAGACATGGACTTCGGGCCGCTGGTCACACCGATGGCGATGGAGCGGGTGAAAGGGCTGATCGCTTCCGGCATCGACCAGGGCGCGACCGCGGTCACCGACGGGCGCGACTTCTCGCTCCAGGGCTACGAGAACGGCTTCTTCGTCGGGCCGACCCTGTTCGACAACGTCACGCCGGAGATGGACATCTATCGTGAAGAGATCTTCGGGCCGGTCCTGAGCCAGGTGCGCACCGACAATTACGAGGAAGCTCTGAAGCTGGTGATGGACAATCAGTATGGCAACGGCACCGCGATCTACACCGCCGACGGCGAGATCGCGCGTGATTTCGCCTCCCGGGTCAATGTCGGCATGGTCGGGATCAACTTCCCGATCCCGGTGCCGCTCAGCTACTACACCTTCGGCGGTTGGAAGAAGTCGGGCTTCGGCGATCTCAACCAGTACGGACCCGATGCCTTCCGTTTCTACACCCGAACCAAGACGGTGACGGAGCGTTGGTTCCAGCACATCGAACACGGCACCGAGACGGCGTTCAAACCGATGGGCTGAGGCATCTGCAATTGAAGAGCCCCGGCCTTGGCCGGGGCTTTTCCGGATTCCTTGCTGGCCGTTACCAGCTCAGGGTCTGCATATCATCGGCGAAGAGGTAGCCCTCGATCACCGGCCAGGCGCCCATTTCGACACCGTCGATGTAGTCGTCGATCGTGAGGCCTGCGGCCGCCGAGCAGGCTTGGCACATCAGCACCTTGCCGCCATCGGCGATGAACCCCGCGAGCATGTCCTGCACCGAGGCGCCCTTCTCGGCCATCATCCCGTGGATGTGGCTCGGACGTTTTTTGTCCGCGAGATAGACGGCGCGCACGTTCATCCAGATCACCACCGGCTCATGCCCATTCTTCAGCGCCTTTTCATGCGCAAACATGATCGCCTTGGTCGCAGCCCAGGTATCGTCTGTGGTGAGGTTGACGAACAGGCCCGGCTTCGCATCGTCGGCTGTGACCGCCGTCGGGGCCGCAAGAGCGATCACCATGGCAAGCAGGATTGAGGCGGTCCGGATCAAGCGTTTCAACATAGATACTCCTTCGGGGGGCAGGCCCCCGGTCAATGTGATTCGTCCCTTGTGACGCAGGCTAACGCCCTGTTTGGCGCCCCCCAATGCGACAATCGGCGTCTGTTCGTGCGTCACACCCTTGCCCGGAGCGCCAACGTCACCCGGCTCGCGCTTTGGGCCGCGACCAGAGAGGCGCTTGCCCATCCGTTTTCATGGGCCGGAACGTGAGTCGGTGAAACGTTTTTCGGTCGAAAAACGTGTACGGTTTCCGGACGGAAACCGAACCAAAATCCGGGGCGGATTTTGCCCACGAAATCCGCCCCGGATTTCGCCCCCCTCCGAGCGGTTCGACCCTCCCGCTGACGACCGCGCAACAATCCACGCCCCTTCGGCGGACTTGTTCCGATGCCGCAATGCGGCGCGGCGGGTTTTCGCCTCGAAGCAGGCTGTGGATAAAAAAACCCTTCATTTGAGGCACCTCTCGCCGGTATCCCTATGGCGAGCCACCCACCCTGCACCCCCACCCCCAGGAGGTCGCCATGCCCACTTCCTATTCCATCCTGTCCGATCGCGATCTTGCGGTTGTCGTCTACGAAGGTGAAATCAGCGTGGCCGAGCGTGCCGAACTAATCGCCGCCGTCGTGCGCCATCGCAGCTTCCGCCCCGACCAGATGCACCTGGTCGATCTTTCTGCCGTCACCGGCTGGGAAACCGCGCTCGAAAGCGCGGTCTCGCCTGGCGAGGTCCGCCAGGACTGGATGCGGCAGAACCGGCAAACGCTGTGCGTCTACTACGCGCCGACCGAGACGGCCCGCGCTCTCGCAGGCGTTCTTGCGAAAGCCTGGGAGGGCAATCCCGGGGTCGTGCCGCTGGTGCTCGACGACGAGGCCGAAGCGCTCGCGATCCTCGGCCAAACCGAGATGCGGGTGGCCGAACTGCCGCGCGCCGCCTGACCGGCGGGGCGCATTCCGGTGACGCGGCGGCGGAGCTTTTCGGTCCGCACGATCATGGCCTGACATCTGCCACCAGCCGTTTCCCGACCAGTGCCCCGGTTTCAACGCGCGCCCATCGTCCTCGGCGCTCCCATGGCGCCCGGCCGCCCGGCGAACAGCGTGTATGTCCCCCCGGCGTATCTTTGGCCGCCGAGCGGCAGGTTTCCGTGCGAGTCACTCTTGCGACGGTGTCACATTCGCTTGAATGCAGGTGTTGTCCCGTAGCCCTGCCCCTGTTCCGGTGATAGAGCACAGAACAAGCTCCCGGGAACGCTCACTCCCAGGAACGCTCAAGGGGACCTCGCGGGCGCTAAGGCGCGTCGATCTCACACCATCCCGGCCCCCACGCCCCTGGCCCACGCTCAGCACAGGACCCCGACATGTCTCAACGCCTGACCCGACGCGGATTTCTGACCGCGGCCGCCCTGCCCCTCCTCGCGCCCGCCGTGTTGCGCGCGCAGTCAGCCGCGTCCGAGACCGCCGGCGAGGGATTCGCCCGCCATAATATCTCGTCCTTCCGCTCGGAACGCTGGCAAGACCATTTCGACAGCCTCGGCGAGGGCGCGATCGTCGCCGACACGGCAAGCCGGGCCCTGCACTTCTGGTCCGGCTACAGCGGCACGTACAGGCTCTACCCGACCTCGGTTCCGCGTTCAGACGACCTCACCAAGCGCGGCTACACCGAGGTGGTGCGCAAAAAGGAGCACCCGACCTGGACGCCGACCGCCTCGATGCACGCGCGCATTCCCGACCTTCCCGAGGTGATGCCGGCGGGCCCGGACAATCCGCTCGGGTTGCGCGCGCTTTATCTGTCCTGGCCAGCGTATCTGATCCACGGCACCCATGACACCCGCAAGATCGGGCGGCAAAGCTCCGATGGCTGCATCGGCCTCTACAACGAGCAGATCGTCGAGCTCTTCGACCTCGTGGCCGTCGGCACTCAGGTCCGGCTGATCTGACCGGTTGCATCGGGTAGCACTAGGCGCACCGGGCGCGCGGCGGCGGCCGGGTGCCGGAGGGTCCTGCGGCCCCTGGTCCAGGTCAAATCCGGGGCCCGGAGAACCTCCCCGACAAAATCGGGTTGAGCCGAGAAAACCATTTGACCCGAGCATCTTGAGCGATAAGGTCACGGTCCAACCACCCTCCCCGGGGGGGGACGGTGTCTTTGGGTTTTGGGTCTAGGGGTTTTGGCGATATGGCCATCGAGTTCAGGATATTGCCCGCGCGCGGGCTTGCCTATGTGCGCTATGCGGGCGTCATCTCCTTCCCGGAGACGGCAGAGGCCTTCGGCGCTTACATGCAGCACCCCGACATGCGTCCCGGCCAGAAACAGCTCATCGATCTCGCCCGCGTCACCGATTGGGACAGGGATTTCGCCGGGCTCATGCAGCTTCAGGCCGACAAGGCGGGCGCCTTCCTTGGCACTGGCCACGAGGTGCACTTCGTCTATTTCGCGCCGACCGAGCGCACCCAGCAGATGGCGCGGATGATCCTGCGGTCCTGGGAAGACGTGCCGGGCGTGATCCCGCTGCTGTCCGAAACCGAAGCCGACGCGCTGCAGGTGCTCGGACAGCCGGAACAGACCATCGACGCGCTGCTGCAGAGCGCCTGAGCGGTCCTGGCCTTGCCGATTTCTCTCCGGTTCCTTCCCGACCACATCCTCGCCTACGTCCGCTACGAAGGCCGGATGGGGTTGGCCGAGAGCACCGCGGCGCTCGCCGCTTTCGCCGCCCATCCCGCCGACCGCAAGGGGATGAAGCACCTGGTCGATCCCAGCGCCGTCACGGATTGGGAGCGCGATTTTTTTCGGGCTGATGCAGCACCAGGCCCGCGAGGCCGAGGTGTTTGACGATCCGCGCGCGCCGGCCCTGGTGGTCTGCCGCGCGCCGACCGATCCGACCTGGTCGCTGGCGCGGATCGTGAACCGGGCTTGGGCGCGGTCGCAAAGGGTCGTTTCGGTCACGGTCGAAGGCGACGCCGAGGCGCTCACCGAGCTTGGCATCGATGCGCCTTGGCTCGACGCCTTGCTGAGATCGACTTGACGCCGCACGCTTGATTGCACGCCGATTTCGACGCAGGCTAGAGGCATGGACGCACCCGACTTCACCATCGGTATCGAAGAGGAATACCTTCTCGTCGACAAAGAAACCCTGAAGCTTGCCAAAGCCCCGCTGGGGCTGATGGAGGCCTGCAAGGCCGAGCTCGACGAACAGGTCAGCCCGGAATTCCTGCAATGCCAGATCGAGATCGGCACCCATGTCTGCGGCACCATCGCCGCGGCGCGCGAAGACCTGCGCAAACTCAGGCGCAGCATCGCGACCCGGGCGGCCGAGTTCGGCCTCGCCCCGATCGCCGCTTCGTGCCACCCGTTCGCGGCTTGGCGCGACCAGCACCACACTGACCGCGACCGCTACAACGAGCTGCGGCGCGATCTCGGCGGCGTCGCCCGCCGCCTGCTCATTTCGGGGATGCATGTGCATGTCGGGCTTCCGGACAAGGAAGACCGGATCGACATCCTCAATCAGCTCACCTATTTCCTGCCGCACCTGCTGGCCCTCTCCGCCTCCTCGCCGTTTTGGCAGGGCGAGGACACCGGGCTCGCCTCCTACCGGCTGACCATCTTCGACAACCTGCCGCGCACCGGCCTGCCGCCGCAATTCACCTCGTGGTCGGCTTATGAACGCACCGTGGATGCCATCGTCGGGCTGGGGCTGATCGAGGATTCCTCGAAGATCTGGTGGGATCTGCGGCCTTCGGCCCGGTTCCCCACCATTGAGGCGCGGATCTGCGATGTCTCGCCGCGGATGGACACCGCGCTGACGCTCGCGGCCATCATCCAGTCGCTCACCCGGTTCCTGTGGCGGCTGAAAAGCCAGAACCGGCGCTGGCGGATGTATGACAATTTCCTCATCGAGGAGAACCGCTGGCATGCCATGCGCTACGGGACGACCAACGGGCTCATCGACCTGGGGCAACGCGAGCTTGTGCCGTTCGACGTGCTGATCGAGGAATTGATCGAGCTTGTGCGCGAGGACGCCGAGGCGCTCGGCTGCGTCGCGGAAGTCGAAGGCGCGCGGCGGATCCTCGAGAACGGGACCTCCGCCCACCAGCAACGCCAGGTCTACAAGGACGCGATCGAGGCCGAATTGCCGGTGGAGGAAGCGCTGCGCGACGTGGTGCGCCACCTGATGGCCGAGTTCCACGAGGGGTTGTGAAGACGGGACGTGAGGTGGGGTTCCGCGGCCCGACGCCATCGCCCGCTACCTGTAGGGCGCAACCGGTGGTGCCTCTCGGTCGAGCGCAGCCCGGGCAACCCCTTAATACCTTGACCGGCGGGCATGCCCTGGGGCGGAACCAGGTCCTTGTTTTGGCCCGCGTTTCGAATGACCCGATGGGTCCGGTTTCCTAGGAAACGGGGGACGGTTTCCTAGGAAACTAGGAAGTCCGTACCACGGCGGGTCACCCAATCCCGGAGCCGCGCGCGCGCTGCCTCCGACCCGTCTGCCCCGCCTTAGCCAACAGCCCTCGCGGCCCGTTCACACTGAGCGGTGCCAGCCTCGGCGAGGATCGCGGCGAGATCGGTGAACCAGCCGTCCGGGCCACCGAGATCGCGGCGCACGAGGCCGACCATCCGGGCCGGTTGCGGCTCGGCGAAGCGGATCATCGCGAGCTGCGGCGAGGCCGCCGCCTCGGTGCTGACGGCAATCTCCGGAAGCAGCGTCTGGCCGTAGCCCGCGCCCACAAGCCCACAGAGCGTGGGCAGCGACGAGGCTGCGAGGTCGACCCTGGTCGCAACCCGCGACGTGCCGCAGACCTCGAGCGCCTGGTCGGCGAGGCAATGGCCCTCGTCGAGCAGGAGCAGGCGCGACATGTCAAGCTCGCCCGGCCGCGGCGCCGCGCCGGTCGCGCGCATGTCTTCGACCTGGTCGCGGCCCGCGGCCAGCACGAACCGGTCGCTGAACAGCGGCGCTTCCACCAGCCCCGGGCGTCCCGACGGCAGCGCCATCACCGCCGCGTCCAGCGCCCCGTCGGCCAGCGCGTCGAGCAGCGGCTCGGTCCTGGCCTCGCGCAGGCGCAGATCGAGCGAGGCCGCGCGGGCACGGATGAGATCGAGGGCGCGCGGCAGCAGATAGGGCGCGACGGTGGGGATCATCCCGAGCTTCAGCCGCCCGCTGAGCCCGTCCTGCCAGCGCGCCGCCGTCTCCATCCGCTCGACCTCGCCCATGATCCGCCGCGCCGAGGCCAGCACCTCGTCGCCCGCGGGGGTCAGCCGGAAGCTGCGGTCGCTGCGGTCGACCAGTGCCGAGCCGAGCCGCTCCTCAAGCTCGCGGACCTGGGTCGACAGCGCCGGCTGGGTCACGTGGACCCGCTCAGCCGCCCGCCCGAAATGCCGTTCCTCGGCCAGGGCGACGAAGTAGCTCAATTGTCGAAGGGTCACATTCATAACCGTAGGTTATCGTTTCCATCCGAAAACGCAATTTCCTTTGATCGCCCACACACACTAACTTCCGCTCAAGCCGCCACCCCCCGAAAGGCCCCAGCGGCGCACACGGAACGGATTTTCCCAGGGAGAGAGAGACCAATGGACGCAAGCGATCCCAAAGGCATCGGCGGCTGCCCCGTCGCCCACGGCACCACCAATTTCGGCCAGCGCGGCAACCGCGACTGGTGGCCGAACCAGCTGAACCTGCGGGTGCTGCACCAGCACAGCGCGAAGGAAAGCCCTTTCGGCCATGATTTCGACTACGGCAAAGAATTCAAGAAACTCGACCTCGCCGCGGTCAAGGCCGACCTCGGCAAACTGATGACCACATCGAAGGATTGGTGGCCCGCGGATTACGGCCATTACGGCGGGTTGATGATCCGCATGGCCTGGCACGCGGCCGGCACCTACCGCACCGCCGACGGCCGCGGCGGGGCGTCTACCGGCAACCAGCGTTTCGCTCCGCTCAATTCCTGGCCCGATAACGGCAACCTCGACAAGGCCCGCCGCCTGCTCTGGCCGATCAAGCAGAAATACGGCAACAGCCTGTCCTGGGCCGACCTCTACATCCTCGCCGGCAACGTCGCGATGGAATCGATGGGTTTCAAGACATTCGGCTTCGGTGGCGGTCGCGAAGACATCTATTCGCCCGAGGAAGACGTCTACTGGGGCGCCGAGACCGAGTGGCTCGCCACCTCGGACCAGGATAATAGCCGCTACTCGGGCGACCGCGATCTCGAAAGCCCGCTCGCCGCCGTGCAGATGGGCCTGATCTACGTCAACCCCGAGGGCCCGGACGGCAGCCCCGACATCGAAGCCTCGGGCCGCGACGTGCGCGAAACCTTCGCCCGAATGGCGATGGACGACGCCGAGACCGTGGCGCTTACCGCCGGCGGGCACACCTTCGGCAAGATGCACGGCAACGGCCCGGCCGATGCGGTCGGCCCGGAGCCCGAGGCCGCGCCGCTCGAAGAGATGGGTCTTGGCTGGATCTCCTCGCACGGCTCCGGCAAGGGCGCCGATGCGATCACCTCCGGTCTCGAAGGCGCCTGGAAGCCGAACCCGACGACCTGGGACATGGGCTATCTCACGGTGCTGTTCAAATACGAGTGGAAGCTCGGCAAGACACCTGCCGGCGCCCAGATCTGGATCGCCCAGGACGTCGCGCCGGAGGATATGGCGGTCGACGCTTTCGACCCGTCGAAGACGCACCCCCCGGTGATGACCACCGCCGATATGTCGATGCGCTATGACCCGATCTACGGCCCGATCGCCAAGCGTTACCTCGAAAACCCCGAGGAGTTCGCCGATGCCTATGCCCGCGCCTGGTTCAAGCTGACCCACCGTGACATGGGGCCGCGCGCACGTTACCTGGGCGCCGAGGTCCCGACCGAGGAGCTGATCTGGCAAGACCCGATCCCCGCCGGCACGCCGCTCGGCGCGGCCGACGTGGACAAGCTCAAGGCTGCAATCCTCGGCTCCGGCCTCTCCGTCGCGGACCTGGTGCAGACCGCCTGGGCCTCGGCCTCGACCTTCCGCGGCTCCGACAAGCGCGGTGGCGCCAACGGTGCGCGGATCCGGCTTGCGCCGCAGAAAGACTGGGCCGCCAACACCCCGGCGCAGCTCGCCAAGGTGCTGGGCGTGCTGGACGGCATCCGGGAGGACCACGGCGCGGTCTCGATGGCCGACCTGATCGTGCTCGGTGGCGCGGCCGCGATCGAAAAAGCCGCTGACGACGCGGGCTTCGACGTGACGGTGCCGGTCTCGACGGGCCGCGGCGACGCAGGCCAGGACCAGACCGACGCCGAAAGCTTCGAGCCGCTGGAACCGGAGGCCGACGGCTTCCGCAACTACCAGCGCACGAAGTTCACCATCCCGGCGGAAGAGATGTTGGTCGACAAGGCCCAGCTCCTCGGCCTCACCGCGCCCGAGATGACGGTGCTGGTGGGGGGGCTGCGGGTGCTCGGGAACAACCACGACGGCAGCGCACACGGCGTGTTCACCGACCGGGCCGGCCAGCTCACGAACGACTTCTTCGTGAACCTCGTCGACATGGACACCGCGTGGACGTCGGATGACGGCGGCGATGTCTTCGAGGGCAAGGACCGGGCTTCGGGTGAGACCAAGTGGACCGCCACCCGCGTCGATCTCGTGTTCGGTTCCAACTCGCAGCTCCGGGCGCTCTCCGAGATCTACGCCCAGGACGACGCGAAAGAGAAGTTCGTGACCGACTTCGTCGCCGCCTGGACCAAGGTGATGGAGGCCGACCGCTTCGATCTCTGATCCCGGGCATCCCCGGAGAAACGCGGAAACAGGACGGGGCGCGGGGGGAAACCTCCGCGTCCCTCATTTT